>CANQJZ010000001.1 GCA_947624385.1 uncultured Oscillospiraceae bacterium
CTGCATCCACACGCTCTTGTCGGTGGAGTAGATCTGACCCGTGCGGTCCAGGCAGGTGTACACCCCGCCGTGCTCCCTGTCCATGCCGTGGGCCAGCCAGAAATCCACGCAGGCGCGCAGCTCGCCCTGTATCCAGTCCCGGTAGGACCGAAGTTCTTGCGTATGAGTATCCATGAGGCATGCTCTCCCTTCTGATAACAGGTTTCAATGGTCCCATCATATGGGCTTTTCGACCTCCCGTCAAGGAAAAAATGTGAAATTTTCTCTTGACAATATAGAAAAAACTGATAGCCTATTAAATACAGAGGGAAGGAATTTTATTTCTTTTCGACAAAAACCACAAGCCGCGCCATATTTAAGGAGGACTTGCCATGCGCCATTTGGGTATTGAAGTATCCGTCAAAAACGTCCCCTCCCTGGACCCGGGATTTCTGCCTCTGAACCGCTTCAACGAGGCGTTTCTCAAGACAGCGAAAGAACCCTTCGACATCGCCGTGGAACGGGCCGACGGCCAGATGGCCGTTTACAGGACCTTTATCCACGGCACGGCAGACATGTTTGACGCGGACGTGTACTACATCGAGCGGACCGTGAAGACGCTGCTGTGGATGAAGGGCGGCTTCCGGGTGTACCTGGCGGGCAGCGAGGCGGTCTGCGCCGCCATTGAGAACATCTATTCCGCCGACGGCCAGCAGCAGTTCGACCACCATTTTATGGCCCACGTGTTCGAGCACCCCTTCGAGGTGGTGCGCGTGGATAAGGTGCCCGAGGCCAAGGACAGCCCCCAGCGTATCGGCGGGCACATGGACGGCTGCCGTATCGGCTTCGACGCCGGCGGGTCCGACCGTAAGGTCTCCGCCGTCGTCAACGGGGAGAGCGTGTACTCCGAGGAGGTGGTCTGGTACCCCAAGATCACCGCCGACCCGGACTATCACTATGAGGGCATCGTGTCCGCCCTGAGATCCGCCGCGGCCCATATGCCCCGTGTGGACGCGGTGGGCGTGTCCTCCGCCGGCATCTACATCAACAACCGCACCATGCGGGCCAGCCTGTTTTTGCAGGTGCCCGACGATCTTTTCGACGCCAAGGTCAAGGACATCTACATCCGGGCCATCACGGACACCTTTGGCGACATACCCTACGCGGTCATCAACGACGGCGACGTGTCGGCTCTGGCGGGCATGATGAGTCTGGGCGAGCCCAACGTGCTGGGCATCGCCATGGGCACCAGCGAGGCCGTGGGCTATGTGGACGCCGAGGGGTGCATCACCGGCTGGCTCAACGAGCTTGCCTTCGTACCCGTGGACGCAAACCCCGGCTCCATGCGGGACGAGTGGAGCGGCGACATCGGCTGCGGCGTCAAGTACTTCTCCCAGGACGCGGTCATCAAGCTGGCCCCCGCCGCCGGCATCGAACTGGACGAGAGCCTCTCCCCCGCCCAAAAGCTGAAGGCCGTCCAGGCCCTCATGGAGGCGGACGACGAGCGGGCCGCGAAAATTTACGACTCCATCGGCGTGTACCTGGCCCACGCGCTGGCCTATTACTACGACTTGTATAAATTCCGTCACGTGCTGCTGCTGGGCCGGGTCATGTCCGGCAAGGGCGGCGATCTGATACTCAGCCGGTGCAAGGCCGTGCTGGCCGACGAGTACCCCGCCGTGAGCCAGGCCATCCGTCCCGCTCTGCCCGACGAGAAGTTCCGCCGGGTGGGCCAGTCCGCCGCGGCCGCCAGCCTGCCGGCAATTGGAGGTTAAGGCTGCACATGAAAAAACACATCGTCTGTTTCGGGGACTCCAACACCCATGGGTACTGCGCCGACCCCGGCGACACCGCCGACGGCGGCAACCGCTTCAACGAGGACGAGCGCTGGCCCTGCGTGCTGCAAAAGCTGTTGGGGGACGAATACCTCATTTTAGAGGAAGGGCTTGGCGGCCGGACCACGGTCTTTGACGACCCCATCCACGGGGACCTGGCCGGCACCGACTACATAACCCCCTGCCTGCTCAGCCACGAGCCGGTGGACCTTCTCGTCATCATGCTTGGCACCAACGACTCCAAGGAGCGCTTCGGCTGCACCGCCGCCGCCATAGGCGTGGCCATGCAACGGCTGGTCCGCCAGGCGCAAAACACCCTGTGCTGGGGCGCTCACGGGCCCAACGTGCTCGTCGTCGCGCCGCCGCCCATCGGGGAGGGCTTTTTCGACCCGGCCATGGGCGAGGGCTGCCGGGAGCGGACATTGGGGATGGCCGCCGCGTTTAAAGACGCCGCCGCCCTCACCGGCGCCCACTTCGCCGACGCCGTTGACTGTGAGTTCAACCCCATCGACCACATGCATCTGACGCGCAAGGGCCACGGCCAGCTTGCCCATCTGCTGGCGGAGCTGGTACCCACGCTGGTGGAATAGCGCCCCCTTTGCCGCCGACAAAAACGCCCGCCGGGAACGCTCTCGTTCCCGGCGGGATCTCTTTGCCGTTATTCCCGGATGTTTTTGAACATGTGCTTGATGACCTGCTCCAGCCTGTCGCTCATGGGCTCGTCCGGGTCGCCGCACATGGAGTACAGGATGAGCCAGTCGGTGGCGTTGCGGGGGTCCAGCGGGGCCATGCCGCAGTCGGCCAGCAGGGCGTTCAGGGTCCACCAGTGGTCGTCCAGCCGTTCCTCGACGGTCAGGTCCTCCTCCCCGTAGTCCTCGTCGTAGGGCCCGTCCTGGACGCCCACATTCTCCGTCACCACGTACAGAAGCAGTAACAGCTTCCGGGGCACATCCTCCTTGTGCAGGCGGATGTTCTTCAGGCTCGTGGCGTTGGGCCAGTTCTGCTTGACCAGCCGCTGGACCACGCTGAAGCCCTTCCGGCTGGCGCCGCTGGGCATGTGGACGGTGAGATAGGTCTCCATCACCGTCTCCACGGAGTAATCCCGCTCCTCCTCGTCCGCCCAGGGCGGCGCGGGCCGGATCAGCTGGCGCATATAGAGCTCGAAATAGTAGTACGCCCGCAGATGCAGGGAGCCGAATTTGTCCAGATTCCGCCTGTAGCACGCCTCCAGCTCCGGGAGGGTGACGGCCAGGAGCATCTCGTCCCGTATCTCCCGGGTGAGCTGGGACGCCTCCCGGCCGGTGACCTGGTCCAGGCCGGGCGCCACGGGCAGCGCGCCGTAAAACTCCGCCGCCTCCCGCCAGGGGCGGCCATTGCGCAAAAACCAGGAGAACACCGCCTCCCAGCCGTTTCGGTACTGGATGCCGTAGTCGGTGCAGACGCACAGAAGATGGTCCAGCTGCTGCTCCGTCAGCCGCAGGGCAAAGGCGATGCCGAACACGTCCCGCCGGTCGGCGGGGCGGTGCCGGGAGCCCAGCCAGTTGCGGACGTTCCGGCGCACGGCGCGCACCTCCGCGCCAGGCTGGGCCGCAAAAAACCCCGTCAGCCGGCTTTGCAGGTCGGCATAGGGGTACATCAGGCGAAGCGTCTCCCCAAAGGAGCGGGGGACCACCCGGCCGTCCTGCAGATAGGCGGCCGCCTCGGCAGGCGTCATGTGCCCATACAGGACGGCGTCGTATTCAATTGGCTGGACGGTGGTGATGTGGTTCGTCCCCATGGCAACGCTCCATCCTGCCCGTATTTCTTCCCAACAAATCGGATGCAAGCACAGTATAAACGTTTTAAAGCAGAAAATCAAGAACGCGGCCCCGCTCGAAAAGAGCGGAGCCGCGGCTGTTTAAAATCTTCCTCTTAAATGTCTTCCTCGTCCATGAGGACGACGCCGTTGGCGGCCAGGAGCCTGGCGGTGACGCCCATGCCGGGGACCACATGGCCGGTAAACGTGCCGTCGTACACGGCATGTACGCCGCAGGAGGGACTGCGGGCCTTCAAAATGGCGTGGGTCACGCCGTGCTTTTGGCAGAAGGCCAGGGCCTTTTCCGCGCCCAAGTTGAACTCCGCCGTTACATCGTCGCCGGCCTTGCTGTAGACTTTATCGTCCCGTATCTCGCTGGGCAGACGCGGAGCCGGCAGGCCGGAGGCCCGCTCGGGACAGAAGACAACGTAGTCCTTGTCCCGCAGAAATTCCCGGACGGCGGCGTTATCATTGTTGCCGCCGTTATATTTGCAGTCGTGGCCCAAGAGGCACGCGCTGACCAGGTACTTACTCATAATTGCAGAGAAGGAATATGGGCTTGATCTGGACCACCTCGTCGTATTCCTCCTGCTCCACCTGGACGGAGGAATTGAGGGCCCGCAGGTCCTTTTTTAGAAGGTCAAACGCCTTGTCCACGGTCTGGGCGCGGCCCTCCCGGATGATGCGGATCATCCGGTCCAGGACGATGGGGTGGGCGTACTGGGGCGGCACGGGAAAGTCCGGGCCGATGAAGTCCTTCATGGCGTCCCTTGCCTGTTCCCACTCCCGGTCGATGGTCCGGGTGTTGTTCTTGGCTGTGGGCAGCACGTGGGCCCCGGCGAAGAAGAACACGGCCGCCAGACCCAGCAGCGTCCAGTAGATGCCGGTCCTGTCATGGGTAACAAGGGCGTACACGCCGTAGGCCGCGGCCAGGGCGCCGGCGATGACGATGGCCAGGGCCACCCACTTATAGGCCGGGTTGGCCTGGTCGTTGCGGCGCTTGTTTTTCGCGGCGCGGGCCAGGCGGTTGGACCGGGCGGGGTCGTTTTCCAGGACCTTTTTCGCCCGCTCCAGCTCGTCCCAGGCGGCCTGGGCCTCCGGGGTCAGTTCCTTCAAAAACCGGGCTGCCTCCCGCTCGGCCTTGGCCCGCAGCTTCCGCTCCGCCTCCACGCTGTGCAGCGGCACGTCCGGCCGGACGCGGCTGAAGGCGAACAGGAAGCTGTCCACGTCGTCTTCACGCTTGAAGTTGCACTGCTTCACCTGGCCGTTGTCGTACTCCACCACCAGGTAGGGGATGGAGGCGAACACACCCCGGCCGGTGAAGCCGCCCTTGCTCATGGCCACGCGCTTAAAAATGCGCTTGACGGACTTGATGGGCAGGTAGAACCGGCGCTCGAAATAGAAGCTGTTCAGGAAGATCAGCTCCTTGCCGATGCCGCAGGGGCCGTAGCGGTGGCAGGACTTTTTCTCCGCCTTGACAACATCGTCGGCCACGGCGATCCGGCCAAGCTGCTTGGGTTTGAATATCATGGGAAACTCCTCCCTGTTAAGGGGACGGCGGAGGAGCGTGGCCCCTCCGCCGTTCGGATCAGGTATGTTGGGATGATTACTTCGCCACAGCGGCCTTGGCCTTGTTGGCGGCGAACATGAAGATGCCGAAGAACACCACGGCGCAGACAATGCCCACGGGGTAGGCGATCTTGGTGCTCAGGCCCAGGCACTCGGAGCCGGCGCAGAAGTAGGTGATAGACACCGCGCTCATGAAGGTGGCGGGAACGGCGGTGATCCAGTAGTTCTTCTTCTCCTTCACCAGGAACATGGAGGCGGTCCACAGCACGATCATGGCCAGGGTCTGGTTGGTCCAGGAGAAGTAACGCCAGATGACCTGATAGCTGAACCAGCCCAGGCTGTTGCCGATGCCCAGGAAGGCGCCGACGCCCAGAACGGGAACGCACAGGTACAGACGGTTCTTCATCTTGTCCTGGTCCAGCTTGAACCAGTCGGCCAGCACCAGACGGGCGGAACGGAAGGCCGTATCGCCGGAGGTGATGGGGCAGGCCACGACGCCCAGCATGGCAAGAGCGATGCCGATGCCGCCCATGGTCTTGGAGCAGACGTCGTACACGGCGGCGGGCTGGCCCTGGGCGATCACGTCGTTCAGAGCGACGGACAGGCCGTCCTTGAGCTCATACAGGGAGCAGCCGGCGGCAGCCCAGACGAGAGCGATAACGCCCTCGGCGACCATCGCGCCGTAGAACACGAAGTGGCCCTGATGCTCGTTCTTCATGCAGCGGGCCATCAGAGGGCTCTGGGTGGCGTGGAAACCGGAGATGGCGCCGCAGGCCACGGTGATGAACATGAACGACCACACGGGGGTGCCGGCGGGATGATGGTTGGTGAAGTTGGACCAGATCTCGGGGATCTTGTAGCCATGTACGGGGATGCCGATGGCGACGCCAACGGCCATGATGATCAGGCAGATGCCGAACACGGGGTAGATCTTGCCGATGATCTTGTCGATGGACAGGAACGTGGCGATGAAGTAGTAGACCAGGATGAGGATCAGCCAGAACATGGTGTTGGCAACGATGCCGCTGCCGCCGTTCTCGGTGATGAGCTTCACCAGGATGCCGGCGGGGCCGACGGCGAACACGGTGCCGACCATGATCAGCAGCACCACGTTGAACACGCGCATGACGTTCTTCATCACGCCGCCCAGGTAGATGCCGGTGACCTCGGAGATGGAGGCGCCGTTGTTACGCTCGCTCATCATGCCGGAGAAGTAGTCATGCACAGCGCCGGCGAAGATGGTGCCGAAGGTGATCCACAGGAACACGATGGGTCCCCACAGAGCGCCCTGCAGCGCGCCGAAGATGGGGCCAAGGCCCGCGATGTTCAGCAGCTGGATCATGAACAGACGCCACTGGGGCAGGACCACATAGTCCACGCCGTCGTTGATCTTGACGGCGGGGGTCTCACGGTCGTCGGGGGCGAAGGTCTTCTCTACGACCTTGCCGTAGGTGAAGTACCCGCCGATGAGGATCGCAAGACAGAGAATGAAACTGATCACTTTTGATTCCTCCTCATAAAAGTTGATCTTTTCCCGGACCGCATACGCGGACCCGTTTTCCGTCATATTATACGCCCGCCAAAACCCATTGTCCAGCTTGGAAAAGGGTCATCATTTAACAAATTTTTAATATTTCATTTGTGAAATCTGACAAGAAACCGCCGTTTTTCTTGTGCCTTTCCCATAAAAGGCGCAAAATCAGCCCTTTGCAGGGGCTGCTCTGTTCTTCCACTTGCCGGACAGGAAGTAGGGGCACATGACAAGGAAGAAGGCGTACCCCGCCAATGCCCCGCCCAGCCAGTAGCCGGTGACGCCCAGTTGAAAAACTTCCGCCAGCAGCAGACACAGGCCGATGCGCATAATTACGCCGTCCAGCATGCCCAGAAGGAAGTTCATCACGGGAAAGCCCATGCCGTTGCACAGCGCCGTGCTGGGTCCCCGGACGGCGAAGCCGAAGAAGTTCAGCACCGCTATGAGCACATAACTGTGGCTCATGGCAAGCACCGCCGGGTCGTCGTCAAAGAGGGAGAACACCTGCTCCGGCCAGGCGATCATCACCGCGGATAAAACCGCCGCGAAGCTCACGCCCACCGCCAGGGCCGTGGCGACTGTACGGCTCACCCGGTCGAATTTCCGGGCGGCGAAGTTCTGGCCCACCATGGTGGCCCCCGACTGGCTCAGGGCCTGGGAGATGATGCTGGCCACGGTGGACAGCTTGCCGCCCACGCTGTTCACGGCGGAGACGGTGACGCCGAACATGTTGATACGGCTGGACATGAATAGCTGGGACACGCTGATGGCGCAGGACTGGATCATCATGGGCACCCCGAGGCGGAGCAGCTTTTGCAGGTTCGCCGGGTCGGGTTTTAAATACCGGAACTTGAACGTAAAGCCCAGACGGTCCCGCCGCCGCCAGAGATAGCAAACGCACAGCAGAAAGCTGACGCCCTGAGCGATCACCGTCGCCAGCGCCGCGCCAAGCGGGCCCATGCCCCGGGACACAAAAACGATGTCCAATACCACGTTCAGCGCCGAGGCGATCATGATGAATACCATGGGCATTTTCGACTCGCCCATGCCCCGCAATATGGCGGCCACCATCACGTACCCCACCAGGAAGAACAGCCCCGCCGTGCAGCAGTCCGTGTACTGCCGGCAGTAGACCGCCGCCTCGGGCGGCACGTGCAGCCAGCGCATGACGCTTCCCGCCAGCAGCAGCCCCGCCGCGGATATGACCAGGCTCAGCCCTAAAATAAACGTGAACATGGCCCCCACGATCTTTGAGAGCCCATCCCGGTCCTTCAGACCCACGTACTGGCTGATGAGCACCTGTCCGGCGTTGCAAAAGCCCATGCACAAAAACGTGTAAAAATGTATGAGGTCCGCGCCGATGCCCACGGCCGACAGGCCCGCCGGCCCCACGTACCGGCCCACCACCGCCATGTCCACCAGATTGTAAGCGGTCTGCAAGAGATTGGACAGCATGAACGGCCACGCGAACGCCAGCAGCTGCCGGGTCACGGGGCCGGATGTGTAGTCTTTTATCAGGGAATTATCCTTTTGCATGGGACGCTCTCTCTTTTTATGTTCTCCCTTATATTGTATCCCACAAAAAACCTGGCCGCAAGGGAAATTTTACCGCTTGATACGGATGGTCACCACCATTTCCTTCTCATTCTGCTCCCGACGCAGGCCCACGTCCACGCCGCCCTGGCGCATGATGTCCACGCTCTTTTGCAGGGTGTTCAAAAATATCCGCACGTCTTTCAGCACAAGCCGGGTCCGGGGTTGGGCCGTCGGTTTATCAAGACGTTCCAGCAGCGCGTCTATGTAGCTGTCCGCAGCGGGCACGGCCAGCCTGTGCTCGACAATGTGGTCCAGGGCCTTGCGGCGAAGGTCATCGTCCGGAAGGCGCAAAAGCGCCCGGCCGTGGCGCTCCGTCAGGTCCGCGGCCCGCAGCTTGTCCAGTATGTCCGGTGGCAGCTTCAACAGCCGCAGCTTGTTGGCCACGGCGGGCTGGCTCTTCCCCAGCCGGCGGGCACATTCCTCCTGGCTCAGGCCGTAGGCCTCCATGAGCCGGGCGATGCCGCGGGCCTGTTCGATGAAGTCCAGGTCCTGGCGCTGTATGTTCTCCACCAGGGCCAGCAGACCGGCCTCCGGCCCGTCCGCCTCCAGCACCAGGCACGGTACCCGGTCCAGTCCGGCCATCCTTGCCGCCCGCCAGCGCCGCTCCCCGGCCACCAGCTCGTAGCCGTTGTTCTCACTGCGCCGGACCGACAGCGGGCACAGCACCCCGTACTGCCGTATGCTCTCCGCCAGCTCCTCCAGCGCCTCGGGTTCGAATACCTGGCGCGGCTGCATGGGGTTGGGCACGATCTCGTCCAGCGCCAGGCTCAGCACCCCCGTCTCGGCCGCCTTCCGGCGGGTCTTCATCAGCATCGGCATAGAAAAAAACTCCCCCTCGCCGCTTTGGATGGACACATTATAAAATGTCCCACCCGCGAAAGGGGGAGAAATCGGGGAGCGCTTGCAAACCGGAGCGGGATATGTCATTATAGTAGCAGCGCTGTTCCCAAGGCTTTGGAAAGGGGTGATACGTTATGAAGACGAGACGTGTACGGAGGGTCCACGAACTCTGACCCTCCAATATTATTATGGAGGATCGATATGATCGAACGACTGACAGACTTTTCCGACCCGGCCTTTCAGGCGGCCTTTCGCCGGTATTTCACCGAGATGAGCGTGACCGTGCGGGACTGGGAGGGACTTTTCCGGGAGATGAATGAGGGCGGCAACGCCGCCTTTGCGCGCACCGGCGGGGACGGGGACCTGCTGGGCTTCATCCAGTTCTGTTCCATCCCCTTCACAAGCTGGTTTTTCGAGGAGACCTGCGGCTTCATCCGGGAGTTCTGGGTCGCGCCGGAGGCCAGGGGCCGGGGCGTCGGCTCTGAACTGCTGACGCTGGCGGAGGATCATTTCCGGGGAAAAGGCATTCGCACGAGCATTCTCACCACCAACACCGCCGCGGCCTTTTATGTCCATCACGGATACGAAAAAGCCCCCGCCTGCCGTGCGAAAAACAACGACGACGTATATGTAAAACGCCTGTAATGGCGTATATCGCCGTCAGGCGATACCACGTTGACCGCCACCCCTGCGGGGATGTATGATCATCTCTCCCCCAGTCAGCGCAGAGCGCTGACAGCCCCTTGGGGTCCCCAAAAGGCACGCTTGCCTTTTGGGGAGAGGAGGAGCCGTGGGCTACTCGGGGTTTGCCGCTTGCGGCGAATCCCGACCTAGCCCAGCGAGCGACGACGACAGAGGGGGCGTCATAAGACAGTACGATGTGATTTTTTGAATGGCGTGGCGGGTGTCACGCCATTTCCTCTTACATAAGCTCTTGGATGGGGATGAAGCCCACAAAGTCGTATGAGATATGGATGCTCTGCCGCCGCTTGCCGCTGCTCTCGTCCGGGGCTTCTATGTAGATGGCCTTTACAAGCTCATGCAGTGCATACGGCGTCAGGTTTTCTAGTCCAACATATTTGTGCGCCTGGGCTATGAAGCGTTCCACATCGTCGGCTGTCTGCTCTTGCCTGGTTTCATCCTCTACAGAGTAATCCTGAAGATCCTGCCAGAAGGCCAGCGCGTAGTTTGCAATTTTGAGAGAGTCCGCCTTGTCCGTTTTGATTTTTCGGATAGAATTGTCACTGAAATCATGGATCAGCATGGCATTGACTACGCTGACAAAAAAGTACGACTACGACGAGTACATGTCCCTATTTTCCGTGGTGTTCCAGGACTTTAAGCTCTTTTCCATCTCCCTGGGCCAGAACGTGGCGGCCAGCACGGATTTTGACCGGGCGCGTGCAGACGAGTGATTGAAGCGCGCCGGGTTTGACGGGCGGGAGGCGATGATGCCTAAGGGCCTCGACACGCCGCTCTACAAGGACTTCGACAAGGAGGGCGTTGAGATCTCCGGCGGCGAGGCCCAGAAGATTGCCTTGGCCCGCGCCCTCTATAAAGATGCGCCCTTCATCGTCCTGGACGAGCCAACCGCCGCCCTGGACCCGGTTTCAGAGTACGAGGTCTACAGCCGCTTTAATGCCATAGCCGGCGATAAGACCGCAATCTACATCAGCCACCGCTTGGCCTCCTGTCGCTTCTGCGACAAGATCGCCGTGTTCCACGAGGGCCAGATTGTCCAAACGGGCCGCCACGAGGAGCTCATAGCCGACGCGGTTGGAAAATACCACGAACTTTGGACTGCCCAGGCGTAGTATTATACGGCAGAGTATTAATGCGCAGAATACCCTTCCGCAAAGAGCCGGACGCATGACGCAGAGCGTTATCTATGAGGTGTATTATTATGAACGATGAAACTTCCAAATGGGTGCATTGTCCTGTTTGCAGGAGCAAAACGAGGATAAAGGTTTATGAAGATTCGGTCCTGCTGAATTTCCCTCTCTTTTGCCCGAAGTGCAAGCAGGAGCATAACGTCAGCATCATACAGATGAAGATGGTGATAAATGACGAGCCAGAAACACTGCCCCGACCACGCTTCCAGTACAAGTACCCCTAGCAGAAGCTGCCGTTGCTGTCAATGGTCAAGATGAACGGCTCTCCGAGCCGCCATTGACAGCCCCGCCCGCTTCCGCTCTCCCTGTCTGTAAGAGGGGCGACAGCCATTTCTGCTGCCGCGCCTTTTTTAGCATCTGTTCCTTGCCTCACGCATCAGTGGTCGATGTCCGCATTTAAGTGCCTTGGACCCGTTCTGCCGCAAGGGGTTGAACGCGGCAAATGTAGGGGGGTAATGGTAGTATATGGCGACACTGGAAAACCAGGGTCTATATGCGGACATGCTTAAAAATATTTAAGCATTTGCCGCCATATGTGCGGCCAAGTGAAAACGAGGGTTCGATGTAACGCTTTTGGCCAGTCAGACCCCTTGCGGCGCAAGGCTTTCAGAGTGCCAAAGTCAGGGGGGTAAGGGTAGTATATGGCACACCTCGAAAAGCGGGGTCTATTGCGTGACATACTTCAAAGTTTTTAACAAATTCAAAGCAGACAGCGGAGGGCGCATTTTAGCACCATCCGCTGTCTGCTCTGTCGATTCCAATTCTGTAAGGCAGTTGCAAGATGTTCGTTTTTCTGGGGTCATACTGTCTTGCGAAGCACGCCCATCAGAGGGGGGGCCAGATTCTATACCCAGGTAGAGAATCAGCCTCCCTCTGACGAGGGGGATGGCTCGCCCTTGCGGGCGAGTCGGAGGGAGAGACAGATATTCACACCCCTGTGCCGTCGAAGGGCGGGGTGTACGCCGCCTCGGCGCTGGACAGCTCCTGGGTGTACCCCTCCAATAGCCCCAGCGCCGCCATATAATCGCAGGCCCGCCGGTATTCCTCCGCCGTCAGCCGACGGTCAGGGCCGCCGCGCCCGTTGGGGGTGTACTGGCCCATGAGAGATACCAGCACGTCCCCGTCGCGAAACGTCTCCCGTATCCAGTCCAGCACGGCGAAGGTGTTGTCCAGCTCCCCCGGCAGCACCAAATGCCGGATCATCACGCCTTTTATGAGCATGCCGTCGTCGTCCAGCACGTACGGCCCGGTCTGGCGAAACATCTCCAAAATGGCAGCTTTCGCCACGGCGGGGTAATCAGCCGCGCCGGAGAGCCTCTCCGCCAGCGCGCCGTCCATGTACTTCATGTCCGGCAGATAGACCTGCACCTTCCCCGCCAGCGCCCGCAGGGCCGGGAGGGATTCATAACCGCCGGTGTTCCACACCACGGGGATGCCGGGCGGCGGCGTCAGCGCCTGCAGCACGGCGGGCAGAAAGTGGGAGGCGGTGACCAGGTTCAGGTCGTGTACGCCCTGTTCCTCCAGCTCCCGGAAGATGGCCCGCAGCCGGTCTACGGAGACGGCCTTGCCCGCGCCGCCGGCGCTGATATCGGCGTTCTGGCAGAACGCGCACCGGAGCGTACACCCGGCGAAAAACACGGCGCCGCTGCCCCGTGTGCCGCTGATACAGGGTTCCTCCCAATAGTGGGGCGCGGCACGGGCTATCACCGGCTCCCAGCCCACGCCGCAATAGCCGGGATGGGCTGCATCCCGGCTCGCGCCGCATTTTCTCGGACAGAGTGAACAGAGCATATATTATCTCTCCCTGTTTCATCCCGCCGTGAACCGCCGCCAGAGCCACAGCATGAGCAGCGATACGGCCAGGCCCAGCAGCCCGGACCCGGCGGCCAGCAGGACTTTTTGATAGGGGCGTTTGCCCTCTTCCCGCGCCTTTTCGATCTCGGTGAGGGGCTTGCCCTCGGTGAAGGCCACGATCTCTTTGTAGGTCTGGATGTCGAATTTTTTCTTCCACTTCTCCACCCGGAGCGACCAGGCAAACGTCACGGCGGCCAGGACCGTCCAGACTGCCAGGCCCCGCCAACGCCACAGCATCGCCAGCGGCACGCATGTGACCAGCATGACCGCGAACAGCGCCGTCAGAATAACGCTGTCCCGCCGGAAGGCCGCTTTTTCCTCGTCGTCGATCTGCTTTTTCATTTCCGCGATGTCTCCTTTGACAAGATCGTCAAGGGACGCGGAAAAAACCTCCGCCAACAGCAGCAGGCTTTTGATGTCCGGGCAGGTCCGGTCGTTTTCCCAGTTGGAGACAGACTGGCGGGTGGCGTACACCCGCTCCGCAAGCTCTTCCTGCGAAAGGCCCAGGGCCTGCCGTCTTTTTCGTATCTGGCCGCCAAGTTCCATGTTCCGCGCCTCCTTGCCCTGCCAGCATACGGGAAAAGCGGCGAGGTGTCTATCAAAGTTCTTTTACATGGGGGTAACAGGTTATTTTTCTCTCCCTCAGTCAGCGCGGAGCGCTGACAGCCCCCTCGTCAGAGGGGGCCATTGAATAAGGAAAGTTATTAATCATTCCTCCGTTGTGATGGTGATGCTCTCGATGACGGGCTGTTCCGCCGGCAGGATAGTTCCGTTGTCGTCTATGGGCTTTGCGGCGGCGCAGACGGCGTCCACCACGTCCATGCCGTCCGTCACCGCGCCGAAGGCGGCGTACTGTCCGTCTAAAAACGTGCTGTCCTGGTGGACGATGAAAAACTGAGAGCTGGCGCTGTCCGGGTCGCTGCTCCTGGCCATGGAGATGGTCCCTCTGGTGTGGGAAAGGGGGTTGTCAAAGCCGTTGGCGGAAAACTCGCCGGGGATCGTCTCGTCGGACCCACCGGTGCCGTTGCCGTCCGGGTCGCCGCCCTGCATCATGAAGCCGGCCATGATCCGGTGGAAGGTCAGCCCGTCATAAAACCCGCTCTGGGCCAGGGAAACGAAGTTGTCCACGGTTTTGGGCGCGGCGGCATGGTCCAGCTTGACCGTGATGGTGCCGTAGTCCCTGATATTTATTTCCGCGTAATAAACGGTCCCGTCGTCGCTCGCCGCGTCAGTCTCGGCGGGCGCTTTTTTGCCGCACCCGCTCAGGCACAGAAGCGCTGCCAGCGCCAGTATAAGAAGTCTCTTTTTCATGTTCCAGCCTCCTGCATGTGTTTGTATAAGGATAGCACGCTCCCGGCCTCATTGCAAGGCGGGTCGATGTTCCTGCTGAGTTTGATACGATTCGCGTTTTCATGGTCGATAACCATTAACTGCTAAAAAACTGCACGATGCTGTTTATTCCACAAAGAACTTTTTCGTCTTGAACGGCGGGCCTTTCATTCGTATTGTGGCTGTACACAACATCATGAATATTATAACAGTTCATATGATGCAGCAAAGTACAGGCTGTTTCATATGGCTTTTCCATATGTCCGTCTCCGCCGCCCACAAGTATAACGGCTCCCTTTTTTGATTTTGGAATAGGGGTCTCATTTCTAAAGAAACGGGCGCAAAAATACCTCTGTAATCTGCTCCCTACATCCAATAATCGGCCTGTTAATTCTGAGAAATAGACGGGGGAGGCTATTGCGATATTGTCGCATTTCTGGATATACGAATATACCTCCTGCATTTCATCGTGGATCGCGCAGCCGTCATTTTCCCGGCAAAATCTGCAATCCATGCAAGGCGAGATATTACATCTATACGCGTTTACAATATGACTTTCACCATTCAGCGCATTTACCAGTTTTTCAACAAGTAACGCGGTGTCTCCATTTACTCTTGGCGACCCGTTCAATATGATCGTTTTCATTGTACTCTCCATGTGTTCAAACGCGCCGGTTCCGGCACTGGACATATACCCCACAGGCACGCTATAAATTATCCCTGCTCTTTGCATCGATCTTTCAGATTCCGATTTGCCGCGCTTGGCTCCGCGCAAGAATAACACAAAAATGCGGAAAAATCTACAATTGCCCCTTGACAAATACCCCGGTGGGGTATATGATACGGATACCCCCAGGGGGTATTTAGGAGGCTTGCGGACTATGGACGAGACGAAAACCTGCTGCTGCGGCGAAAAGCACACGGACCGGTCGGAGCAGGAAAAGCAAAAGCTGATACACCGCTTGAACCGGATCGAGGGACAGATCCGGGGCATTCGGGGCATGATAGAGAAGGACGCCTACTGCACGGACGTATTGGTGCAGACGGCGGCGGTGGGCGCGGCGGTGAACGCCTTCGAGCGGGAGCTGCTGTCCAGCCACATCCACGGCTGCGTGGCCCGGGATATCCGGGCGGGCAAGGACGAGGTCATCGACGAGCTGGTGGCCACGCTGCAAAAGCTGATGAAGTGAGGGGGCATTTGCAAATATGGAACAGTATGCGGTCACGGGCATGAGCTGCGCGGCTTGCTCCGCCCGGGTGGAGAAGGCGGTGCGCCAGGTACCGGGCGTGACGGACTGCGCGGTGAGTCTGCTGACCAACTCCATGGGCGTGGATGGCACGGCATCCCCCGCGGCCATTATAAAGGCGGTGGAGAACGCTGGCTACGGCGCGAGTTTGAAGGGCGCAAAAGCGGAGCCGTCCAGCGACGGCGCGGACGCGCTGGAGGATAAGGAGACGCCGAAAATGCTCCGGCGGCTCATCGCCAGCGTGCTCTTGCTGCTGCCGCTGATGTACGTGTCCATGGGGCACATGCTGTGGCACTGGCCCCTGCCGGGGTTTCTGGCGGGCAACATCGTGTCCATGGGCATATACGAGATGGCGCTGACGGCCGTTATCATGGTGATAAACCGGAAGTTCTTCATCTCCGGGTACGGCGCATTGTGGCGGCGTGCGCCCAACATGGACTCGCTGGTGGCGTTAGGTGCCACGGCGTCCTTCGGGTACAGCCTGTGGGCCCTGTTTGCGGCCAGCTCCGCCATGATGGCGGACGGCCCTCACGCCGCCATGGCCTATATGGACGAGTATTATTTCGAGAGCGCGGCGACCATTTTGACCCTGATCACCGTGGGCAAGACGCTGGAGGCCCGCAGCAAGGGCAAGACTACCGACGCGCTCAAGAGCCTGATGAAGCTTGCTCCTAAAACCGCCAACGTCCTGCGGGACGGCGTGGAGGTCAGCGTGCCTGTGGAGCAGGTCCGGGCCGGGGACGTGTTCGTGGTCCGGCCGGGGGAGAATATACCCGTGGACGGGGTGCTGGAATCGGGCTCCGGCGCGGTGGACGAGTCCGCCATGACCGGCGAGAGCATCCCCGTGGACAAGGCCCCCGGCGACACGGTCTCGGCGGGCACGCTGAACCAGTCGGGCTTTCTCACCTGTCGGGCTACCCGCGTGGGCCAGGACACCACCCTGAGCCAGATCATCCGCATGGTCAGCGACGCGGCGGCCACGAAAGCCCCTATCGCGAAAGTCGCGGACAAGGTGTCCGGCATCTTCGTCCCCACGGTCATCGCCATCGCCGCCGTCACGGTGGCGGTGTGGCTGCTGATAGGAAGGTCGGCTGGCTTTGCCCTGGCGCGGGGCATCTCCGTGCTGGTCATCAGCTGCCCATGCGCGCTGGGCCTTGCCACGCCGGTGGCGGTGATGGTGGGCAGCGGCGTGGGCGCGAAAAACGGCGTGCTGTTTAAAACCGCCGCCTCCCTGGAGGCCACGGGCCGCACCCAGATCGTGGTCCTGGACAAGACTGGCACCATCACTCAAGGCCAGCCTCAGGTGACGGATATTTTGCCCGCGGCGGGCATGACGGAGCGGGAGCTTCTGGCCCTGGCCTACGCCCTGGAAAAGCAGAGCGAGCACCCCCTGGCCCGTGCGGTGAACGACCGTGCGGCGGCGGAAGCGCTGACGGCGGAGCCGGTCACGGACTTTCAGGCCCTGCCCGGTAACGGCCTGACGGCCAAGCTGGCGGGTTCCGTCCTCACCGGCGGCAGTTACAGCTTTATGGCTGCCAGAACGGAGATACCGGCAGAGCTGAAAGCCGCCTCCGAGGGCCTGGCGGGCCAGGGCAAGACGCCGCTCTTTTTCTCCCGTGACGGGGCCTTGCTGGGCCTGATCGCCGTGGCGGACGTGATGAAGGAGGATAGCCCGGAGGCCATAAGGCAGCTTCGGAACATGGGCGTGCGGGTGGTCATGCTCACCGGCGACAATGCGCGCACCGCCGACGCCATCGGCGCCCAGGCGGGGGTGGACGCGGTGGTGGCCGGGGTGCTGCCCGACGGCAAGCAGAGCGTCATACAAAAGCTCAAGGAGCAGGGCAAGGTGCTGATGGTGGGCGACGGCATCAACGACGCCCCGGCCCTGACCGCCGCCGACACGGGCATGGCCATCGGCGCGGGCACGGACGTGGCCATCGACGCGGCCGACGTGGTGCTGATGAAAAGCCGGCTCACCGACGTACCCGCGGCCATCAGGCTCAGCCGGGCGACCTTACGCAACATCCACGAGAACCTGTTCTGGGCGTTTATCTACAACACCATCGGTATCCCCCTGGCGGCGGGGCTTTTCGTCCGGTTCGGCCTGACCATGAACCCCATGTTCGGCGCGGCGGCCATGAGCCTTTCCAGCTTCTGCGTGGTGACCAATGCCCTGCGCCTGAACTTCTTCAAAATGCACGACCCAAAGCACGACCACAGGACAAAGCGTGAGACCATTGATTTGGAACTCATAAATCAATTGCAAAATGAAAAGGAGAATGCTACCATGACAAAGACGATGAACATCACCGGCATGATGTGCGGCCACTGCGAGGCGCGGGTGAAGAAGGCTCTGGAGGCCGTACCCGGCGTGGCCGGCGCGGACGTGAGCCACGAGAAGGGCACCGCCGTGGTGACCCTGACCGGCGACGTGTCCGACGCGGCCCTCAAAAAGGCCGTGGAGGACCAGGACTACGAAGTCACCGCCATCGCCTGAAAGCCTCGCAGAGTTTGCGCCCGCAGGCGCAAATGGAGTGGGATATGATTTCCGGCGGCGTGTACGTCGGAAATCATTCTTCTCGGCCCGCAAACGTGAACGCCCCCATCCATCGGATGGGGGCGCTTTGCGCTGCAGCGGGCCGCAGCCTTCTCGTTTGAAAGGCTCTGCCTTTCAAACGACTATCGCAAAACATTATGCATTTTCCACTTTTCCCCCCGCAGGCGCAGTCTAAACATCGTCGCCCGGAGGACCCAGTCGGTACACCAGCCGATCCACACGCCCCACAGGCCCACGCCCGTGTACCGGCACAGGTACCAGCTCAGCGCCACCCGCAGACCCCACATGCTGGCCGTGCCCACCCACATGGTGTAGGACACGTCCCCCGCCGCACGAAGGCCGTTGGGCAGCGTGAAGGCGTTGGGCCAGAAGAACACGCGCACCGCCGCCACGAACCAGGTGATCTGGCACACCAGGGTCCGTCCCTCCGGCGTGAGGGCGGTCAGGCGGGTGATGAAGGGCACGGCGCCGCTGATGACGCCGCCGGTGATGAGGGCGATGGCCACGGAAATGCGGGTGAACAGCAGCATGTACCGCCTGGCCTCGTCGGGCCGACCCCGGCCCATGCACTGGCCGGCTACGGTGATGAGGCCGATGCCGATGGCCTGACCGGGCATGCCCTGGCAGGAGTCCAGCACGGCGATGATGGCCTGGGCGGCGATGGCGGTGGTGCCCAGCATGGACACGGTGGACTGGACCACCAGCTTGCCGAACTGGAACATGCCGTTTTCGATGCCGGACGGCAGCCCTACCCGCATGATTCGCCGGAGCATGGTCCATTCCGGCAGATAGCTGCGCGGTCCGCCGAGAGAGATGATCTGGCCGGGCCTTGCCTGGTACCGGAGCATGATAAGGCAGCTCACCACCCGGCTTGCCAGCGTGGCCAGCGCCGCGCCCAGCACCCCCATACCGAACCCGAATATCAGCACCGCGTTGCCGATGATGTTCAAAATGTCCGCGATCAGCGCCACGATCATGGGCCGGCGGGAGTCCCCCGTGGCCCGGAACAATGCCGCGCTGGCCGAGTACAGGGCCAGCACCGGATAGCTCAGGGCCGTCACCAGCAGGTACACCTCCGCCGCGTCCATCACATCGGCCTCTACCCGGCCGAAGATGAGGCCCAGCACCGGCCGGCGCAGGGCCACCAGCGGCACGCAGCATATGAGCGACAGGGCCAGCGACGCGCCCATGACCTGGTTGGACGCCTGGTTGGCCCGGCCTCTGTCCTCCTGGCCTATGTACTGGGAGCAGACGATGGTGCCGCCGGCGGCCAGGGCGGAGAAGAAGTTCATCACCAGCACGTTCAGCGAATCCACCAGCGCCACGCCGGATATGGCCGCCTCGCCCACGTTGGAGACCATGAACGTGTCCGCCACGCCCATCAGCCCCGTGAGCACCTGCTCCACCACCAGCGGCCACAGCAGCGCCCGTATCTCTTTTTTTGTGAACACGTCCGCCGCCTCCCTGTCGATCCGCGATCCGCGCAAAAATCCTACGTCATTATAGGAGAGGCTCGTAGTCTGCCGCGATTCGCGTAAAAAACACATGTTATTATAGGAGAGGCTCGTGTTGTTTGCAAGAGCGATAGCAAACAAAATGCACGGCCCGTGGACAGGCGGACCGTGTAAAAACTGCTTGCACTAAGGGGGTGAGAGAGATATAATAGGGACACGAGATGAATGAAGGCAGGGCGCGGGGTGTTGCGACCACCCCACGCCCCTATGCAGGAGAGGCTCGTTCTCCCACACAGCAGAATAACTGCACCGTTTCGTATTATATCCGCTTTTGTGAGGAAACTCAAGGGCGGGGTAGTACGAGGCTGTGTGGCTTCTTGTGGTGTAGGGAACCGGTTCCCTGCACCGCTTTTGTTTGTCTCGGCAGGAAAGTCCGGGGGCGGCTGTCCCCGCTCCCGGACCGTACTGTCGGCGAAAAACAAATAACAAGAAGGAGAGATGAACTATGAAAAAAACGATAGCGCTCATACTGGCTGTCGCCCTGGTCCTGGCGCTGGCCGGGTTCCCGGCCCTGGCGGCCGAAGAGGACACGGCGGAGATCGACCTGACGCCCTCGGAGGGGTTGGAGTTTGAGAGCAACGGCGACGGCACCTGCACCATTCTGAGCATCGGCGTATGCAAAGATACCGATATCGTCATCCCGACAACCAGCCCCGCCGGGGACACGGTAACGCTGATCGCGCCCCGAGCCTTTGAATATCTGGAAGATGTGGACAGCGTTACGCTGGCCGGTTATGAGTATGAAGTGGGAGAGCGGGCGTTCCAGTCTGGCGAGTTTGAGACGCTGAACATCATCGGCGGCACGCCGGTCCTGGACGATTCCGCCTTTTCTTCCTGCGAGGACTTAACGTCCATCACGATACAGGACTGCGATATCACCAGCGGAGAAAATGTTTTTTATAGCTGCGGCGACGAAGCGGAGGTGTCTTTCGTCAACTGCACCGGCTCGTTGGACGACCGGCAATTTCAATATGCCGACATTGTAAGCATTTCTTTTAGCGGGTGCGAGTTGGAGTTTGGGGAATATCTCGTTAGCAGTTGTGACGGTCTGGCGTCCGTCGTGTTCACGGACAGCGATATCGTGATGGACGAGAATGCGTTTTACAGCTTTGGTGATAAAGCGACGGTGGAGATGACCGGCTGCACGATGACGCTGGATAAACGTGCCTTTGAGTATAGCGAGATCGTGAGCCTCGCCGTGACGGATACGGACATCGAGATCGAGGAATATGCTTTCAGCAGTTGCGAGGACTTGGCATCTATCAAGTTTGTCAACAGTGTGATCTCCGCCGGAGAGAATGCCCTTTATAGCTGCGGCGATGAGGCGGAGGTTGAAATGACGGATTGTCAAACGGAGCTGGACAAACGTGCGTTTGAGTATTCCTCTTTGAAGAGCCTCACAGTCACCGGCGGATCGTTCGCTGCGGAGGAATACGCCTTTGCGTCCTGTGAAGATTTGGAGAACGTGCAGATCGACTGCGGCGAAGTCACCCTGAACGAAAATGCGTTTTACGGCTGCGAGGACCTGGTGTCCGTCAGCATCTGCGACAGTGACGATACGGACCACGAGATTGTGATCGACGATTATGCCTTTGAGTACTGCAATAAATTGGCCGAAGTCACCATCGGCGACGGTCTGACGGAGCTTGGCAAGTATGTGTTTGAAGGCGGCGCTGAAAACCTGGTCATCACCATTGCCGGCACGCCGTACACGGCTGACATGCTGAACGACGGCCTGAAGTGACGCGGGAGGTAAAACAACATGAAAAAGGCATGTTTTGGAGCGCTGGCCCTGGTCCTGACCCTGGTCCTGGCCGGGTGCAGCGCGGACAAGCTGGAAGAGAAGATCAACAAGGCCGCCGACAAAATAGAGGCCGGCGCGGACGCGTTGGAGGATAAGCTCAATAACGCGGCTGACAGCATCGAGGAAGGCTTTGACAAGCTGGAGGACAAGCTGAACGGTGTGGACCATGACACGCCGACACCCGAACCCACGGACGCGCCCGCAGAGACGCCCTTGGCCGACGACAGCATCAGGCCGGAGATCAAAGAGGCCATCGACAGCTACGAGGAATTTTTCAAAGAATACGTGGATTTCATGGCCAGCTATGACGCCAACGACCTAAGCGCGATGGGGTCCTATCTCTCCTTCCTGCAACAGTACGCGGACACCATGCAGAAGCTGGACGACATGGACGAGCAGGACCTGACCGACGCGGAGAACGCCTATCTCACCCAGGCGATGCTGCGCATCGACCAGATGCTCCTGGACGTGGCGACCCAGAAGTAAGGAGGTGTTCCCATAGACTATCGACCTTCTCAGGCCCCCGTGGGACAGCTGAAGACGAACCGCGGGCTGCTCAAGTACATACTGCTCTCCATCCTCACCCTCGGCATCTACGGGCTCGTGCTGTTCTCGTCCATATCCACCGACATCAACATCATCGCCGGACGGTATGACGGGAAAAAGACGATGCATTACTGTCTGCTGGTCTTTCTGGTGGGCTGGCTGACGCTGGGCATCGGCTTTATCGTGTGGTATCACAAGCTGTCCGCCCGTATCGGCGGCGAGCTTAGAAGGCGGGGCGTTTATTACCGCTTCGGCGCGGGGACCTATTGGGGCTGGGGCTTTTTCGGCACGCTCATCGTCGTTGGCCCGCTGGTGTACTGCCACAAGCTGTTCAAGGCCATGAACATGCTTTCCCTGCACTATAACACCCACGGCTAAACCACAGACCATATCCCGGCGGGAGGACTTTCCTCCCGCCTTTTTTTATGCTATACTGCGCTCATGGACAAATTTACAAAAAACTACATAGACGCCCGGCGGGAGGTCATCGCGAAAAACTTCCCCCGGCTCAACGAACGCCAGCGCGAGGCCGTTATGGCCACGGAAGGGCCGCTGCTCATTCTCGCCGGAGCCGGGTCCGGCAAGACTACCGTGCTCATCAACCGCATCGCCAACCTCATGAAATACGGCAAAGCCTCCGACTGCGACGCGCTGCCCGCCGACGCGGACGAGGAAAAGCTGGAGCTCATGCGCCGATACCTGGCCGGGGACGAGACATGCCGTCAGGCCGCCGAGCTGGCCGCGGCGTACGAGCCCGTGGCCCCCTGGCAGATCTTGGCCATCACCTTCACCAACAAGGCGGCCGACGAGCTGAAAAACCGCCTGAGCGCCATGCTGGGCGAGGCGGCGGAGGATATCTGGGCCAGGACGTTCCACTCCGCATGCGTGCGCATTTTGCGCCGGGAGGCGTCGCTGCTGGGCTATCCCGAGAGCTTCACCATCTACGACGAGGCGGACCGGGTGACGGTGATGAAGCGGATCATCAAGGACCAGAACAAGGATGAGAAGATGTACCCGCCCCGGTGGGTGCTGGGCTGCCTGGACAAGGCCCGCGACCGGCTGCAAACGCCAGGGGACTTTGCGGCCGAGGCGGAAAAGAGCGGGGACATCCGGCTTCGGGGCGTGGCGGAGCTTTACAAAGAATACGCCCGGCGGCTCATGGAGGCCGGGGCCATGGACTTCGACGACCTGCTCTATAACACCGTGCGTATCTTCCGGGAGTTTCCCGACGTGCTGGAAAAATACCGGCGGCGGTTCAAATACGTGCTCATCGACGAGTACCAGGACACCAACAACCTGCAATACCTGATGGCCACCATGCTGGCCGGGGCCCACAAGAATATCTGCGTGGTGGGCGACGACGACCAGTCCATTTACGCCTTCCGGGGCGCCACCATCGCCAATATCCTGTCCTTCGAGGACCAGTACGACCGGGCCCGGGTCATCCGCCTGGAACAAAACTACCGCTCCACGGGCCATATTTTGTCCGCCGCCAACGCGGTGGTGGCCAATAACAAGGGCCGCAAGGGCAAGAAGCTGTGGACAAAGGCCGGGGACGGGGACCGTATCACCCTGTACGTGGCGCGCAACGAGGAGGACGAGGCCCAGTACGTGGTCCGGCAGGTGCTTCAGGCCGTGGACCGGGGGGACAATTTGCGGGACCACGCGGTGCTCTACCGCCTGAACGCCCAATCCCGTGCGCTGGAACAGGCGTTTTTGCGCCACGGCATCCGGCCCCGTATCGTGAAGGGCAACCCCTTCTTCGAGCGGGCGGAGATCAAGGACCTGATGGCCTATTTCTTCGTGCTTTTAAACCCGGCGGACGACCTGCGCCTGGCCCGTATTATAAATGTCCCTGCCCGTGGCATTGGCCCGACCACCGTGGAGCGGGCCCGGGCCATCGCGGCGGAAAACGGTCTGCCCCTGTTCACGGTGCTGTCCATGGCCGATAATTTCCCGGAGCTGAGCCGCGCGGCGGACAAGCTCAGGGCCTTCGTGACCATGATGAACGAGCTGTCGGCGCTGACCCGGACCGGGGGCCTGGAATCGCTTTACGACGCGCTTCTGGACAAGACAGGCTACGCCCGGATGCTGGAGGGCATTCACAACGACGAGAGCATGAACAAGCTGGAAAACGTGCGGGAGCTGAAAAGCTTCATCGCCACCCACGTGCGCCAGACCGGGGACGATACCCTGGCCGGGTTTTTGGACGAGGTGAGCCTGTACACGGACCTGCAGGCGGTGGACATGGACGAGAACACCGTCACCCTCATGACCATCCACTCCGCCAAGGGCCTGGAATTTCCCACCGTGTTCATCGTGGGGCTGGAGGAAGGGGTATTCCCGTCCTTGCAGGCCATCGGCGAGGCGGAGCAGATGGAGGAGGAACGGCGGCTGGCCTACGTGGCCATCACCCGAGCCAAAAAGCGGCTTTTCATCACCAGCGCCCGCCAGCGCATGGTCTTCGGCCAGACGGCCCCCCACCGGGTCAGCCGGTTCGTGGACGAGATACCGTCGGAGCACATCGATAGGCCCTACGCGGACATGAAACCCCAGGGGGACTGGTTCGACTTCGACGACGTACCGGGCGTTGACGACGGCGGCTGGGGCCGGGCAAGGCCCGCCGCACGGTCCAGCGGCGGCAGCGGCTGGCAGAGGACGCCGAAAAAGCCTCTGACGCCGCCCGCGCCGAAAAAGGCCCAGCCGCAGGTCACCTTCGCCGTGGGCGACCGGGTGGAGCACAGCGCGTTCAAGAAGGGCACCATCGTGAAGATGACCCCCATGGGCGGGGACCACCTGGTGGAGATCGAGTTCGACAACCTGGGCTTGAAGCGCCTCATGCTCAAAGCCGCGTCACGGTATATGAAGAAGATATAGAAATCAAATATTACATTATGGACGGCCCCCTTGTTAAAGGGGGCTGTCATGCGTCAGCATGACTGGGGGATTGTACTTAGACGTACAGCAATCCCCCCGAGCCGCCATTCGGCGGCCCACCCCCCTTTGACAAGGGGGGCTTTTTCTTCTTTATTCCACTTGACCCCGGGCGGGAAATGTGCTATGCTCTCCCCGCCAAGAGAAAACTGAATACGGAGCCAAAAAAGGAGAATTTTGCTATGACAAAACGCATCCTCACTCTTGCATTGGCGGCGCTCATGACGGCGGCACTCTTTTTCGGAGGCGGCCAGTCAGCCTTAGCCGCTGAGACCGGCTCCACCGGCAGCGCCGGCGGCAACATCACCGTCGGTATCGCCGCAGACCTGGACAGCAGTCTTGACCCGCACGTATCTTCGTCGTCGGCAGGAACCAGAGAAGTCCTTTTCAACATTTATGAAGGGCTGTTGAAGCCCGACACCCAAGGAGATCTCGTCCCCGCCATTGCCGAAGATTACGCCGTCAACGACACCGCAGACGTTTACACCTTCACACTCAGGAAGAACGTGCGGTTCCACGACGGCAGCGCGGTAGAGGCCGGGGACGTTGTTTATTCCCTGTCCAGGGCCGCGGGCCTTGACACGGGCGAGCCTCTGATGGCCACCCTGGCAGGCGTGCAGTCGGTGGAGGCCACGGATGACGATACCGTCGTCGTCACACTGAAGACGCCCGACGTGGAGTTTCCCGCCTACAGCACCGCCGCCATCATCCCCGAGGGCAGCGACCCGGCCGACGGCGTGATCGGCACGGGACCGTTCAAATTCGTCTCCCGCTCGGTGCAGGAGAACATCGTCCTGGAGCGGTTCGACGATTATTGGGGCGAGCCCGCCAAGGCGGAGAAGATCACCCTGCGGGTCATCGAGGACGGCCAGACCATGGTCATGAGCCTGCGCTCCGGCGCCATCGACCTGGCGGCCCACCTGGAGGCCAGTCAGGTGGCGGAGCTGGCGGACCTGAACATTCTGGAGGGCAGCATGAACCTGGTCCAGGCGCTGTACCTGGACAATGCCGAGCCCCCCTTCGACGACATACGGGTCCGGCAGGCGCTGTGCTGCGCCATCGACAAGCAGGCGGTCATCGACCTGGCCGGGGACGGCCACGGCTTCCCCGTGGGCAGCAGCATGTACCCCGCCTTCGGCAAGTACTTTGACGCTGGGCTGACGGACACGTATGTCCCGGACCTTGAAAAGGCCGTGGCGCTGCTGGCCGAGGCCGGCTATGATAAGTCCAACCCCCTCACCTTCACCATCACCGTGCCCAGCAACTATACCCCCCATGTGGACGCGGCCCAGGTGATCGTGGAGCTGCTGGGCCAGACCGGCGTGGTGAACGCGTCCATCCAGCAGGTGGAGTGGGCCGCCTGGTACTCCGACGTGTACCAGGGCCGGGATTTCGAGGCGACTGTATGCGGCATGGACGCCTCCACCCTGACCGCCTCGGCGATGCTGTCCCGCTTCGCCTCCGACAGCCCCAAGAACTTCATCGGCTTTGTAAACGAGGACTATGACGCGGCCTACGCCGCCGCTCTGGCCACCGTGGACGAGGATGAACAGACGGCGTATTTCAAGCAGTGTCAGGCCATTTTGGCCGAAAATGCCGCCAACGTGTACATTCAGGACCTGGCGGACTTCGTGGCCACCCAGCCGGACATCCAGGGATACGTGTTCTATCCCCTGTACGTGATGGACCTTTCCGGCGTGTGCCGCGTGGCATGACACGGGTAAAGCATTAAATTGCGATATGTACTGAAAAAAACAGGAATATTGGTCGTCACCCTGCTTCTCATATCCCTGCTGGCGTTCCTGGCCTTTCAGATCGTCCCCGGCGACCCCACCTCCAAGCTTCTGGGCAATGATTACACCCCGGAGCGGGCACAAGCCCTGCGGCACGAGATGGGGCTGGACAGGAACGTGTTTGTGCGCTACTGGGATTGGCTCACCGGTTTCGTCACCGGGGATATGGGCGTCAGCTACAATTACGGCATGGGCGTGGATAAGGTCATGGAGGGCAAAGGCGCCGTCACGGCGGCGCTGAGCCTGATGGCCTGGCTCACGGTCATCGCCGTCAGCGTCCCTCTTGGCATCACGCTGGCGCGCTTTCAGGGCGGACGGCTCGACCGGGTATGCGTGGCCATGAACCAGGTGTTCATGGCCATTCCCCCGTTCTTTCTGGGTATCTTATTTACATACGTGTTCGGGCTGGTGCTGAAGCTGTTCGTGCCGGGAGGCTTCATAAGCCCTAAGGAGAGCTTTTGGGGCTTTCTGGGCTATCTCATCTTCCCGGCCCTGGCCATCGCCATCCCCAAGGCCGCCATGGTCACAAAGCTGCTGCGCTCGTCCATCATCGGCCAGATGGGTCAGGACTACGTCCGCACGGCGTACAGCCGTGGAAACTCCCGCTGGAGCGTCATCCGGGGCCATGTGCTCAGAAACGCGGTGCTGCCCGTGGTGACGTTTCTCGCCATGACATTGGCGGACATCGTGGCCGGGTCCATCATCGTGGAACAGGTGTTCGCCCTGCCGGGTCTGGGCCGGCTGCTGCTGGCCAGCATCGGCAACCGGGACTACCCGGTGGTCCAGTGCATCGTGGTCATCATCGCGTTCATCGTGGTGTTCATGAATTACCTGGCGGACGTCGTTACCCAATACATAGACCCACGTATAAGGCTTGGTTAGATCATGAAGCTGAGACATAACAAAAACTTCACAGCGGGGGCCATTATCACCGCGTTCATGCTGGCCGTTATTTTGATCGGTCTGGTGTGGACGCCCTACGACCCCAACGCCATGGACGGCAGCGCCAAGATGCTGTCCCCCCGGCTGTCCCACCCGCTGGGCACGGACAACTTCGGCCGGGATATCCTGTCCCGGGTCATCGAGGGGGCCGGCGCCACGTTTTTGATCGCCGCCGCCACGGTGGCCATCGGCCTTATCGCCGGCCTGGTGCTGGGCGGGCTCACGGGCTATTTCGGCGGCTGGCTGGACGAGTGCCTCATGCGCCTCAATGACGCCCTGGCGGCCTTTCCCAGCATTTTGCTGGCCCTGGTGCTGATAGCGCTTTTCGGCTCCGGCAAGTACAAGATCATTCTGGCCCTGGGTCTGCTGTTCATCCCCAGCTTCGCCCGGGTGGTCCGGGCGGAGGTGGCGCGGCAAAAGAGCCTGGATTACGTGGCCAGCGCACGGCTCATGGGCGCGGGCCATATGCGCATTTTGTTTCTGCATATCCTGCCCAACATCATCCCCGTGCTGCTGCCCGCCGTGGCCATCGGCTTCAACAACGCCGTACTGGCGGAGGCGTCCATGAGCTACCTGAGCGTGGGCGTCCAGCCCCCGGACGCAAGCCTTGGCCGGATGCTGAACGAGGCCCAGGGGTATCTGCTCTCCGCGCCGTGGTACGCCTTGGGCGCCGGCGCGGCCATCATCCTGCTGATATTGGGCTTCGGCCTTCTCAGCGAGGGGTTGGGAGGCGAACATGGCGCTTCTTGACATACGGGACCTGCATGTGACATTCCTCTCCACCGGGAAAGAGGCCGTCCGGGGCGTGGATCTGACGATAGAACCGGGCCAGCGGCTGGGGCTGGTGGGCGAGTCCGGCTCCGGCAAGACCGTCACCGCCATGGCCCTTTCCGGGCTTATCGAGCGCTGGAACGTGAACATGTCCGGCCAGGTGCTCTTTGAGGGCAACGACCTGCTGTGCTGCTCCCGGGAGCAGCTGCGCCGGGTCCAGGGCAAGGACATCGGCGTGGTGTTCCAGGAGCCCATGACCAGCCTGAACCCGCTGATGAAGGTGGGCCGGCAGGTGGAGGAAGTGCTGAAGATACACACGGACCTGTCCCCCGAGGCGCGTCGGGATAGGGCCTTGGAAGCAATGGAGCAGGTGGGCCTTCCCGAGCCGGAGGTCACCTACGAAAAATACCCCCACCAGCTCTCCGGCGGCCAGCGCCAGCGGGCCGTGATAGCCTCCGCCATGGTCATAAGGCCCAAGCTGCTTATATGCGACGAGCCCACCACGGCCCTGGACGTGACCGTCCAGGCGCAGATATTGGAGCTTTTGAAGTCCGTGAGCGTGCAGCACGGCGTGGCCGTGCTGCTCATAAGCCACGATCTTGGCGTGGTGCGGCGGCTGTGCGAGAGCGTGGCCGTCATGTACAAGGGCCAGATCGTGGAGCGGGGGGACACCGAGCGGGTGTTCGCCGCGCCGGAGGACGGGTACACAAAGCGGCTCATCGCCGCCATCCCCAAGAGGAAACGCCATGAGTGAACCGGTTTTGCAGGTGGAGCACCTGACCGTCAGCTACGCCGACGGCGGCGTATTTGGCCGGAAGCAGCGCCGCGAGATCGTCCACGACGTGACCTTCTGCATCGACCAGGGCCAGATCGTGGGCCTGGTGGGCGAGTCCGGCTGCGGCAAGTCCACGTTGTCGAAGGCCATACTTGGCATGCTCCCGCCGGAGAACGTGTCCGGGATGATAACCCATTACACCAAACGGCCCCAGATGGTGTTTCAGGACCCCTTTTCCAGCCTGAACCCCGCCCGGACCGTGGGGTGGATACTGGAAGAGCCGCTGCGCATTTTCGGCAAATACGACGCACCCGAGCGCAAGCGCCGGGTGCTGGACATGCTGGAGCGGGTGGGATTAGAGCGGGAGCACGCCCAGCGCAAGCCCCGGGAGCTTTCCGGCGGCCAGCGCCAGCGGGTGTCCATCGCCCTGGCCCTCATCCAGCGGCCCCGGTTCATCATCGCCGACGAGCCGGTCTCTGCCCTGGACGTGACCATCCAGGCCCAGGTGCTGGACCTTCTCTGGGACCTGCGGCGGGAGCTGGACCTGAGCTATCTGTTCATAAGCCACGATTTGAACGTGGTGTATTCCATATGCGACCGGGTGCTGGTGATGCAGGCCGGACGCATCGTGGAGGGCGGGACGGTGGACCAAGTCTACGACCACCCCCAACACGAATACACGAAAAAGCTGTTGGAGTCGGCCAACTATGCGGTACAGTAAAATCGTCCCGGCCCGGTTCATCGACCGGCCCAACCGGTTCATCGCCCATGTGGCGCTGGACGGTCGGACCGAGACGGTACACGTGAAGAACACGGGCCGGTGCCGGGAGCTGCTGGTCCCCGGCGCGCTTGTGTATCTATCCGACGCGGGCGAGCATACCGCCCGGAAAACGCGCTACGATCTGGTGGCGGTCCAAAAGGGCGGCCGGCTTGTCAACATGGACAGTCAGGCCCCCAACGCCGCCGCGCTGGAGTGGCTCCGGGCGGGGCATTTATTCCCGGCGGGCACGGACATACGGCCCGAGTACACATACGGCGACAGCCGGTTTGACATCGCCGCGTTCACGCCGGATTTGGCGCTTTTGGAAGTAAAAGGCGTAACCCTCGTCGAAACTCGCTCCGCAGGTCTCTCTCCGGCGCAAGCGCCGGAGTTCGAGTGCTCCGCGGTTTCTCCTCTCCCCACGCGATTCGCTACGCTGGATTCGCGTGGGGGCCCCATTGAGGACGGCGTGGTGCTGTTCCCGGACGCGCCCACGGCCCGTGGCGCCAAGCACCTGCGGGAGCTGGCGGCGTTCCCGGGGGAGAGCTATATCCTGTTCGTTATCCAGATGGAGGGCGTTTCCTATTTCGCGCCCAACGCCGAAACGGACCCGGCCTTTGCCGCCGCCCTGCGTGCGGCCCGCGACGCCGGAGTGCATATCCTGGCCTACGACTGCCGCGTCACGCCGGAGAGCATGGAGATCAACGAACCCGTAGAAGTGAGACTATAACAGACGCTACGCGCTGTTATATCAAAAAGATACCGGTCGTGCTCCCGGCTTGCGCCGGAACCGCACGACATGGTATGAAAATCCGCCGGGAATTTTCTCCCGGCGGTGTTGCATATGTACGTTTATTCCTGCTTTCTGCCGAACAAAACCAGCAGATAGGGCGAGAACGCGCCCAGCACGGCGCTCAGGCCAAAGCTGCCTGTCAGGCGGTACAGGAGCATGGGCACGAGGGCGTGCCACTCCCCGGGCAGGGAGAGATAGAAAAATGTCATGGCGAGGCGGTCGGTGGGGGCCAGAAGCGCGTCCAGTGCCAGCGTGAGAAGCCGGAAGACCACGATGATGGTGGCGGAGATGACGATCTCCTTTTTCGTCATCCGGCGGAATAAACGCTGGCCGATGACGAGCGACGCGGCCAGCACCAGACCGTACAGCAGCAGCTCCCGGCCGGGGTCGGCGGCGAGGGTCCCGTCCGGCTGGGCCGCGACGACGAACCGGCCCACGCCGTAGACGATCAGGTAATAACAGGCGAGGCCCGCCGCGACGCAGAAAAGCGGCACGGTGAACAGTGTGTTTTTTCGGATGGACATAGAACTCACTCCCTGTCTTTTTGTCTATTCTTCCGGCCCGGCGCCAACAGCGCGAGGCATGCCAGCACGCCCAGACACGCGGCGGCGGCCAGCACTGCGTACAGCCGCGCGCGCTCTCCGCCGCCCAGCGCCGCGCCCGCCGGGCCGGTCAACGCCAGAGCCAGCACCGCGGCGGGGTAAATGAGCTGTCCGGCCACGGGCGCGTTCATCCTTCCGAACACCCGGCCCACGCACGTGGCCAGCACCACCGGCGTCCCACCCGCGACGACAGCCCCGGCCAGCGCCAGGGGCAGACCCGTCATCAAATCGATCTCCTTGGGAAACCGCCACAGCAGCGTTATGGCCGCCAGGTTCCCGAGGCCCAGCAGTATGGCCGTACCCACAGCGCCCAGCCGGTCACAGAGCCAGCCGAAAACATAGCTCGCCGGGATGGACAAAATGGCCCCCAGGGCCAGCCATGGCGCGGCCCGGTTCAAAAGCGTGGGCCCGCCGCCCTTTGCCAGCAGACGGCCCTCCAGAAATTCCAGCACACCCGCGGCGGCGAAGGCCAGCATGAACGCGGCCAGCAGCACCAGCCACAGCCTCCCGTCCCGCATAAGCCTTGCCAGGGACGCAGGGCCGTCCCCCTCGCCCGCGGGGGCGCGACCCTCCCCGTCCGGGTAGAGGCCGGCATCCTCGGGCCTGTCCCGGAGCAGATACCGGGCCACCAGCGCCAGCAGCGCCAAAAGCACCGCCACGGCCAGGTAAAAGGGCCTATAATCCCCGCCCAGCGCCACGCCCACGAAGTTGACCAGCGCGGCGGCGCCCACGGCGGAGAATAAGGGCCCGCCCAGAAACGCCGCGGACAGGGCCCGGCCACGAAAGCGGATGAACCACTGGGTACAAAGGGCCGCCAGCGCAAGCTGGACGAGCACACATGCGCAGGGGATGACCGCCGCGGACAGGGCGAACAGCCAATATCGCCCGCTCACCGCGCCGCTGCACACCAGCCCCAGACACCCCAGCGCCGCCAGGGCGGAGCAGATAATGAGGCTCCCGCGCACGCCGGAGCGGGCAAACGCCCGGCAGCACAGCACCGCCATGGGTACCGCCAGAAAGCGCCCCACGGTCACGGGCAGGGATATTTCCTCCGGCGACCAGCCCACGAACGCACGGATAATTTGGCCCTGACCGTCCAGCAGCGCCGTACACAAAAACGTGTACACCAGCCCCGTCAGGCACACCGTCAGGGCGTAATAAGTAAACTTCCGGTTTTGAAACATGGTCATCTCTCGTGTGCTTTTTTGCGCAGGGACAGCACCAGTATCACCGCCTCCGCCACCACGGCGGTCAGCACGGCGGCGGATATGGCGAGCCACAGCCCGTCGTCGTTCTCCTTATCGTCATCATCCTCCGCCGCGGGCGCCGGCGCGTCGCTATCCAGGTCCGTGTCGGTGGCCGGGTCGATGGGGTCCGCGTCGGTGGGCGAGGCCGTTTCGGGGGCGGCGAGAGACGCCATCGCCTGCTCCGCCTCGGGCAGACTGTAATAATATTCCGCGTTGCCCTCGGTGGCCGGTAAAACCCTGCCGCAGTTGGTACACTTCCAGGTGCCGAAGGCGGTGAAATTCCCGTCGCCGTCACGCTCGGCGTCGTACTGGTAGGCGTAGTCGTGGCCGATAGCGTGGACCAGTATCCTGCCGCAGTCCACGCACACCTGGCTGTGTGTGCAGGTGGCCGGCGCATCCTCCGGCGTGTGGGTCCCGGTGGCCGGCAGTTCAGCCGTGTATGTATAGCCGCACTTGGCGCAGGTATAGGCCGCGAGTCCCGCCTCCACGCAGGTGGCCGGACGCAGCACGGTCTCGTTAAACTCGTGCTCGCATCCGCCGTCGGCCAGCGCGGGGGTGGCGAGCAAGGCCGCGGTCAGCAGAAAGGCCAGTATCTTTCGCATAAGTATAGCTCCCCTTTCGGGCAAATAAAGTCACAGGCTGTCAAACATGCGTTTTGACAGCCTGGTTTTATCTCTCTTTATCCCCTGGCTTCCCGAACGATGTCCGTGGAGAATACCACAGGGCCGTCGCAGGGCGCGGGCCGTCGGTACACGTCGAAGAACCGGTCCAGGACCTTTTGGATATCCGCCAGATCGTAGTCCTGCTCAAATGTGTCCTCCAAAAGTCTTGCCTGGGTCCACTTGGGCAGGTCGTAGACCAGCGAGAAGTGCAGCAGAAAATCGTACAGCTCCCAGGGCTCGGCGTCGTCGTCCCGTGCGATGGAGCGGATGGGCTGGGAGAGATTTAAATCGCCGCAGGTGTTGGCGTACCAGCGCATGGCCAGCCGGGCCACGCTCCGGGGCACCGTGGCGTTCACGGCGTAGCCCTCCGGCGTTATCCCGTCCAGCACACGGGCGGTGAGATCGGTGTTGTCCAGTTCAAGGCCGCCCTGCCCGCCCAATGTGACGCCGAAGGCCGCCGCGATCTGGTGGGCCCGGTTGCCGTCGGCGGTGACGTGGATGTTCTTGCGGGAGAGCTTCAGCTTATCCACCGCCGTGACAGCCGCCGTCAGCGCCAGCAGGGACGGGGCCGTCCTGTCGATATGTACGGTGAGCTGGGTGGCACCCAGGCGCTTCATCCGCCGGGCCAGCCCCTCGCCCTGGAGCTTCACCACCCGTGGCAGCTCCTCGGGCAGCGGCGTCCACGGCGTCTGGGGCTGGTCGGTGACCAGACCCTCCTCGGGAGCGGCCTTCTCCCGGCTGGGTATGCTCACCCGGGCGAAGACGTAGCCGTCGTCGCTTTGCAAAATGGCGCCGTTCTGGGCAATGACGCACTGGCCGGTGTACAGCGTCCCGCCGTCGCCCCCCATGGGGCAGGCCAGGGCCACCACCGCCATATTCTCGTGGCTGGCAAGCCCCGCCAGGTTGATGTTTTCCAGGTGGGAGGACACCGTGGCGGGGGTGTCCGACGAGCAGCACAAAATTTTCAGCTCCGGGTGGGGGTGGGCCAGCTCTTCCCGGGGCAGAGAGGGCTCCATAATGGGATAGACCGTCATCTTTCCGGCCTGACGCTCGATGGCGCCCCGGTTCATGTCCTCGGGCAGACCGGCGGGCAGCACCAGAATGGACGCCCCGTCATTGCGTGCCCTGTCGATGGCCGCCAGGACGTTTGCCATATTCTGGCCCGGCTGGCCGGGCAGAAGCTCCGGCGCGGCCGCCGCGATCTTGATCTTCACGCTTGTCAGCCCCCTTCTGAAAATTCCAACAGGTCGTCGGGGAAATACCGCAGTATGGCGGCCCGGGCCGCCGCGAAGTTGCCCTCCGTGACCGTCACGGTGACCGTGTCGCCGGTGACGGCTGCGGTCATCTCGTACTCCGGCAGGGCCGGGAAGACCTGTTCCTCCAAGATGTCTGCCAGCCGTGGCAGGTCGTTTTCATAGCTGGCCCGCTCCGGCGGGGTATAGCCGGGGATGGGGTCGCGGCCCACCGTGAAGCACAGCACCGTGGCCAGCACGAACACGATGAGGAACATGGCGCACCCGGCCGGGCCGATGGACTTGACAAAGGCCTGGCCGGCGGTGAGCTTTGGCTCCTGAGCAACAGGCTTCTTTTCCTCGTCCACGGATTCAGTACTTAACGCGCCGGGCGATATAATCCGCCACCTGATCCATGGGAATGCGGACCTGCTCCATGCTGTCCCGCTCCCGGACGGTGACGCAGTGGTCGGCCTCTATCTCCCCGTCGCCCACGGTCTGGAAGTCCAGCGTCACGCAAAACGGCGTGCCGATCTCGTCCTGGCGGCGGTAGCGCTTGCCGATGGAGCCGGTCTCGTCGTAGTCGCAGGAGAACTCCTTGGCCAGCTTGGCATAAAGCTCTTTGGCCGGGCCGGACAGCACGTCTTTTTTGCTCAGGGGCAGCACCGCGCACTTATAGGGCGCCAGCTGGGGGTGCAGGTGCAGCACCGTGCGCACGTCCGGGTTGCCCTTCTTGTCCACGCCCACCTGTTCCTCGTCGTAGGCGTCGATCAGGAAGGCCAGCATCACCCGGTCCGCGCCAAGGGACGGCTCGATGACGTAGGGGACGAAGCCCTCGTCCATGCCCTCTTCCTTGTACTCCATCTTCTCCCCGGAGAAGGTCTGGTGCTGGGTCAGGTCATAGTCCGTCCGGTCCGCGATGCCCCACAGCTCGCCCCAGCCAAAGGGGAACAGATACTCAAAGTCCGTGGTGGCCTTGGAATAGAAGCTCAGCTCCTCCGGCGTGTGGTCCCGCAGGCGCAGATACTCGTCGTTCATGCCCAGTTCCAGCAGCCACTTGTGGCAGAACTCCCGCCAGTACTTAAACCACTCCAGGTCCGAACCGGGCTGGCAGAAGAACTCCAGCTCCATCTGCTCGAACTCCAAAATGCGGAAGGTGAAGTTGCCCGGTGTGATCTCGTTGCGGAAGCTCTTGCCGATCTGGCAGATGCCGAAGGGCAGCTTTTTCCGGGTGGTGCGCAGCACGCTCTTGTAGTCCACAAAAATGCCCTGGGCGGTCTCGGGCCGCAGGTACACGTCCGTGCCGGACTCCTGGGTGACGCCCTGGTGGGTCTTGAACATCAGGTTGAACTTCTTGATGTCGGAAAAATCCGTGGCGCCGCAGCCGGGGCAGGGTATCTTTTTCTCCCGGATATACTCCACCATCTCGTCGTTGGTCAGGGCCTCCACGTTGATGTCGGTACCGGTCTCCTTGGCCCATTCCTCAATGAGCTTGTCGGCCCGGTGGCGGCGCTTGCAGCCCTTGCAGTCGATGAGCGGGTCGTTGAAGTTGGTCACGTGGCCGGAGGCCTCCCACACCCGGGGGTTCATGAGGATGCCTGCGTCCAGCCCCACGTTATAGGGACTTTCCTGGACGAATTTCTTCCACCAGGCGTTTTTCACGTTCTGCTTCATCAGCACGCCAAGAGGACCGTAGTCCCAGGAGTTGGCCAGACCGCCGTATATTTCGGAGCCGGCGAAGATGAAGCCCCTGTTTTTGCACAGGGCCACGATCTTTTCCATCGTCTTGTCTTCGGCTTTCATGCGCATTGGTTCAATTCTCCTTTTCGGAAGATATATTCAAATTCGGTTCCTCGTAATCCATGGTCCCCAGGTCGTCCAGCGTCCGCTCAAAGGCGGGGATGAACTTTTCCAGAAAGTAATCCACCTCGGGCAGGCGATAGCCCCGTAGGGTCTCCAGGCTCTTGCGCTCGGCCATCAAAAACTCGTCGTTGCCGGCGCGGCGTTCCTCGATGCACTTGATGTAGGCGCTGAGCTTGTCGGCGGCCTTCACCAGGGGCTTTAAGGCCGGGTCCGGCTCCGACAAAAGCGGCGCGTAGGCCGGCCGCAGTTCTGACGGGAGCATGCCCAGCAGCTTTTCCGCCGCCGCCGATTCCACCTGCCGGTAGGCGGTCATGATCTCCGGATTATGGTATTTTATCGGCGTGGGCAGGTCCCCGGTCAGTATCTCCCCCGCGTCGTGGAACAGCGCCGCGGCCGCCGCCGCGTTGGGGTCGCAGTCCATGCCGAACACGTCCCGGCGTATCACCGCCAGCGCGTGGGCCAGCACCGCCACCATGTGGCTGTGCTCCTGCACGTTCTCTCGCGTCACCGAGCGCATCAGCGCCCAGCGGTCGATGTTCTTCATCCGGGCGATGAGGGCGTAAAAGCTGTCCAACCCGCCAGCCTCCCAAGGTTCCAAATTACCCTATACTATATCATACGCGAACATCATATGCAAACAAACTTTTTGATCACTGTCTGCGGCTTGGAATATCCGGGGGAATATGATATACTTTCACGCGAGGTGATAAGCTATGCGGAGCGTGAAGCTTGGCAGCACGGGCCTGACCGTGACGAAACCCGCCTTCGGGGCATTGCCCATCCAGCGGCGGGACAAGGACGAGGCCGTGCGCATCCTGCGCCGGGCCTATGAGGGCGGCATACGCTATTTCGATACCGCCAACGCCTATACGGACTCGGAGGAAAAGATCGGTCTGGCCCTGGCCGACGTGCGGGGGGACATTGTGATCTCCACCAAGAGCATGGGCCGGGACTACGATACCGTTGCGAAACATATCCAGTCGTCCCTGGAGCGGATGAAGACGGACTACATAGACCTGTTCCAGTTCCATATGGTGTCCGGCTGGGACGAGGTGGACAACGGCGCGTACCTGGCGGCCCTGAACGCGAAAGAGAAGGGCTATATCCGGCACATCGGCGTGACCAGCCATTCCATCCGCTTTTCCGAGGAAGCGGTGGCCTCCGGCCGGTTTGAGACGCTGCAATTCCCGTTCAGTTATCTTTCCAGCGACGAGGAAGTGGCCCTGGTCCGGTCCTGCCTGAACGCCGGCATGGGCTTTATCGCCATGAAGGCCCTGGCGGGCGGGCTTCTGGCCAACGCCCGGGCGGTACACGCGTTCATGCGGGAGCAGGACGGGGTGGTGCCCATTTACGGCGTGCAGACCATGGACGAGCTGGAACAGTGGCTCTCCCTTGCCGACGAGGACCCGGCCATGACGGACGAGCTGCAAGCGGTCATCGACAAGGACCGGGCCGAGCTGGGCGGTCAGTTCTGCCGAAGCTGTGGCTACTGCATGCCCTGCCCCCAGGGCATCGAGATACGCCAGTGCGCCCGGATGGACATGCTCATTCGCCGCAGTCCCTGGCGGCCCTACTTCACCCCGGAGTGGCAGGCGAAGATGAATAAGATCAACGACTGCGTGAACTGCGGCCGCTGCAAGTCCAAGTGCCCCTACCACCTGGACACGCCCAACGTGCTCAAATACATGCTGAAGGATTACTGGGAGTTTTATGAGGCCCACAAAGCGGAGCTGTAAGCTTATCGCCCTGGCCCTGGCCTTAGCCCTGACTCTGGCCGGGTGCGGCAAGGACCCGGCGGCGGAAAAGCACGAAAAGCAGCTTTTCGCCATGGACACGGTGATGCTCCTGACCGCCTACGGGGACGCGGGCGACGCCGCCCTGACCGCCGCCGTGGACGCCATCAACGCTCTGGCGGCGGACCTGGACCCGGAGAAGGCGGGCAGCTCCGTCCACGCCCTGAACGCCGGCGCCGGCGGACCGGTGAGCGTGTCGGAAGACTGCATGCGCGTGCTGGACACGGCCCTGGCCGTTTACCGGGACACCGGCGGCGCTTTGGACCCGGCGCTCTATCCCGTTATCCGGGCCTGGGGCTTCACCACCGGCCAATACCGGGTGCCGGAACCGTCCGAGCTGGACGAACTGCTGGCCGATAAGAATACGGACGGTATTATTCTGGACGCTTCCAATGGGACCGCCGCGCTGCCGGCGGGTATGGCCGTATCCCTTGGCGCGGTGGCCAAGGGCTACGCCGCCCAAAAAGCGGCCGACGCGGCCCGTGCCGCCGGCGTCGATCATGCCATCTTCTCCCTGGGCGGCAATGTCCAGACGTTGGGCGACACCCGGCCCGACGGCCAGCCCTGGCAGGTGGCCGTCACGGACCCCAACGACACGGGTTCTTACGTGGGCACACTGTCCGTGGGTGAGACGGCGGTTGTCACCTCCGGCGGCTATCAGCGCTATTTTGAGGAAGGCGGCCAGCGCTATATCCACATTCTGGACCCGGCCACGGGTCAGCCTGTGGACAACGGCCTTTTATCCGTCACGGTGGTGACCCCTGACGGGACCCGTGCCGACGCCCTGTCCACGGCCCTTTTCGTGCTGGGCGAGGACGGCGCGCTTTCCTACGCCGCCGCCCATGAGGACGTGGACCTGGTGCTGGTGACGGACGACGGCCGGGTCATCGTCACGGCCGGTCTGGCCGAGGGCTTCACCGAGCACGCCGAGGGATACACCTATGAATATCCTTGACCTGCCCGCCCCGGAGGCGGCCCGGGCCCTGATAGGCAAAATACTGGTCCGGCGTTTTCCTGATGGGACCGAACTGCGGACGCGCATCACGGAGACGGAGGCGTATTTCGGCGAGGCCGACACCGCCTGTCACGCCAGCCATGGCCGAACGAAGCGGACCGAGGTGCTGTACCACCCGGCGGGGACCATATACGTGTACCTGTGCTACGGCATGCACTGGATGCTGAATCTGGTGACCGGTCCGGCGGACAGCCCCCAGGCGGTGCTGATACGGGGCGTGGAGGGCGCCACCGGCCCCGGCCGGGTGACGAAGCTGTTACAAATCGACAAGAGCCTGAACGACACGGTCCTTGGCGGCGCGCTGGCCCTGGCCGACGACGGCTACGCGCCGGAGAACATCACCGCCTCGCCCCGCGTGGGCATCGCCTACGCCGCCCCGGCGGACCAGGCCAAGCCGTGGCGGTTCCGGTTGGAGTAAGATCCTGCGCGGCGAAGCCGCACCATATGGAACACCTCCCCTTACACGGGGGAGGCTTACAATACGGTATCGCCTATCGGCGACATACAACACGGAGGATAACATGCACCACAAAGGGACCGTTTCGCTCCAAACGGAGCGACTGCTGCTCCGGCGGTTCGTCATCGAGGACGCCGAGGCGATGTATAATAATTGGGCGTCGGACGACGCCGTGACGAAATTCCTCACCTGGCCGACCCATGCCGGCGTGGACGTGACGCGCCAAGTGCTGGAGAGCTGGATCGCGTCCTACGAGCGCGCCGATTTCTACAATTGGGCCATGCAGCTGCGCCAGACCGGGGAGCTCATCGGGAATATCGCCGTCGGGAAGTACCGGGAGGACATCGCCGGCGCGGAGCTTGGCTACTGCATGGGGACCCGCTGGTGGGGCCAGGGGCTCATGCCGGAGGCGGGCCGGGCCGTGGTGCGGTATCTGTTCGATGAAGTGGGCTGCAACCGCGTCGCCGCCGTCCACGCCGTGGGCAACCCCAAGTCCGGCCGGTGTATGCAGAAGATCGGCATGCGCTATGAGGGCACCCTGCGCCAGGCCGGCTTTTGCAACCAAGGCGTGATCGACGAGGTGTGGTATTCCATTTTGCGGGAGGAATATAATGCGCGGCGCTAGCCGCACGACAACGAAACGCCCCCTGTCCGCTGTGTGCGGACAGGGGGCTTGCGCATACTGTCAGTTTTTAAAATCCGAACCCGAAGAACTGGCGGAAGAAGTCGTCCATGTCGCCGTAATACTGGCCCTGCTGATCCTGCTGAGGCACCGGGCTGGGGGTGGCCTCCACGGGCTTCTGGCTCTCGCCGAAGGTCACGGACACGGTCACGGTCTCGCCGTTGCGCCAGAGGGTGATCTGGGCGGTGTCGCCCACGGAATAGCCCCGCACAATGGCGGTCAGCTCCGTGGACCCGGCCACGGCCTTGTCGTCCACGGCGGTAATGATGTCCCGCTCCTGGATACCGGCCGCGGCGGCGGGGCTGTTCTCCACCACGTTGGTCACGTAGGCCCCGGGCACCATGCCGTACCGCTCCGCCACGGACTCGGGCACCGTATAGGCGCTGACGCCCATGGTGGCCCGGTCCACCACGTAGCCGTACTCGATGAGCTGGTCGGCGATGTGGCTGGCGTCCTCGATGGGGATGGCGAAGCCCAGGCCCTCCACGCCGGTGGCCTTCGTCTTGGCGGTCACCACGCCGATGACCTCGCCGTCCGCGTCATACACGGGCCCGCCGGAGTTGCCGCTGTTCACGGCCGCGTCGATCTGGAACATATTGATGGGCAGGCTGTCGGTGTCGGTGGTGATGGTCCGGTCGGTGGCGGAGATGATGCCGCTGGTCATGGTGAAGTTCAGCTCGCCCAGGGGGTTGCCCACGGGGTAGACGGCGTTGCCCACCACGATGTCGTCCGCGCTGCCCATGGTCACGGGGGTCAGGCCGGTGGCGTCGATCTTCAGCACGGCGATGTCATTGGCCTCGTCATAGCCCACGATCTCGGCGGTGTACTCGGTGCCGTCGTATGTCAGCACGGACACGTCATAGCCGCCCTCCCGGGCGTTCTCGATCACGTGGTTGTTGGTCATGATATAGCCGTCTTCGCTGATGATGAAGCCCGTGCCGGACACGCTGGCGGCGCTGATCTGGCCGAAGAAGTTGGTGTAGGTGATCTCGCTGGTGATGCCGACCACCTGCTTTTTCGCCAGCTCATAGATGTTTTGGCCTACGGTCTCGTCGATGGCCGCGGGCGCCAGGGCGCCGGCCTGCTGCTCCGGCTCGGCCGTAACGTCGGCGGGCGCGTCGGTGATCTCCGGCTCGTCCGTGGCCTCGGCGGGAGCCACGGTGGTCTCCGCGGCGGGGGGTACGTCGGCGGGCTTATCCCGCAGGAGCAGATACGTCACGCCCACGCCGGCTATTGCGGCCAAAATGGCGCACACCAGGCATATGGCCACCACCGCCCCGGCGCTGACGCCCTTTTTCTGTCTGGGCTGCCGGGCCGGCTGCTGCTGGGGCGCGTAAGCGCCGTACTGGCCGTCGGGACCGGGGGCGGTGTAATAGGGGCTCTGGTTCTCCGTGCCCACGGAACCACCGCCGGCGTTATTGTTATTGTTGTTGTTGTTATACTCGTTCATGTTCGCGGCCTCCTTGCTTGCTGCTTTATGCCTATAATTTAGCCCGTTCCCGGCCACAATTCCACAGAAATCTGTAAATAAATTATGGATTTTTTGTAACGCGGGTCAGCTAGACCATTTCCTCCGGCCGGAATATCTCGTCGAACTGCTCCGGCGTGAGAAAGCCCAGATGCACGCACGCGTCCCGGAGGCTGATATTTTCCTCATAGGCCAGCTTTGCCGTTTTGGCCGCGTTTTCGTAGCCGATATAGGGGTTCAGGCACGTGACCAGCATGAGGGAGCTTTCCAAATTCCGCCGCATCTTCTCACGGTCGGCCTTGATGCCCGCCGCGCACCGCTTGTCGAACGACGCCACAGATTGGGCCAGCAGCCGCACGGACTGCAAAAAATCGTAGGCCAGCACCGGCATGAACACATTGAGCTCGAAATTCCCCTGGGATGCGGCAAAGCCGATGGCCGCGTCGTTGCCCATGATCTGCGCCGCCACCATGGTCACCTGCTCACATTGGGTGGGATTGACCTTCCCCGGCATGATAGAACTGCCCGGCTCGTTGGCCGGTATCATGATCTCCCCCAGGCCGCACCTTGGCCCGGAGGCCAGCCAGCGCACGTCGTTGGCGATCTTCATCATGTCGGCCGCCGCCGCCTTCACGGCCCCGTGGGCGAACACAAGCTCGTCCCTGGACGTGAGGGCGTGGAACTTGTTGGGCGCGGTGACGAACGCCTTGCCCGTGAGCCTGGATATCTCCTCCGCCGCCTTTTCCGCGAACCCCTCCGGGGCGTTCAATCCCGTGCCCACGGCGGTGCCCCCCAGGGCCAGCTCCTTCAGCGGCCCGCAGGCTGCGCCTATCAGCTCCATGTCCCGTTCCATGGAGCTGCGCCAGCCGCCGATCTCCTGAGAAAAGGCGATGGGCACCGCGTCCTGCAAGTGGGTCCGGCCGCTCTTGACCACGCCGGCGTTTTCCGCCTCCAGCTGCAAAAACGTCTGCACAAGCCCCGCCAGGGCCGGCAAAAGCCCATCCTCCAGGGCCAGCACCGCCGCGACGTGCATGGCGGTGGGAAAGGTGTCGTTGGACGACTGGCTCATGTTCACGTCGTCGTTGGGGTGGCATAGGGTCCGCCCCGCCAGAGCGTTGGCCCGGTTGGCGATGACCTCGTTGGCGTTCATGTTGGACTGGGTGCCGGAGCCGGTCTGCCACACCACCAGCGGGAAGTGGTCCGCCAAGGCCCCGTCGATGACCTCGTCCGCCGCCTTTTCTATGGCCGCCAGCTTTTCCGCCGTCATCTTTTCCGGCAGCAGCGCGTGGTTGGCCCTGGCCGCCGCCTTTTTCAAAATGCCGAAGGCATGTACGATCTCGGCGGGCATGGTCTCTATCCCCACGCCGATGGGGAAATTCTCGTGGCTGCGCTGGGTCTGCGCGCCCCAGTACCGGTCCGCCGGTACCCGCACCTCGCCCAGCGAGTCGTGCTCCACACGATACTCCATACTCTCTCCTTTCCCGCCGGCGCAGTGCCGCGCACCCTCATTATACCTTTTTGCCCGTCCATTTACAAGCGGCGCCATACCGGGCGGCGGGAAAGAAAGCGCTTGATTTTCCGGAAAAATGTCCTATACTTAAAATTAATAGAAAGCATGTGGACACCAAACGGACATGGATAAGGAGGGAACCAATGAAGCTGACATTTTTGGGCGCGGCCCATGAGGTGACGGGAAGCTGTTCGCTGATCGAGATCGGCGGCGTTTACGGGCTTGTAGACTGCGGCATGGAGCAGGGCGCGGACGTGTTCGTCAATCAGGACATCCCTGTGGAGGCCAATAAGATCGACTTTGTCCTTCTGACCCACGCCCATATCGACCACTCCGGCAACCTGCCCCTTCTGTACAAGCGGGGCTATTCCGGCCCCATTTACGCCACCCGGGCCACCTGCCACCTGTGCGAGATCATGCTGCGCGACTGCGCGCACATCCAGGAATCCGACGCGGAGTGGAAAAGCCGCAAGGCCAAGCGCTCCGGCGGCGAGCCGGTGGAACCGGTGTACACCATGGACGACGCCGAGGCCGCCATCGCCCACCTGCGCCCCTGCGATTACGGCGAGCAGATACACATCGCGGAGAACGTGATCGTCCGCTTCACGGACGCCGGCCACCTGATGGGCTCTGCCAGCATCGAGATCTGGCTCACTGAAAACGGCGTGGAGAAAAAGCTGGTGTTCAGCGGGGACATCGGCAACACGAACCAGCCCATCATCAACGACCCCCAGTACTTAAAAGAGGCGGACTATGTGGTCACCGAGTCCACCTACGGCGACCGGTACCACCAGAAGATGGACACCAACAACGTCCGTTTCCTGGCGGACGTGATACAGCGCACCCTGGACCGGGGCGGCAATCTGGTCATCCCCTCCTTCGCGGTGGGCCGGACGCAGGAGATGCTGTACTTCATCCGGGAGATCAAGCTGCAAAACCTTGTCACCGGCCACGGGGACTTTCCCGTATACGTGGACAGCCCTCTTGCCAACGAGGCCACCGGCATCTTCCTCCAGTGCGACCGGATCTACTTCGACCCGGAGACCACCGCCCTGCTGGACCAGGGGGTGAACCCGCTGGTATTTCCGGGCCTGAACGTGTCCGTGTCCAGCGAGGAATCCAAGGCCATCAACTTCGACAAAGAGCCCAAGGTCATCATCTCCGCCAGCGGCATGTGCGAGGCGGGCCGTATCCGCCACCACTTAAAGCACAATCTGTGGCGCAAAGAGTGTACGGTGCTGTTCGTGGGCTACCAGGCGGCGGGCACCACCGGCCGGGCCATTTTAGACGGGGCCAAAAAGATCGATCTGTTCGGCGAGGAAGTGGCGGTGAACGCCGAGATATGCTTCTTCCCCGGCAAGAGCGGCCACGCCGACAAGGACGGCCTCATCAAGTGGATCACCGCCTTTGAGCAAAAGCCCCAGATGGTTTTCGTCAACCACGGGGAGGACGCGGTGTGCCAAAGCTACGCCGAGTGCCTGCGGGACGAGTACGGCTTTACCACCTTCGCCCCCTATTCCGGCACGGTGTTCGACCTGGCCTCCGGCCAGTTCCTGGAGACCCCCGCCGGCGTGCCCGTGGTGAAGAAGACCGCCAAACAGACCCGCAACGCCTCCGTGTTCGACGGTCTCATCGCCGCGTGCAAGCGCCTCACCGAGCTTGCCTACGGCTGCCGGGAGATACCCAACAAGGAGATCGGCAAATTCACCGGCCAGGTCAACTCTCTGGCGGACAAGTGGTCCGCCTGGGCCAAGAAAAAATAAATTTTACAGCAAACAGCGCCCATACCTGTTCCCAGGCATGGGCGCGTTTTTTGTCTCACTCCAGCGCTGTCAACACGGCCTTCCACGTCTCTTTCCCCACAACGCCGTCCTGCGCCAGCCCCAGCTGCTTCTGCAGCGCCTGGACCCCGGCCTTGGTCACAGGCCCGAACTCACCGTCCACGGCCTCGTGGTTGATGCCACGGGCAAAGATGACCCGCTGGATGGTCTTGACCTCCGGGCCGGCGCAGCCCTTGGAAAGCTCGTGCAGTCCGATGTCGGCAAACAGCAGCTTGCCGTACGGCTCGACCGGCTCGACCGGCTGGACCGGCTCGTCCCCGGACGCCGCCACGTAATTGGGCCGCACATAGCCCCAGATGTACGTGCTGGTCAGCGGGTACGACCGCTTCGCGCACATATTCGACGTGTTCCCCTCGATGGTGTACACGTAGGTCTTGTCCACCGCGTACACGATGCCCGTATGCGTCCGGGTGATTCCATTATCGGTGAAGATGATGACATCCCCCGGCTGGGGCGTCCAGTAACCGCGATGACCCTTGCTGGCGGCGGGCGCCGCGTCGTAAAGCTGGTTGCAAGCCGTGTAGGGCCACACGCCCCACAGCACGTCCTTCGCCAGCGCCTTATCGTTCCCGCACGCCTCGTACACGGCCAGGCTCACCTGCATGGCGCACCAGGCCCCCGCCGGGCCATTGATGCCACAGATATGCCCAGCGTAGGTCCAGTTATTGGCTCCCTTGTTCTTCTCAAAGGCGCTCTTGTCACGGGTGGTGGCGTAGGAAGAGCTGCCCTTCTCGTAATACCCAAGCCAATACTCGAACGCCTTGACCGCCTGGGCGGCTGTGCATTTACTCATTGTCGCCCTCCACCTCCGGCAGGCCCGCTATGCTGGTCAGCAGACTGAGCACCGCCGCCACGCCCGCAACGCTCACGATGTGCAGCCAGTCCAGCTCCGTGAAGCCCACCAGCTCTGTGCCGATCAGGGCCACCGCCGTCTGCGCGAAGGTCTTGACGGCCCGAATGCCCGCCGCCTTCAGCCACGCTTTGAAATTGTTTTTCATGATTTTTCCTCCTATGTAGAATTTATTTTTCGACCTGGCGTTCCAGGTCAGATATACGGTGATTTGCCACGGCCACCTTTTCCTCCAGCACCGGGACCCGCTGGGCGAAGTTGTTGTGTATCCGCACCTCCCGGGTCAGCTCTTCCACCTTGGTATTGGTGACCGCCTGGGATATCTCGATCTGCCGCTGTATCTTATTGTTGCTGGCCCGCACGGTCAGGACCACCCCCGCCAGCGCCAGCCCGCCGGTTATGAGCGCGGACACCACCGCGTCGCTCATGCTCATCCCCCCTTCGCGCCCACCAGCGCCGCGATATGCTGCAGCGTCCCGATATCCGCCCGGAAGAACGCGTCGTTCCAGAGCCAGCGATCTTCCCAGTCCGCCCGCTTGAACGGCCAACACAGCGGGTCTGCCCAGACCTTATCCCAGCGCTTCTGGCGCATGGCCCCGGGCTTTGCAAGCTCGTCCATGATGGCCCGGGTCAGCCGACCCCGCCGCAGGCCGTTGCCATCATCGTCCCGGGCGAAGTACCGGTGGCCATTCTCGCTGTCGGCCAGGCACATCGCCCTGCCGCCGCAGAAGAGCATGTCGCCGCGCTTCTCCGCCACCGTCCCCGCCGGCACGTTCACATACCCGCACAGGGCCGTTTCCCTGAACCGTCTGTGTACGACGTATCGCATAGCCAGGCCCTCCTCACACCACAAAGCCGACCAGCAGCGCGTAGGAATAGGACGCCTGACCGGAGCCGGCGCCCCCGCTGGCGGACACGGTGCAGAAGTACTGGCTGTTGTCGGCGCGCGGGGACCGGCACCACCCGACCGCGGCCACAGTGGTGGCGTTATGCCTATGGATGACCCTGTCTCCGCCCTCCTCAAAGTACGCGTAACAGGCCTGCCTTTCCTGCTCGGCCGGATTTGCGCAGGTACACAGCTTCTGTATCTCATACTCCGACAGAAGGAACAGATAGTCCTGGGTACGCGTGACGTTTCCCGCCGATGCGGACCCGCCGCCGGTGTTGTCCGTATACTTGTTGACGCGCCTCATCACGGTCCGCAGGTCGCTGGGGAATACCCCCAGAAGCGTATTGCTCTTGGGCCTTGTGTTGGGCCCGTCCGAGCCCAGGATATCCGCCCTCATATGAGATTTGCTCCAGCCGCCCGCATTGGCGTTGCCGGTGTTCATCGTAAAGGCCCCGGCGTTGCTGGAGCTCATCCCGCAATAGCTGTCCGCCAGCCCTACCAGCGCGTCGCCTATGCGGCCGACGGCAAAATGGATACCGGGCCCCTCCAGCGCGGCGTTGTGGTCTATGCCCAAAACGAAGACATCGACCGCCAGGTTGGAAAAGCGCGTGGTCCACACCGTGCCGTTGAGTGTGATCGTCTTTTTGTCCCCCGTTTTCCACAGGTTGGCCGCAAAATGCGCATCGGAGACCTTCCTGATATCCGCCCAGCTCGTGGCGTCCAGTGTCTCGCCCACATGCAAAACGGTGATCTTCACGGTGGTCGTGACCGTTTTTCCGCCCATCGTGAGGGACACCGTCACCTGCGTATCGCTCTGCTGCAGCTGGCCGGAGGGCTCTATGGAATAGCCGCCCGCCAGCGTCAGGACCGTCCCGTCGTCGTAACGGGCCTCTATCGCCATACCCGTCGGATCGAACGTGTCCCCGACAAGATACGTGGTCCGCGCCGGCGACTGCTTAACGGTCAGCGTCTCGGGCCTGGCTCCGCCCCCGCCGCCCATATTCATCACATATCCGCCCATGTCACGCCTCCTCGTTCGCCGCTAAGCGATAGACCCGCACGGTCAGCGCGCTCTCCGGCGTCTTGCCGCAGGTGAACGACATCTTCCCGTCCTCGGTCATGTCCTCCGCCTGGATATCCGCGGCATGACAGGCCGCCAGATTGTCCCGTCCTGCCGCGCCTCCCACCAGATAGTTATACCCGGCCATCACGAGCCTCGGGTCGGCGACGGTCTGTCTGTTGTCTGTCCAGTCCTCCGGCCCCAGCACCAGGTCGATGCAGTCGCTTTTCGGCCCCGGCTCACCCTGCGGTCCCGCAGGGCCGACGGGACCCTGCGCGCCGTCTTTGCCGTCCTGTCCTTTCAGTTGCCCGGCGTCCAGCTTCTGCTGGAACGTCTCGCCGTCGGTGAAATACACGTTTCCGGCGGACACGTTCTTCACCGCCTCGGACGCTTTTTCGTCGGCATAAGCGAATACGTCGGTCTGCTTCCCGCTCGTGTCGTATATAGCCGCCAGCATGTCGCCGGACCCCTCGCCGTCCTTGCCGGGAGGACCCTGCTCGCCCCGGTCGCCCTTCTCGCCCCGGGCCGGTTTGCCGGTGCTTGCATACACTCCGTTTTCGGCGTCCCAGGTCTGCCAGTTGCCGTCCGCGCCGATGACCGGCGGGTTGCCGCTGTACTGCCTGGCCGTCTCGGCGCTTTTTTCGGCCTCTGTTGCCTTTTGCGTGGCGGTGGCCTCCGATGCCTTGGCCTCGTCCCGCGCCGTCTCAGCCTCAGTCTGGGCGGTCTGAGCGGCGGTCTTGGCCTTCTCCGCGTCCGCAAGGGCCGCTTTCGCCGCCGTCTCGCTCTCCTTTGCCGCCGTTGCCGACTGGCCCGCAGCGGCAGCTTTGTCTGTCGCAGTCGTGGCCGCAGCCCGGGCCTTGTCAGCCTCCCCCTCCGCCTTGGCCGCGCTGGCCCCGGCGTTTTCCTCGCTCCTGGCCGCACTGGCCGCACTCTGGGCCGCCTCAGCCGCAGAACCGGCCGCGGCGTCCTTGGACTTCTCCGCATCAGCCGCGCTTTTTTCCGCCGCGTCCTGGCTGGCCTTGGCCTTCTCAGCGCTTGCCTCCGCCTGGCCCACATACTGGACCGTCGCCTCGCGGGCGAACCTGGCCACCAGCTCGCCCCGTATGCTGTGCGCCTGGTTTTGCTGCTCCACCACCAGCAGCGAATCGTCGTCCAGCGCCTCCGCCACCGGCAGCTCGCCTATCCGTTTATCCGCCATTGTCATCACCTCCGCTCAACCGGTTTATCTCGTCTCGCCAGGCCTGCCGCCGGGCGAGCACGTCCGCGTATTCCTCCCGCGTCGCCGCGCCCTCGGCCAGCTTGGCGGCTATGTAGTCCGTCTCGTCCAGTTTCGCCTTGAGCTGGGCTATCCTTGTGGCGGCCCGCTGCTTACTCTCCAGCGCTGCCAGCCGTTCCTCGTCCAGCACCAGCCTCTCCCCGTCCCACCGGTACGCCATCATGCGCACGCCGCGCATGTCCAGGCCGTCCAGGCTCTCCACATGGGGCAGTTCCTCCTGGCCCTCACCGGGCCCCGGCCCATACCGCAAACCCCGCAAATACCCGTCCTTGTCCACGTTCAGCCAGACCATGTTATTCCCTCCTTTTCACACTTCCGCCGCTATCCACCCGACCCGGCTCAAAACGCCATCGCCGCCCTGGACGGCCACGTCGAACCCGGTTTTCGTCACGTTGGACACGTTCACGGCCGCCCCGTCCGCGCTGGCCGTCACCACCGGCGTTGTCTCAAATGCCGTGGGGAACATCACAGTCTGCGTCTCGTTGGCGCTCACGATCTCCACGCCGCTGGCCAGACTGGTCAGCTGGACCGGCTTCTCGTTCACATTTATCCCGTCTGGGCGAACGGCAAACGGTACGAACGTTTTAGGCGTGAATGAGATAAATCGCAAATTCCCATCAAATGCATCTATCTCCCAGTGTTGACCGGCCGGACCCCATATGGTGACGTTGCCGCCCTCGTCGTCAGTCCTTAGCTCCACGTTGCCGCCCACGTTCAGGCCGTTGCCGATCTTGGCCTGGTACTTATCCGCCAGCCGCATGCCTCCCTCTACAATTTCAGGGGAAGTCATGTGGGCAGTGTTTAAAATCGTCTCGCCTACGCTGTCGCGGAACGCAACTCCGTTCATGTCAAATTGTGCTACCGTGCTCCAAGGCGGTCCATCATTCGTATGAAAAAGAATGCCGTTGTAATCAATTATCCCGGTGTATGCGCCTTTATTTATAGTAATCGTTGCATCGCTAATGATAATTTCGCTGTCTAATTGAGAATACGTAGAACGCGATATAAGATGTGCGTTCGTCATGTTCGCCCCGGTCATAGTCGCGCTCCCGTCGGCAGCCACCTTGAAATTGTCGCCTATCTGTATGGTACCGCCTGTGATACCGCCGTTGAAGGTCCCGTTCGTGGCCGTAATAGTCCCGTCGGCGGCCACCTTGAAATTGTCGCTGTCCAGCACGAACCGGTTGCCCGATATATTGATCTCATTGGCGCTGGCGTTGAGCATGCTCACGATCTGGTTGTTCTCGCTCCGCCCCACCTTCAGGGACAGCTGCCCGCTGACGGTGCTCAGACCGTTCTCGGTGCTCTGGACCCTGCTTGTGATGCCCTCCAGATCGACCGTGATCTCCGACAGCTTCCCGTCCACGTCGCCTTCCACGCCGATCTTGATCTCGTCGGCCTTCTTGTCGATGTAGCTCCGGGACCGGGCGGCGGCCCGCTGGATCTGCCTCTGGGTAGGGTCCGTGAACCCGAACTCATGGTCCGTGTCGCCGCCCGTGGGCGCGGACACGTCTGCCGCCAGGTCCCCCACGAACTGCACCCGCCGGCGCACGATGGGACCGTACATACCCCGCACCGTAACCCCGTCGCCCAGCTCCGCCCCGGACGGCAGCGCCGCCCCGGTGGTCTCGAAGCCCTCATAGCTCTTGCCCCGCAGCTTTTCCAGCAGCGCGTCCGCCATTGCCTGGGTGCCATAGGGACATTCCAGCTCCAGCACGTACCCCAGCTGGTCCCCGGCCTTGTATTCCGTCCCGTCGTCCACCACCAGGGCCACGCCGTCGATGCCCCGGGTCCGGCCGGTACTCTTGAATGTCGCGGCCTTATCGCCTATATAATGCTTTCCGTTCATAACACGATCCTCACATCTCCGAACAGTATGGCGCCGCCGTCTTCCTCCACGAGGAAATGGGTTTCCGGCGGCATGGACGCGAACAGCGGCTCCAGCAGCAGCTTGCCAGCCGCTGTCACTATCCAGTTGCCCCCATGCGCCGCCGCGATGAACCCCAGCGCCTCCCGCATGGTATAGGCCCCCAGGGGCGGCGCGTCCACCGTGTACCCCGGCTCGAACACGCACCGCTGGTCCAGCTCTGTCCCCATGTCTGCCGCGATGGCCCGTGCCGCCGCCTCCATGCTGGCCGGGAACGCCAAATCGTCCCCCGGCCGCCAGAGCGCCTCGGCCTTGCCCATCGCGTCATAGGCCACCACGTCCAGCCGGCCGTTCACGTCGCTGCGCTGGTCTATCCAGAACACGCCCAGCTGCTCCCATTCGCCGCCGTCCTCCCGGACGTATGCCCGTATCTCGGCGTTGCGCGGCGGCGCCTCCCTGGGCCAGAAGGACAGCGTGAGCACCGCCCGGCAGGTGTTCCCCACCCCCAGCGCGGCAAAAAGCTCCTGCTCGATCTCCCCGCTCCGTATGGCGTCCATGCCGTACTCCACGCCCGCGACCTCGACCTTGTACTCTTTCATATGGGGTCCACTCCGATCATGTTGAAGCTGAGCTCGTCCACGGTCTCGTCCGCTTCATTGAGCCGCCCGATGGACAGGGACCCCTTGCCGACGTAGAATTTCCCATCCCGCCACTTGCCGTAGTGCAGGGAGAAGTAGTGCAGCGTGAAGGGCTTGCCGCTGTCCACGATCTGCAGCACCCTGGACGCCTCCGCCGCCGGGATATAGGAAACTTTATAAGCCAGCGACTCCACCGTGAACATCGCCCCGGCGTAAAGCGTCCCGCTCATGGCCCGGGTCGTATCCTGGGTATATGTGGTCTCAAAGTCATACCCCAGCCCCTCGTCCGGCTGGGGCACGACCTCACCGTTCATCTTGATATAATCCTGCATATGACCATCTCCTTATCGAAAGGCCCCCCTGTGCAAGGGGGGCAGTCATGCGTCAGCATGACTGGGGGGTTGTCACCAAGACTGGTAACAACCCCTCCGAGCCGCCTGACGGCGGCCCACCTCCCCTTACACAGGGGAGGCATTTTACCCCCCGAACGGATCCCTTCCCGTCGTCCTTTTCTCTATCCTCGCCTGGGTCTGCACGGCCCGGAACAGGTTCCGCCCGTCCACCTGGCCGTCCAGCGCCACGTTGACCACCACCGGCGTATCCTGCCCGACTCCGCCGGCGCGCAGCGCGTCCCGCAGCTCCCGGACCGCCGCCTTCAGCTCCGCCGCCTCATCCGCGGCATACGCCGCCCTGGGCGGCAGCACCGTCCCGCTGGCCATCACCGGCATAGGCGTCTGCGCCGGCATGGCTGCCAGCATTTTTATGGCCGGCGGGATATTGGCCAGCTCCACGCTCATGGACCGGAACCAGCCGCCCACCTGGCTTGCCGCCGCGGCCACGGCCCGGTACACGCCCGCCGCCACGGAGGCCACGATCTGGCCGTTGTTCATCACCGCCGTGTGCCCGCCGATCTGGCCCACCAGCTCCGGCATGCCATTTTCGTTGGCGATGAACAGCCGCCCGCTCCGGGGCGACCCGCCCCCGGCGTACCCCTCCACCGGCCGCCAGCCGCCAGCGGTGTAGATACCACCGGTGGCCTTGCGCCCGGCCCCGGAGATACCGGGCTTGTTGCTGCCAGAACTACTGCTACTTCCAAAGCCGAACCAGCTTCCGATCTTGGCGGCGAAGTCCAGCACCTTATTTTGGATGGCGTCAACGAACGACGTGATCTTTGCCTGGAAGTTCAGCAGGACCTTGTTTCTGATGGCGTCGGTGAACGACGTGACCATGGCCTTGAAGCTCACGCCCCCGGCGCTCTTCTCGGCCCACCAGCTCTTCACATTGCTCCACCAGGTCCCGGCGGTGTTGCTGACGGCGGTAGTGAAATTCTTCACCGCTCCGACCTTATCGCTCCACCAGCTCTTCACATTGCTCCACCAGGTGGCAGCGTGATTGGCCACGCCGGTGGTGAAATCTTTCACCGCGCCAACTTTGCCGCCCCACCAGTTCTGGACGTTGCCCCACCATGTGGCGGCGTGATTGGCAACATTGGTGGTGAAATCTTTCACCGCGCCGACTTTGCCGCCCCACCAGTTCTGCACGTTGCCCCACCACGTGGCGGCATGGTTGACCACGCCGGTGGTGAAGCTCTTCACTGCGCCAACCTTGCCGCCCCACCAGTTTTTGACGTTGCCCCACCAGGTAGCAGCGTCGTTTTTGACCTTGGTGGTGAACTCCTTCACCGCACCAACCTTGCCGTTCCACCAGGTCTGCACGTTGCTCCACCAGTTGGCCGCGTCATCTTTGACCTTTGCGACGAACTGCACTACCGCACGGCGGGCGTCCAGTGCCTTCTGCACCAGCGCGACGACCTTCTTTTTTACCCAGTCCGCCACGCTCATGCCCTCCGCGATACGCACGTTGGACAGCGCCACGCTGATACCGGCGCCCACGGTGAACCCGATGGCCGCGCCCGCCGGCCCGCCGATGACGAACCCCAGCACGCCGCCCAGCATCCCGCCCAGGGCGGTCAGGACCAGCTTCACGACCTCGCTTTTGCTGAGCCTTCCGTCGCCGTTGAACAGCACCTGGCTGAACTTCACGCCCAGCAGCGCCCCCATGGTCAGCCCCACCAGGCCGCCCACCGGCCCGCCCAGGGTATAGCCAATGACGCCGCCCGCCGCGGCGCACAGGCCGGTCAAGATCTTCTCCGCGATCAGCTCCGGATTCAAATTCTCCCACTCAAACAGGATGTCCCGCAGCCGCACGACGAAGTCCCAGGGCTCCCCGGCCTCGTCCTCCAACCCCAGATCCAGGTCCGGCGCGTCGCCAGCACCACCGCCGCCCCCACCGGAAGCGGTTTTTTCCTGCCAGATGTTCAGCTCGTCCAGCCCGGCCAGGTTCCGGGCCGCGTCCGCGGCCGCCTTGCCGGTGTTCTCCACGCTTTTTGTCACGGCGTCCTGCCCCGCCGCGGCCTTTTTTGCCGCGCTGCCCGACCGTCCGCCGCCCAGGACCGAGAAGAATCGGGCCACATAGCTCGCGGCCCTCGCCGCCAGCGCGCACAGCTTTTCCAGCAGCGGCGCGGCCGCCGACGCTATGGGCGCGAACGCTGTGGCCAGCGCGCTCTTCACCGCGCCCAGCCCGGAGCGCAGACCGTCCAGCGCGCCTCTGGCCCTGTCGTTTTCCGCCGTCACCGCGCGCAGTCCAGCCCCGGCCTGTTCGCAGCCCGCCAGCACCGCGCTCCCCACATGCTTTGCGCCCTCGCCGCAGGCGGCCATAGACCGGGTCCCCTCGTCCATCGCCCTTGTCATGCTCCGGCCAGTCCGCTCCGCCAGGTCCGCGGCTCTCCTGCACCCGGCCTTGATATCGCCCACGCCGGCGCGCAGACCGCCGGTGTCCATCTCCACTTTTATCACGACGGAACCGTCCGCCATATACCGTCACCCCATTCCGAATAATTTCCGCAGTTCGTCCTTTTGCTCCCGCTCCTGGGCGGTCAGCTTTCGCCGCAGGTCCACCAGGGCCTTGTTCTCCCGGACGAACTGCTGCTCCTGCTTGTCCAGCTTCTTGCCCCTGGCCCGCTTCTGCCGAATACTGACGATGCTGGAAAACAGGCACTCTCCTATCTCCATGTACGCCCCCAGAAACGTCCACCAATGCAGATAGGGCAGCGCCCGCACCTCCTGCCCCAGCACCCGGTTCACCGCCGGTATGATCACCGGCCCGTCCTGCTCCCAATCCATGGTCCGTGGCATGGGCCGCCGCTTATCATGTTCGCCGGGCCCGTCGATGAACGCCGCCAGTGCCTCCATCGCCTCCCGGTACTGCGCCACGGGAAGGCTCTCCCAGTCGCGGACCATCACCCGCAGGCACACCGCCGCCTGCTCGTCCGGCTCATAGTCCGGATCGTTGAACACGCCCAGCACATACAGCACCTTGCGGAAATCCGTTTCTATATCAAAGCCTGTGCCCCCGATCGTCAGGGACACAGGCAATTCCCACGCACTCATTTCTTCCCCGGCGCGGCGGCCACGGCCTTGTTGATCTTGGCCAGCTTCTTATCCAGCCGCTTCTTGGTCACGCTCTCGATGAGACCGCCGATGCCCTCCAAGGCCGCTTCAAAGAAGAAGTCGCCGTTTTTCGTGACGGTCAGCGGCCCGCACGCCCCGAACAGCCCATCGGACACCTTATAGCCCAGCAGGTAGTCGAACTGCCCCTCGATATCCGCCGCCAGGGCGTTCAGCGCTTCCAGCTTTTCCTCGTCGGTGGCGTTCTCCCGCTGGGCGATCTGGGTGTTAAAAAAATCGACCACGGCGCCGTACCGCTTCAATATGTTCGAGTCGGCGGGATTAAAATCGAACGAGCCAATGACCTTGCCCCGCTCGTCCTCCACCTCCACCGTGACCGCCCCGGTCTCGACTTTCATTTTCATAACTTCTGCCATATTTAAATCTCCTTACATTTTTGTTGGGGTCCCCACGCGGCACGCTTGTCGCGTGGGGAAAGGAAGAAGAGCTTTGACCGATGAAGGAGCCTCGCTTGCGGGGCTCCGACATCTTCAAAGCTCTTCTGACGTCAGCCCCCGACGCCCGGGATAGCCCCCTCGGTAAACGTCGGACTGCCGCTCTTGATGCTGGCGGCGGTCACATACCCCTTCTGGCTGGCCCCGTCCTCGCTGACGGTGAATGGGATATTGAACCCCTCGGTGCCGCCGCCGTAGCTCTGGGGCTTCACCATGACCTCCCGCAGCCACGCCAGGTGGTTCTCCGCCGCCGTGTCCTCCACGATGACCTCCAGCAGCAGCGTCTTGCATCCGTCGCCCTTCACCCTATCCAGGGCGATGTCCCGCAGCTTGGGGTACAGCTTCTTGTCCGGGTCCGCGTAAAACGGATCCGCGTCCATGCTGGGGGCGTAGCCGTTATCCCGGGTCTTGGTCTGGCCCAGGATGTTCTTGATCTGCTCGGTGTCGGCGTTGAGCTCCACGCTCATCTCCTCGATGTCGTCGCCGATGATCTCGAACTCGGCCTTCTCCACGTCGGCCACCTTCGTGTTGAACTTGGTGTCCAGGTAGTGGGCCATCGCCTCGCGTTCCAGTTTTGCCATTGTAAATATTCCTCCTGATATTATTTTTGATAGATGTTCTCATACCGGGCGGCCAGCGCCACCGCCCAGGTCTCCGTTTGATGCTCGTCCCGCTCATAGAGCCAGGCCGGCGCCTGTATGGAAAAATCCAAAAACCGCCTCTCGCCGGTGAGCGCCGGGTACCGCTCCAGCGCGTATGTCTGTCCTTCCACGGTCACGCTCTGGCCCTGTAACCACCGGCCCAGCATATCCAGCCGCTCTTTTGCGCCGGCGCGGCTTTCCTCGTTCATGCCGCCGCCGCGGATGAGCACCGCGAACGGGTAGCGGCACACCTGCCGGACCCGGCCCGTGACGGACCGATGCTCTTCCTCGATCACGGCCCCGTCGCCGGGGAACATCGCCATGCCGCCGCTGTCGCGCAGGGTGGCGAAGGCGATCTTCTCCCCCGGACCCAGGCCGGGGGACTGGTTGACCAGCGCCCGCACGGCCTGGGTGAGCACATCGAAGCTCTCCGTGTCGAATCTGACTTCCTTTTTCTCGTCCATGTTTTCACCGCTTTCGCTCTTTGCCGTCCAGTATGGCCTGCATCCGGCCCAGCCACCGCTTCAGCCCTGCGGCCTTGGCCGCCTCGAACCAGGCGGGCCTTGCCGTCGGACTTGCGTAGTGCAGCGCCCTGCCGGACGCTGTGAGATGGGCGCCCTTTTGGAACCGCGGCCCCACCCCGGGGATATTTCGCGGTCCTTTTCCGGTTGCCGCATCCACCATCGCCCGATTTCGATAAAGATACCGGGCCATTGGCCCCACCCCGGCGTAAATCTCACCGGTGCCGGTCATACTCTCGTTGGCCCCGCGGGTCCGTTCCCGGAAGGCCCCGGTCCGCACCGGCATGTATGGCAGCATATCCTCCGCCGCCATCTCGTGCAGCGCGTCGTAGGCCCTTTCCAGCCGGTCTGACAGCTCGGTCCCGTCGAAGGCCACCCGAACGGTGCCGTTTTCCGTTCCAAAGCTCTTGACCCTGAACCGCACAGCGCTCACCGCCCCACGATCTCAAAGTGGGGCAGCGCCCCGTACCGGTGTACGCTCCGCACGGCCCAGACCCCGTCCCGCTCCCGGCACAGGTGCTCGTAAAAGCCCTCCGGCCACCGGTTGTCGGCCACGGGCTCGTCCTCCGGCCACGCACCGGGAACAAAGAAGTCGAAGTCCTCTCCTTGGGCGAACGTGACATACAGCTCCGGCTCGTCCGCCTTCTGCCACACCTTTGGCGGCAGCCAGATCTTGCCTTTCACGGTCAGCGCGCCATCCAGAGGCACATAGGGGATGAGGGCCACGGTCTCGCCGGTCTGCTTCCAGCCGTACCCGGCGGCGGCCTGTACCCTCTCCACGCTCAGCTGCACCCCCTCGATCACGGTGGGGTACCACACGTCCCCCTCCTGCCCCTTCTTCCGGTTAAAAATCGTTATCGTGTCGTTATAAATAAAATCACTTCCTTTTTCGCCTCCCCTGTGTAAGGGGAGGTGGCGCGCAGCGCCGGAGGGGTTGTCCCGCTCCCTCACGGCGCCACCGGGTACAACCCCATATACAAGAGGTTGACCCCGTTGGCGTCCCGCACCCCGGCCAGATACCGCTCCACCGTTTCCCGGCAGCGCGCCTCTCTGTCCTGGGCCGATACCGCCGGCGCGGCGAAGCTGACGGACTCGCTTCCGGCGGTGACGGCTGTCACCACCCGGCCCGTCACGGTCCCGTCGTCGCGGCTGACGAGGCTCTCGGCCTGGTCCGCCTGCCACAGCAGATGCACCAGCGCGGCCTCGCACCGCTCCACGGCCTCTCTGTCCTGCTCGTTCACCGGCGGGGCCGCTTCCAGCTTCCGCAGCCCGTCCAGCCCGGTGGTGGCCCTGTCCATGACCCGGCGGGCCTCCCACCGGAGCCGGTCAAAGGCGCTCTCGTCCGGCCCGTCCGGATAGAGCGCCGCGTACCGGGCGTAGTCCATCAGTCCCCCGCCCCGATGGTGGCGACCACGATGCCGTCCAGCTTCTCGGCCAGCAGCTGCATGCCGCACACCACCGTATCCGCGGCGGTCATGTTGGTGTAGTCGGCCTCTTCATGGATGCCCACATAGCCCGTCTCGTCGCTGGTGAAGGCGAAGGCCTCGTTCAGGTCCGCGCCGTTGACGGGGATGTAATAGAGCACCAGGTTGTCCTTGGCGGTGGCGTAGATCTTCCCCTTGGGCACGCTGGCATTGAGGATGACGGTGCCCAGACCCATGAAGTTCTCCACGTAGCTCAGCCCGAAGGCGGTCTGCATGCTGACGGGGGTAGTCGCCAGGTAGTCGGCCACGTCCAGCGGGTTCATGAAGTAAGCGCAGGCCACGCCGTCGTCGTCGAACAGCACCTGCAGCTGGCCCCACGCCTGGGCGATGGCCTCCTGGAACGTGGCGCCCTTGGCCGTACCGGTGCCGGTGGCCAGGAAGTCGAAGAAGTCCTTGCGCAGACTCTTCTGCACGTCCCGGAGCATCTCGTCGGTAATCATGTCCACGGCCTGGTCGTAGCCCCGGTCGATGATGGCCTCGGCGCTGGTGGCCTTGCGCCACTTCTTCAGGGTGATCTCCTTGACGGCCACGGCCTGTGTCTCGTACTTGCTCAGGGGGATAGCCTCGCCCTCGGCCACCACGCCGCTTGCCAGCGTGCCGGATGCCTTATAGGTTTTCAGCACCGCCCCCGCCTGCTTGGGGATCTTCCGCGTCACGCCCATAGCCTCCATGAGCTTGGTGACAGAGCCGGAGAACGCGCTCACGAACTCGATCTCCCGCACCCGCGCCAGGGCGTCTTTTGTGATGATGTTTTCTTCTGCCATTTTCATTCTCCTTTAAAAATTTCGATGTTTTCCGCGATGGCTCTCCGCCGTGCGGCCCGGTCGGGGATAGCCATGATCTTTTCCCGGGTCATGCCCGTCGCGCCGGACCCGCCGTCGGACATCGGCTGGGTGAACCGGGCCATGCCGGCCCGCATCTCGTCCAGCTTCTCGTCCACGAAGGCGGACCCATCCTTTTCCCGTATGGCCTCCATGAGCGCTTCCAGCCCCTGGATACGCCCGCTCTCCAGCGTCAGGCCCGCCGCCCGGACCTGTCCGGCCACGTCCCGCCTTGCCGCCTCGGAGGTAAACCTGTACCCCGCCAGCGCCGTTTTTAAGGCGTCGTCGAAGTCCCGCTGGGCGAGATGAGCGTCAAAGGCGCTTTGCGCGTCCCGCAGCGCCCCGTCGGCCGCCTCGGCCCGGGCCTTCCACTGGTCCCGCGCCGCTTCCAGCTTGGCCACCTCCTTGACGGTTTTGTAATTTTCCCGGAATCTGGCCTGGAACGCCCCGGCCTTCTCCGCCGGTATCTCCACGCCGAACTCCTTCAGGATGCTCTCGATGTTCTGCATGTCTTATCCTCCCACATGATTTTTATACCGCGCTGTCCACGGTCCGGACTCCGGGCGATATACCGCGCCCGCCGGTGGGTATGAAAAAAGCACCGCACCTCCTCGGTGCCGTGCTTTTAACATCTGATATGTGATTATTCTGGTTTTATTCCAGCGGGTCGCTGGTCAGCCAGCCATCGTGTTCTTTCATTTCCCTTTTGGTGATGATGGGAACGATGGCACGATATTCCTTTTTGATCTGCTCGATCTCTTCCTGCGACTTCCCTTTCACGGCCTGGAAGAAAACGGTCCGAGCCTGTGGATAAGTCATTGTTTCGCTGAATAAACTGCTCATAGCTTTCCTCCTTCCAAATGCCACTTGAAATGGCGCGCTATTCTGAACGCCTGTTCTCTGATGGACATGTAGTTCAACTCTCTTATGCTCCACGAAAAGCTCTCCGGCCTGGTGAGCATATCGTCGTCTACCTCTGGCCGGAGCCATCCCATGACTTCTTCAAACTCTTCTGCGGATGGCCGCTCTCCGTCTCCTATCCACGCCGAATAAACATCCCTGTTTCTCGTGACCACAGACACCCGCTCGATATTGTCGCCGGTCAGGAGCTTGAGATCGTCCGCGGACAAAGGCGTTACGTTCGTATGCGCATGATACAGGCAAAGTCCCGGAGCGCTCAAAATATTTTTCGGTATTTGCACGCCGTTCGGCTTGCCGCTTGTAAAAACCTCTGTGAATCTTCCGCCGGTCCGGCCCTGACCATACTCGACTTCTCCCGCAATGGCCCGCCGATGCAGATCGTCTAAGGCGGCTCGTTCCTCCTGGCCGATCGTCAGCGGTTCAAAGTCCTTGAAGTCATCTTTGTATCTCTCTGGGATCACCGGCTCGTTTCCTTCCTGTCTAGCATATCCCTCTCTATTTTGTATTATACTCTTTTCCGCGCTTTTTGCAAGCTCCCCCTTCTCCCACCAACATCTTTGCCTCGTCCTCGGTATATCCCTCGAAATTGACGAGATAGGCCCACGCGGGAAACACGCCCTCGCGCACATACCCCCAATACCGGTTCCTGTCCTCTTCCCGGCTATAGGTGATATCCCCGAAGTCGCAGACCGCCTCCCACTGGCCCACCGGCGTCACGTCGTACAGGTCCGCCCACTTGTCCAGCGCGTACAGCAGCCCATTCATCGCGCTTTCCAGCTTATCGCGCACGTCCTTGACCCGCTGGATGGTCCGCCGGTCGTCCGACTCCACCTGTGTTGCCGTGACCAGGCCGGCGCGCTCGTTGAACACGAAATAGCCGTTGGAGAACCCGCACTTGAACCCGATCTGGCCCAGCAGCGCGTTCACGCCCACCAACCGCTCGGTGGTATTGATTTGCGGGTCGATCTCCTGATAATACTCGTCCGGCCCGAACCCGCTGACCTTCCGGGCCTGGCGGGGCAGCTTCACGCTGTCCGACCCGCCGAACCCGGTCCTGCTCCCCGGCACGTCCAGGAGCCTATCGTCGATGAGGGCGATCCGGGCGCTGTCGTATATCTCTCCGGTCATGCGGCTGTACGCCACGTCCAGGTCCTTCAGCTCCTCCAGCGCGTCGGCGAACACAGGCGTACCCAGCGCGCCGCCGTCCACGTTGTTGACCCCGGGCATACGCAGCACGGCGAACAGCGGCCTTTCCAGTCCCTGTACCGCCACGTCCCTGGCCAATCCCGCCCAAGGCGTGGCCTCGATGGGCACGGCCCTGCTCATGTCCTGCCGGCTGTGGCCCACGAAGCACCGGTTGCCGATCTCATAGACCCCGCCGTCGGTGAACCGGTGGTATTCCAGCCGGGTGTACCACCGCTCAGTCTCGGCCTCATAGGCCCGGCTGACGAACACCGCCCCCACGATCTCGTCGTCCCGCACGTCCACGGCCACGAACTGCTCCGGCGTCAGCGCCTCCACGCCCTGGCCGTTGGGCTTTAAGATGACGGTGCCCCAGGCGCAGCCCTTCTCGGTCCACTCCCGCAGCCGGGGATAGAACCCGTCCACCTGGCTTTGCAGCCACGCGGCCCGTTGACTGCCGCCGCCCACGGTGATCTTGGTGCCCAGCATCGCCAGCCTGGCCGTCTCCGAGCACACAGTCCTGGCGAAGTTCACGGTCCGGATACCCTCGTCGGCGTCCGCCCAGTCCGGGTGCCCGCCGTAAATATCCGCGCACCGCCGGAGAAACGCGTCCATCCCGGCCGACGCGGCCGGCCTGACGCCGAACGTCTCTGTCGCCTTGCTCCCCATGCGCATATCAAACCACTCCTTTACTCTGGCAAATAATCTCACTGTTTTTTCCTCCTGACCTCACGCGCTGGTCCCGCGTCAAGGTATGACAAAGCCGCTGGCCAACCGGCCAACGGCTTTGCATTTCCTATTTTTATTAATCTTTCCTTTATTTTTCAACCACATGGATACAATCCAGAATCTGCGAAACGGCATCAGCGTATTCTTCCTCGTCTACCCTGCCCCATTCACCAAAAACGAAGTCATAAACGCACCCGCTCGTCAGAAAGAAGTAGTGATCCACGATGTGCGTTCCATCATCGACCGCGTTTTTTACCTCCAGCTTTACCAGCAGCGCGACCCTGCCGTCGATCTCGCACAGTGCCCGCTGTTTGTCTACCGGGTCCCCCTGTATGAGGCTCTCTGCAAAGTTATCCAGCGTGTACACCGTGTCCACATCATCCAGGGACAAAAGATCAAAGCTTTGCATTTCCAGCTTATATGCCTGGACGGAAAGCATATGGGCTCTATACCCGTCGCTTAATTCCTTGCTGTACCAATAAAGCGCATCTGAGACCGGCATATCGCGCAGATCGTGTGCTTCGCTGACGGTCCAGTCCTCCGGAACGGCATAGGTTAATTCCCACCAGGAATCCTCCACGTATCCGTCGGGGAGGTCGTCTCCACCAGCAGCCGCCGTGCAAGGCAGCAGCGCAGCCAGGGCAACGCCGATTAGCAAAACGGAAATAATTCGTTTCATCTTTCACACCCCCAGCCGATAATAGCACAACCGGCCAAGCGTGACAAGGCGAAATGTCGGGCGGCCGACCGCTCACGCGCTGGTCCCGCGTCGGCTGAACAGCCCCTCGTACGCGTACCGCAGCGCCGATATGGCGTGATCGTCCTTATCCGGGTAACCGCTTATGATATTCCCGGTCCTGTCCCGCTGGTACTCATAGCTGACGATCTCCCGGTGTGCCCCCGGCGTACGCAGCGGGTCTACCACGATGGTCCGGCCCTGGAGCCACTTGAACCCGTAATCCACGCTGCCCGGACCCTTGACCGCCCCGCGGGCCGGCAGGCCCATAGCCCTGTAATCGGCGATACTCTTGGGCTCTGCGCTGTCGCAGGTGATGGGGTAGTCCATGTACCCCTTATCCCGTATCCACGCCCCCGTCTTGGCGTTGGGCGTTCTATTGACGTACAGCTCGTCCAGCAAAAATATCTTCTCTCTGGCCCTGTCATAGGCCGTGCGCAGGAACGCGAACTTGTCCGGGAACCACCCCCAGTCCACGCCCTGAAATATCCTGTCGAACCCGTCTATCTCCTCGTCTTCTATCCGCCGGACCTCCACCCGCTCGAACACGTCCGCGCCTGTTCCGGTACACTCGCCCAGGTATATGTGCCGCCAGCCCCGCTCATCGGTATTTTTCTTGTGCTCGGCCTCGGCCAAAAACGCCTCGCCCAGCCATTCCCTTGGCACGTCCAGATAGGTGCTCCTGTGGCACAGCCGGTCGGGCCGGACGATCTGACTGTCCAGGTTGGCCCAGTTGTCCCGTGAAAGCGGCGGGTTATAGCTCTCGAAGTTCCAGAACATGGGCCCGCCCCGCATGGTGGACTGCAAGATCGTGTCGATCTCCGTCCGACCCGCGAACTGGTCCTTTTCCTCGAAGTGGGTGACGGCGATGTACCCGAACGGCGCCTTGATGCTCTTGAACTTGCCGGTGTCGTCCGCACCCCGGAACATGATCTTCTGTCCCGTTGGCTCATACACCAGCTCCATGGGCGACAGCCGCGCCGTCCACAGCCCGCCCATGCCAAGCTTTTCCACCGCCCACTGGTATTGGGCGAACACGCTTTCCCGCATGGTATTGGCCACCTTGCGCACCACCATCGCGTGGGTATCCGGGTGCTGGGTCAGTATGAGCGGCACCAGCAGGCTCACCGTGGAGCTTTTGAGGCTGCCCCGCCCTCCGGCCAGGTCATAGTGGGTGTGCCCATGCCGGAGCACATCTCCGGCCAGCTCCCGGAACGCCGGCCCGATGACCTCGCTCAGCCGTATTTCACTCATCTAATAAAATCCTCTTCCATATTGAACGGCCCCCCTGTGTAAGGGGGGCTGTCACGCGTACGCGTGACTGGAGGGTTGTTGACAACCCCTCCGACCCGGCTGACGCCGGGCCACTTCCCCTTGCACAGGGGAGGCTTGCAAAACGGATTGCTCCCTCGTGCTCCGACGTCACACATCAATGATGACCGTGACACCCTCGTCGTCCTCGTCCTGCTCCGGGCTTTTCTGCCACCGCAGCTTTTCCCGGTTGGTCAGCCAGAACTGCACGGCCTTCATATCCGGCGGCACGTGCCTTTCCCGGTCCACCATTTCGATCACCTCCCGGTCCTCCCACTGGCCCGTATGCGGGTCCCGGACCCGTTTTTTCACCCGCATAGGCACCTTGACCGTCACGTTATAGCCCAGCGCCTTTTTATAAAGCGCGTTTTCTACCTGTTCCGTGGTGCCCTCGCCCCGGCCCCGGGCCACGGCCTGGGCCACGTCCTCGTGCGTCCCGATCCACCGGTTCAGCGTCCTGCGGGTCACACCCAGGTTTTTGGCCAGCTGCGTACTCGTGACGCCCTCTCTGGCCCAGGCCTCGATACGTTCCAGTCCCTCGTCCGTCAGCCACTGTTCATATTTCCTGCCGCCCGTGCCATTTCACCTCCTCGCGCCGCAGTATGACCCCCATTTTGCCGCTGGAAAGGATCCGGCCCCCTCTGTCGTCGGAGCTCTCTGGGCTAGGTCGTGATTTGCCGCAAGCGGCAAACCCCGAATAGCCCGCGGCTCCTCCTCTCCCCACGCGGCAGGCGTGCCGCGTGGGGGCCCCGGCGTCAGCCGCTTCCATATCGCATGCCTCCCCTGTGTAAGGGGAGGTGGCGCGGCTCAAGCCGCGCCGGAAGGGTTGTCACGCCCCTCCGGCCTTCCCGCTTTTCGGTGATACCAAAATACCACATTCAGCTGGCCGTGAGCGGCCAATCTTCATCCACCAGCCCGAAATTGACCGCCACCCGGTACAAGATATCCCGGTTCCACCGCCGGGCGGTCCGCTCGGACACGCCCACCTCCCACGCCGCCGCGTACAGCTTGTGTGTCTTATCCCAGTACACCAGCTTCACCAGCTTCAGCCGCAGCGCCCCGTCGGGCTTTTCGGCGGCGTATGCCAGCGCGTCCCGCACGGCCTCGTACTCCCGCTGCTCCGCCGGAGAAAGCTCCCGCAGCGCCACGGTCTCCGTGGTCCTGCCCGGACCCTTGCCGCCCGCCGGCTCCGCGCCGTACCGTCCCGTCATGCGCACGGCCCGCTTTTCCTCCAGCGCCGCCGCCCGCTCCGGGTACCTTCTCATCATCCCCTGCACATAGGACCACCAGATATTCCTCGGTGAACTCATCGTCATTTCCTCCTTTGCGTTTTGCGCTATGCAATTTCCGCTCCCAAAAAATTGGGCGTTTTCCCGCCCAACGTCTAGCGTAGTGCAAATTTTAGCGCAACGCAACAAGATTGTCAACCCTTTTTCGCAAAATTTTTGCGCAATGCACATATTTCTCTTGCGCTCCGCAATTTCCTGTGCTATACTGGCCGCAAACGGCCAGTATATATCATTTAAGGCGGTTTTGCTCCCGGCTGACGCCGGAACCGCAAAACGTGCCACATTGGGCCGCAAACGGCCAACTATAGAAAGGAGGACCTCACCATGGACAACAAACAGCTTGGCGCCCGTATCCGCCAGCGCCGACAGGAGCTGGGTCTGACCCAGGGGGACGTGGCCGCCGCCATCGGCGTGGCTGTCTCCACGGTCCAGCGCTACGAGACCGGCGCCATCGACAAGCTGAAAATGCCGGTGCTGGACGCCATCGCCCGGGCCCTGCAGACCACCCCCGCCCAGCTCATGGGGACCCCCCAGCCGACGCACCCGGCCGGGGCCATGCCCTACCGCCCCATGCACCGTATCCCCATCCTGGGCCGCATCAGCGCGGGCCTTCCCCTGTACGCAGACGAGCACATCGAGGGGTACACCTACACGGACCTGAACGGCGGCGCGGAGTATTTCGCCCTGCGCGTGTCCGGGGACAGCATGAACGCCCTGCGCATGAACGACGGGGACCTTCTGATCGTCCGCCGGCAGGACATCGTGGACAACGGGGACATCGCCGTGGTCCTGGTGGACGACGAGGACGCCACCGTGAAGCGTTTTTACCGGGAGGGGGACCGGATCACTCTGATGCCTCAGTCCACCAACCCGGCCCACCAGCCCCAGGTCTACGACGCCCGCAAGACCCGTATCCGCATCCAGGGCCGCGTCCTCCGCTGCGAGATCTCTTACTGCTGAAATGACGCCCTCCCCTCGCGCCGCAGCGCGGCCCCCATTCCTCGCCAGCCTTCGCGCCGCAGCGCGGCCCCCTCTGTCGTCGCCGCTCGCGAGGCTAGGCCGAGATTCGCCGCAAGCGGCAAACCCCGGATAGCCCGCGGCGTCTCCTCTCCCCACGCGACAGGCGTGCCGCGTGGGGCCCCCAGGGGGCTGTCAGCGCCTTTGGCGCTGACTGAGGGAGAGATACATATAATTCTCTTGCTTTGAAAGCCCGACCCGACCTGCTCTTGACAATTCCCCCCGTGGCCATTAAACTGTTTTCCATGAATAAAAACGCGTAAAGGAGACCGAACCATATGGACTATCAGGCGCTTTATAAATCGAAGCTCACCACCGCGGCCGAAGCCGTGAAGCTGGTCAGATCCGGCGATTGGGTGGACTACACCTGGTGTACCAACCACCCCGTGGCCCTGGACAAGGCTCTGGCCGAGCGCGGCCCTGAATTGCAGGACGTGAAGGTCCGTGGCGGCGTGACCATGTGGATGCCGGAGATCGCCAAGGCCGACGACGCCGGCGACCATTTCGCCTGGCACAGCTGGCACTGCTCCGGCGTGGACCGGAAGATCATCGCCAAGGGCATGGGCTGGTTCTGCCCCATCCGCTACTCCGAGCTGCCCCGGTATTACCGGGAGAACCTGCCTCCCACCGACGTGGTGATGATGCAGGTGCCCCCCATGGACAGCCACGGCAACTTCTCCCTGTCCCTGGCCCCGTCCCATCTTTACGACATGTGCGCCCGGGCCAAACACATCATCGTGGAGGTCAATGAAAACCTGCCCGTGGTCTACGGCCTGAATAAGACCGAGATTAACATCGAGCAGGTCACCTACGTGGTGGAGGGCGAGAACCCGCCCATCGCCGAGCTTGGCTCCGCCGCTCCCAGCGACGTGGACAAGGCCGTGGCCAACCTGATCGTGCCCGAGATACCCAACGGCGCGTGTTTACAGCTTGGCATCGGCGGCATGCCCAACGCCGTGGGCGCCATGATCGCTCAGTCCGACCTGAAGGACCTGGGCGTACACACGGAGATGTACGTAGACGGCTTTGTGGACATCGCCCTGGCCGGCAAGATCAACGGCAAAAACAAGAACCTGGACTATGGCCGCCAGGTGTTCGCCTTCGCCGCCGGCACCAAGAAGCTCTATGACTATGTGGACCGCAATCCGGATGTCATGGGCGCGACGGTGGACTACACCAACGACGTGCAGGTCATCGCCCAGCTGGACAAGTTCATCTCCATCAACAACGCGGTGGACCTGGACCTGTTCGGCCAGGTGAACGCCGAGTCGGCCGGTATCAAGCACATCTCCGGCACCGGCGGCCAGCTGGATTTCGTCATGGGCGCGTATCTCTCCAAGGGCGGCAAGAGCTTCATCTGCCTTTCCTCCGCCATGAAGGCCAAGGACGGCACGCTGAAAAGCCGCATCGTGCCCACCCTGACCCCGGGCAGCATCGCCACGGACCCCCGCAGCTGTGTGCAGTACATCGTCACCGAGTACGGCATGGTGAACCTGAAGGGCCTGTCCACCTGGCAGCGCGCCGAGGCACTGATCTCCATCGCCCACCCTCAGTTCCGGGACGAGCTGATCGCCGAGGCGGAAAAAATGCACATCTGGCGCCGCTCCAACAAGTGATTCTGCATAAAAACCAAAAGCCGGCTCACCAGAGCCGGCTTTTCCATATCCTTATCGAAGCCTCCCCTGTGTAAGGGGAGGTGGCACGGCGAAGCCGTGACGGAGGGGTTGTTACCAGTCTTAAAGCTGCGCCCCCCTCATCCCGATGTCTGCGCGTCCTCCGTGGAAATATCCAGATACCGGGACAGCTTGACATTCTGCGCGGCGGCCTCGTTGTACTTGGCCCGGTAATCGTACCTGAGCGCCTCGGGCAGCTTATCCGCGATATCCGCCGACCCGCTGCTGTTCCACAGCATGAACCCGCCGGTGACATTCTGGTCGTACATCGCCAGGATCTCCCGCCGTATGGTCTCGCCGTCGTATTTATACCCGTGGGCGTCCCAGGTCTGCATCCAGGTCCGGACGATGGCCGGCGAGCCGCACTCCTCCTGGCGTGCGGCGACCATCTTGGCCCAGGTGACCAGGAACCGGTACGGCATCCGGTAGGGCACGATATACTGCCGGTTTTCCAGGAAGGACCCGAAGTCGTTGGGGTACGGCATGCCGCATATCACGTCCACCACGTCGCTGAACGCGGGCCAGTACTGGCCGTAGGGGGCCACGTAGAAGTTGCCCGTCTCGCCGTTTATATTCACCGAGATATACGCGTTGTGGTCGTGCAGCAGGTCCGAGGCATAGGTCAAAAACCGCTGCAGGGCCTGGGCCTTGGACTCGTCCAGGGAATTGTGCAGCTGGACGGACCCGTCGTCGAAGTCATACAGGTCCGGGAACCGCACGGAATCGAACTGTATCTCATTGATCCCGAAGGTGTCCACCGCCTCCAGCGCGAAGGCCGCCTTCATCTGCCACACGTCCCGGCTGAAGGCGCTGACCCAGCTCTCGTCCAGCACCGTCACCAGTCGGCCGCCCAGGTCCGTGACGGCCCAATCCGGCCGCAGGGACGCCAGGGGCGTATCCCGGAACGTGTCGATACGGCCGATGACGTAATATCCGGCGTCCTTGAGCATCCTGATGGCCGTGGCGAAGTCCTCCACGGTGTTGTGGACGGTGTACCCGCTCAGGATGTCGTACTGCTCGAACACCGCCGACTGATAGGCCAGGTCCTCGTCCTCGCACAGCGTGACGACGAAGGCGTTGGCCTTTGTATTTTTCGCCAGCTCTATGTACTGCTGCGCCGACTCCGGCGAGATGACGGACGCGGGTATAAACAGGGCGTACACGTCCTCCGGCATTTTATTGCCCACCGAGGCGAAGTCGCCCTTTTCGTGGGGCCAGTAATCCAGCCCGCCGGCGTCGCCTCCGCCGTAGCCATCCCCCCGGAACACGTGCTTTTCCTGATAGGTGTCGATCTCGTCCCAGTGGGTCATTGCCTCGCTGTATTCCTGCACCACGTATTCGGACTTTATCCACCCGAAATCGTCGCCCATCATCACGTGGTACAGGTTGACGGACCCGTCTTCCTTGAAATGATCATAGCCCACCACCTGCAGCAGCGTACCCTTCTGGGCCAGCGGGCCGATGGCAATATCGTTGAAGTCCTGGAGCATATGCACCGTGGACCGGACGTAGACCCTGGACTCCTGCAGCAGCGCCGACTGGTCGTCCGTCACGTTGGAGCAGGGCACATAGCCCATTTTGCCGTCCAAAAACACGTGGTAATATTCCCGGCCGTTCTCCGCCACGAAGGGCTCCCAGCTCTCCATCTGTATGGGCGTGCCCCGGCCATATTCCCCGGCGGGGGCCAGGCCCTCGTTATAAAAGGTCGTAGCCAGCTGCCCCTCGTCCGCCATCAGGTAGGCGGTGACGGGGTTCGGCCAGTCGGACACATCCGCCGGGGCGGCGTTGGCCTTCTCCATGGACCGCAGGTCCAGGAACACCGTGCTGCACAGCCCGAACACGACCAGCAGCGCGGCCACGAACAAAATTTTCTGGCCCGGTGACAGCGCGTGGCGTTCCCTCTGTTTTTTTTCGACCTGGGACATTGCGACGCCTCCTGGGGATAGTTCCCGGAAAGCATACCACAAAAGCCCCGATAATGCAAGTTTGCGGGCCCGCCGCAAGGCTTTCCGCCCCCGGCGGGCCTTGATACCGATCCCTGACAGGACCCTCACACCAGCACCGGCTGGAGCTGCCGCCCCTGGAAGGCGGCGCAAACGGCGGGCGCTATTTTGTCATAGGCGCAGCTGAGGCTGGCGGGCTTTTTCTCCGGGTCGTCCTGGCCGAAGGGGACGAAGTAGATGTTCTTGCGCACCAGGAGCCGGCCGATGTTCTCCGCCGACGCGCCCAGCCCGTCGTTGGTGGACACGCCGATGAGAAGCGGCTTTCCGTTTCGCAGGTGCCCTTTTGCGGCCATGGTCACGGCCGTGTCCGTCACGCCCCGGCTGAGCTTTGCCAGCGTATTGCCCGTGCAGGGCACGATGGCCAGCACGTCGATCATATTTTTCGGCCCCAGGGGCTCGGCCTGCTGTATGCTGGTGACCGGCGCCTTGCCGGTGGCCTGGGCCAAAAGCTCCATCCACTTCTTCCCCGACCCGAAGCGGCTGTCCTTCTGGGCGTTCTCGCTGAATATGGCCGTCACGTCGAACTGGCCGCACAGCGCCGGCAGCACCGCCGCCAGCTTTTCAAAGGAACAGTAAGAGCCGGTCAGCGCCAGCCCCAGACGAATTTTATCCACGTTCGTTTTCCTCCTCCATGACCCGATATATGGCCTCCGCCATCACGTCTGCGGCGGCCTTGGGGGCGTATAGCCCCGGCAGTCCCGGCGCTTTCAGCACCGGCGCGTCCGTGGCCCACCCGCCGGGGGCGCTTGCCACGTCGATGCACAGCGCCCCGCCGTAGTCCCCGTGCAGCACCGGCGCCGGGACCGTGTTCACCACGCCGTCGAAGCTTGCCGGTATGTGCTCCATGTCCGCCGCCGCGAACCCCCTGGCTCTGGCGGCGGCCCGGGCCTTTTCGCTCCGGGCGGCCACGGTCACCCGGGCCCCCAGCGCGCCCAGCATCCCGGCCAGAAAGCCCCCGATGCGGCCGAAGCCGGCCACCAGCACCTCCATGCCCGCCAGGCCCCGGTTGGACCGGCGCATGAGCAGCTCCAGCGCCCCCTCGGCGGTGAGGGCGGCGTTTTCGATGACGTATATCTCGTCCCGGTAATAGGGCACCCCCTGTCGCCAGGACGGCGGCGCGATCTGGTTGGGGCTGTCGGGCGTGAGCCGGTGGCCGTCCATCTCCAGCCGCCGCTTTAAGTACATATACCGGGGATCGGTCCCCAGCAGGGTAAAGTCCATATCTTCCATCACCTCCCGCCATCCTATGCCGCCCCCGCCCAAATTGCCATACGCACAAAAAATGGCCCCCTTGTCAAAGGGGGTCAAATCGCGCCGTAGGCGCACATTATGGACGGCCCCCCTGTATAAGGGGGGCTGTCAGCGCCTTTGGTGCTGACTGGAGGGTTGTCAATTTAAATCCTCTCCCACATCATCGTATTATCCTCAAATCCTGCCGTCAGCCGTCCCGTATCCTTCAGCCACGCAAGATACGACCGGACCGTACTTCCCACCAGCGCGTGCTGCTCGAATGTCATGACCAGCTCATATTTGTTGAACAGCGCCCGCAGCACCGCCTCGAAGGAGGACGGGGTCCGGCACACGTCCAAAATATCCTCCGCCACGGCGTTTACCGCGTCGATGTTGACCTGCGCCAGCGGCGCTATATCCTCCGTCACGTCCGCGTGGGCCGGGACGAACACGGCCGCGTCCATCGTCTTCACCTTCTCCAGCGTATCCAGATAGGTCCCCACGTCCCAGATATACCCCACCCGGTACTTGTCCAGCGTCTGGCGGCTGGACAGGCAGTCGGCGATGTACGCCACGCCGTCGGCCGTGCGAAAGCCCACCATGTCGAAGCTGTGGCCGGGCAGGGGCAGCATCTCAAATCCCTCCGGCAGCGCCTCCGGCGTGAGATATTCCGCGTCGCTGTCCTGGGCCATCAAAAACTTGTGCCGCAGGTCCTTCCCTGGCCAGCCGCCGTATAACCCCGCCGGCTCCAGCACCGGATGGCGGGTGACGGCGCACTCGATGCCGGGGGCATAGATCTTGCACCCGGTCTGGTTTTGCAGGTATCTGTTCCCGCCGATGTGGTCGGCGTGGGAGTGGGTGTTGTATATGGCCGTCAAGCGCCAGCTCTTGGCGTCCAGCTGTTGCCGTATCTTCCGGCCCGCGTCCTTGTCGCTGCCGCTGTCGATGAGGCAGACCTCGGCGTCATTTAAGCGCACCAGTCCCGCCTTGGCGGGGCTTTGGATATAGCCGCATTTTTCCGTGAGCATGTTCAGTTCGTACATGATATCCCCTCCTTACTTCTCCGCGCACACCTGAAAAATGAAGAACTTGAGATAATCCGAATCCTCCGCGCCCCATAAGATCGGGTGATCCGGGGCCTGGGTGCGAAATTCCACCTGCCTTAAGCGCTTGCGCACATTGTTGGCCGCCTGACGGACCGTCTGGCCCAGCAGGGCCGCGTCCACGAAGTGGGAGCAGGAGCAGGTGGCCAGATACCCGCCGTCCCTGACCAGCTGCAGCGCCCGCAGATTGATCTGCCTGTAGCCCTTCACCGCATTTTTCACCGCCCCCCGGCTCTTGGCGAAGGCCGGCGGGTCCAGTATCACCAGGTCGAATTTCTCCTTTTTGCGAATGAGCTCCGGCAGCAGCTCGAACACGTCCGCGCACTGAAACCTCACCCGGTCATCCAGCCCGTTCAGCGCGGCGTTTTCCCGCGCCTGGGCAATGGCCAGCTCCGACGCGTCCACGGCCAGCACGCTTTTGGCCCCGGCCTGGGCCGCGTTCAGGGCGAAGGACCCGGTGTGGGTGAAGCAGTCCAGCACTTTCGCGCCCCTGCACAGCGGCCGGATGGCCCGGCGGTTATATTTCTGGTCCAGGAAAAACCCGGTTTTCTGCCCCTCGGCCACGTCCACCAGGTACCGGACCCCGTTTTCCACGATCTCCACCTTTGTGTCGAAGCCGTCCCCGAGAAATCCCGTGACCAGCGGCAATCCCTCCCGCTCCCGGACAAGCGCGTCGCTGCGCTCGTACACGCCCCGGATGCTTATCCCGTCCGCCGCAAGCGTCTCCAGCAGCAGCTCCAAAATGACGGCTTTCAACCGGTCGATGCCCAGGGCCAGCGACTGGACCACCAGCACGTCGGCGAACTTGTCCACCACCAGCCCCGGCAGAAAATCCGCCTCGCCGAATATCACCCGGCAGCAGGCCGTGTCCACGGTCTTTTTCCGGTATTCCCAGGCGTTTCGCACCCGCATACGCAGAAACTCCCGGTCGATGACGGCGCTCTCGTCCCGGCTCATCACCCGCACCAGCAGCTTGCTTTTCCGGTTGATGAATCCCTGGCAGAGGAATTTCCCCTGCGCGTCCCGGACGGTAACGATATCCCCGTCGGCGCAGAGACCCTCAATGGAGCCCACCTCGTTATCATATACCCACGGCCCGCCGGCCTTTAAGGCCCGCCCCTGGCCCTCCCGCAGCGTCACAACGGCGTTGTTCATGCCCATCCCGCCTTTCGCGGGATATTTTACCTGAAAGCCCCCTTTGTGTAAAGGGGGCTTTACCATGTAAACGGCCCCCCTGTGTAAGGGGGGCTGTCAGCGCCTTTTCGGGGCCCCCAAAAGGCACGCTTGCCTTTTGGGGAGAGGAGGAGCCGCTGGCTATCTGGGATTTGCCGCTTGCGGCGAATCCCGGCCTAGCCATGCGTGCTCCGACGAGACTGGGGGGTTGTTACCAGTCTTTCAGTCTGGCAACAACCCCCAAGCGGTCATTTTATCCCCTTTTCAAATTCCTCCGCCAGCGCCAACGTATCCTCCACGCTGAACTCCGGCATAGGCGCGGCCAGGGTGAAGAGCAGCTCTTTATCCGTGTCGTACCATGTCAGATACGTCCCCCCGGCGTCCACCCGGCCGCCGTACACGTCCAGCACCACGTAGTACCCTTCATAGCCGCCCACGGTACACGACTTCTCTTCCTGTCCGGCGGTCAGCGGCCAGGTGGTGGACGTGACCCGCCGGTTGGCAAACGCCGTGGCGTTTTGCAGCACGGTCCTGTCCGGGTCGGCCCAGTACCGCTCGTAGGTCAGGCTCGCCCATTTATCCGTGTCATAGCTCTCGCCGCTGTCCGGCCGGTAGTAGTTGAGGCTCACGCTGTCGTAATAGTCCGCCGGACCCGGCGTGGGCGCTGTCACGTCCAGGTTCTCCCTGTCCCGCGCCGTGTCCTCGACGGTGTTCACATAGGACGCGGTGAACTCCCACCCCGCCGGCAGCAGGCCGTCCAGGGAATAGTCCCCCAGATCGTCGTAAACGCCCTGTATCGGCTCGGCCACATCCCGGTAAGAGCTTGGGTTATCCCGCATGTTCTGCTCCATGCCCGCGGCCACGTTTTCCGCCACGGCGGGCGCGTTTATCTCGTCCAGGGCGGCAAAGTCTATGCTGTCCGCCACGGCCTCCAGCTCCGCCAGGGTCAGGCCCTCGCGCCGGCCATCGTAGAACCAGAATGTCATGTGGCAGTTTTCCATGTCCGCGAACAGGAACGACCCCACTTGCTCCAGCGCGATGTCCACCTCCGTACCGGAACTGGTGACGTACGTCTCAAAGTCCGCCAGAGCCGGGTCCCCGCCCAGGAGCATAAAGTCCGTGAGGGTGCCCCGGACCGCCCGGATCACGTTGAAGCCCAGCGCCTCGCCGCCATCCGGCCGGACCATGCTCAGGCCGCTGGCCTCAAAGCTTCCGTCGTCGTAGACCTGGAAGGTGTGCCGTTCGTCGGCGTCCTCCGCCGTTGGATAGAAGCTGTCCAAAGCCAGGGCGTCCAAAAATTCCCCCTCCGTGTCATATAGCGCCAAGCGCTCCAGGAGCCGCAGGCCGTATTTTTCCGCGATCTCGTCCAGCTTGTCCGCCAGCACCCCGTACCCCACGCCATAGATCAGCCGGTGGGAGTCCGAGTAATCCAGCAGGTCCCGTGCGTCCAGGGGCACGTCGCTGAAGTAGAACTCCGCCCACTCCTTCTGGGCCTCGTATTCCCGATTCTTGCCCATGGAGCTGTAATAGGTCCCCTTCTCGCCGGACCACGCGGCGTACTGCGCCGCGCCGGTGGGAACAGGCTCGACGGGCTGGTCGGTGGTCTCGGTCCCGCTGCCGCCCACGGCGCTGTACTGGACGATGGCGCTGCCGTCCTGAGCCGTCATCTGGCGGCCGCCCTCCAACACCCGGTCCTCCATGGTCCGCTGGTACACCGCGTAGGCCGTCACGCTCAAAAGCGTTGCGAACGCCGCCGCCAGCAGCACGGTCCGCAGCACGTGCCGGGACATTTTCTCCTGGACAGGGCCCCCCCGCAGGACATCTATCTTTGCCACCGTCATACTCTTGATCTTCTCCGGGTCCGCATACCCCCGGTCGGGCATATCGTATTCCTCATCCCTGTACCGGGCCATCAGGTCACTGAATCGCACGATCATCGCTCATACCTCCTTCCGTCAACGCCTCCCGGAGCCTGTCACGGCCCCGCTTCAACCGCTGTCGCACCGCCGCCGGGCTCATGCGCAGCAGCCCCGCGATCTGCCGGGCCGTCTGGCAGTAGTAATAGTGCCGGACGAATATCTCCCTGTCCGGCTCGTCCATGGCCTGCACCGCGGCCCGCACGGCCTCGTCTCGCTCCCGGTCCGCCGCCAGCGCCTCCGGGTCCGCCCCCGGCAGGGCCAGCACGTCTTCCTCCAGCTCCAGGTCCGCCTGACTTTGCCGCAGCCGGTTGATGGCCCGTGTCCGGGCGATCTGGCCCAGATATCCCTTCACCCGGCCAACTTTGGCCCTGTCCCGGTTTTGCCACAGTGCCACGAACACGTCCGACGTGACTTCCTCCACGTCCTGGGCGGTCATGGTCCGGCCCAGAATATTCCATGCGATGGCGGCCACATAGGCCGTGTACCTGTCGATAAACCATTCCAGGCCCCCCGGTCTGTCCGCCCGGAGCATCGCCAGGGCATGCGCTTCCGTCACGGCGCTCACCTCCTTGCCCTCGTCACCTATTATAAACACAGCCCAGCAGAAAGTGTGACATCGTCGCCGCTCGCTGGGCTAGGCCGGGATTCGCCGCAAGCGGCAAACCCCGGATAGCCCGCGGCGCCTCCTCTCCCCACGCGACAAGCGTGCCGCGTGGGGACCCCGGTAACAAAGTCGCCTCCCCTGTGTAAGGTGAGGCTTTTTTAATTGAATTTTCCATATAAAAAGGCCCCCTCTGACGAGGGGGCTGTCAGCGCCTCCGGCGCTGACTGGGGGAGAGACAAATCAACCCCCTACGCAAACACGCCCAAAGCGGCGTTCAGGACAAACACGCCGGCCAGCAGATACAGCGCCGGGTCCACCAGCGCGGCCCGCTTCCGGCACACCATCACCACCACGTAGGACACCACGCCCAGCATGACGCCGGTGGTGATGGAAAACGTGAATGGCATGCCCACGATCATCAAAAAGCAGGGCAGAGAGATCTCCGTATGCTTCCATGTGATCTGGGTGATGCCGCTCATCATGAACATGCCCACCATGACCAGCGGCGCGGCCAGCGCAGCCCCGGACACCATTCCCACCAAGGGCGTAAACGGAAGCACGCACAGGAACAGCAGCCCGGTCACCACGGCGGACAGGCCCGTGCGAGCGCCCTCCCGGATGCCGGTAGCGGATTCCGCCACCACGATCACGTTGGTGACCCCCAGCACCGCCCCGGCGCAGGTGGCGGCCCCGCAGCAGAGAAAGGCCCCCTTTTGTCCCACCACGTCGCCGGTCGAATCCATCAGCTTTGTGTCGCCCGCCACGCCCTGCAGGGTGCCCACCACGTCAAAATGCTGTGACACCACCAGAGCGAGCAGCGCGGAGAAAAGCGGGATGGGCCCCAATGCCAGCAGGCCGGTGAAGTCCGGCTTAAACGTGCCCAGAGACAGCTTCGGCGCGGCCGTCAGGCTCTGAGGCAGCACCGTCACGCCCAGCGGGACGCCCAGCAATGTGGTCACCGCGACGCCTATCATGAGCGCGCCGGGGACTTTTTTCATCACCAGCACCGCCGTGATGAATATTCCCGCCAGCGCCAGCAGCGGCCCCGGCGCGGTCAGCGCTCCCATATCCACGATGTTGTTGTCCGCGGTGATAAGCCCCGCGTTGATGAGCCCGGACAGGGTGAGCAGCAGCCCCAGCCCGGCGGACAGGGCGAACTTGAACGGCATGGGCAGCGCGTCGTTCAGCCGCTGCCGCAGAGGGCTTGCCGCCAATACCAGAAACAGCGCGCCGGACAGCAGCACCAACGCCAGCCCCTGCTGCCAGGTACACCCATAGCGTTGGCAGATGGTATAAGTAAACATGGTGGGAAAGCCCAGCCCGGGCACCAGCGCGAAGGGCAGGTTGGACACCAGCCCAAATAAGATGCTGCCCAGCGCTGCGATGAGGCAGGTAGCCGTCATGACCTCCTGCACGTCCATGCCCGCGCCGGCGAGCAGGTTCGGAATGACCAAGATCAAATATGCCGAGGCGCAGAACGTGGTACACCCGCCCAATATCTCTTTGCCCACGGTCGTGCCCCGCTGGGACAGATGGAAGAATCGGTCCAGTTTGTTCATCTCACACACCCCCTTAGATCGCCGAAAGCACGTACATGACCACGAACAATGCGGTCAAAACGTACGTGACCGGGGGTATCTTCTTCCCCTTCCCGCTTACCAGGCTGATGGCAGTGTAGGCGATGAAGCCCACGCCGATACCGTCCGCCACGGAGTATGTAAAAGGAATCATTATCATGGTGAGGAAACAGGGCAGCGCGATCTCCACCTGATGCCAGTAAATATTGGTGGCGTTGTGTATCATCAGCATGCCGATGAGCACCAGCGCCGGTGAGGTGGCCGCCCCCGGAATGACCCCCGCGATGGGGGCCAGCAGGATGGATGCCAGAAACAGCACGCCTGTGGCGGCGGTATAGAGCCCGGTCCTTGCCCCGTCCGCCACGCCGGTGGACCCTTCGATCGGCACGCCTATGGCCGGCGCGCCCAGCAGCGGCGCCACCGCGGTGGACAACGCCACCGCCGTCATGCCCCGGCTGTACCGGCCCAGCCCGCCCTTTTCGTCCAGCAGGTCACCGGCACCGGCGATGCAGATGAGCGCCCCCAGGGTGTCAAAGCACAGGCACATGGTGAAGGTGACCACGGCCGTGACCAGCGGCATTACCCCCAGCGAGAGCACCCCGCCGAAGTCCGCCGACAGCAGCAGCGGCCGCAGGCTGGAAAGGTCCAGCTTCATGGACTGGGGCGCCTGTGTCACCCCCATCGGAAAGCCCACCAGCGTGGTCACCACGATGCCGATGAGGATGGCCCCTTTCACCTTCCACGCCATCAGCACGCCGGTGAACAGCAGGCCCAGAATGGCCAAAAATGTGGCCGGGGTGCCGATATCCCCCAGCACCAGCGCGCCGTCCTGCGCCTGGACGATGCCGGAGTTCAAAAGCCCGATAAGGGCGATGAACAGGCCCAGCCCCGCGCTGATGGCGTTTTTCATGCTGGGCGGGATGCAGGAGACCATCTGGTCCCGCAGGGGCGTCAGGCTGATGACCAGATACGCCACGCCGGACAGGCTCACCACCGCCAGCGCCTGGGCCCAGGTATATCCCATGGTCAGGCAGAGGGTATAGGTGAAAAACGCGTTGAGCCCCACCCCGGGGGACAGCATAAAGGGCAGGTTAAAGGCGGCGGCCAGAAAGCACGCCAGCGCGGAAGACAGGCATGTGGCCAGCAGCACGCCGGTATAGTCCATCCCGGTCATGCCCAGATAGCTTGGCGTGACGAACAGGATATACGCCACGGAGAAAAAGGACGTGAGCGCCCCGAGAAGCTCCCGCCGCACGGTGGTCCCGTGCGCTGTCAGGCCGAAAAGGCGGTCCAATGCTTTCATCGTCCCGCCTCCGTCTTCTCCATCCGCAGCACCACATCGGTCTGCGTGATGACAAAGGCCGAGCGCTCCGACGCCACCCGGCGGCACAGCAGCAGCTTTTCCCGCAGCTTGTCGGTCACGTCCCGGACGCCCTCGCGTATCTCCGGGTCGTCCGACCAGGCGTGGACGATCGCCAGCTCCGGCGTCAGCTCCACCTGCCGGATGGCCATATGCTTGTGAAACTCCCGCCGGTCTCTGGCGCTGGGCATATGCTCCACGTCGTAGAGAAAGCTGATATTCCGGTCTGCGGATATATCCAGCTCGTCCGCCAGACAGATAAGCGCCGCCAGATAGGGAAGGCTCACGCTCTTTCCCGGCTCCACCTGGAACGCGGGCGGGTACTCCCGCTCGTCCAGCAGATCTGTCTTCCGATGCCCCCGGCATACCTGTATAACGGCCCTTGCGTATGCCGCGTTGGGGATATCCATCAGGTGCCAGTACTTCTCCAGATACAGGCCGGACAGCTCCTGGTGGTGGTCCCGTATGGCCCAGGCCCTGGCGTTATCATCCTCCGGCTCCGGGAACCCCAGCACCTGGCGAAATTCCTCAAAGTCCGCCACGGACACGCCCATGCCCACGTCGTGGAACAGCGCGCCCATCAGCAGCACATACAGGTCCTCCGCCGTGAGCTTGTCCATCTGCTCGCCGATGAGCTGGTTGCACAGCTCCAAAATGTCCAGGGTATGCAGCACCGTATGGTCCGTAAAATCGGGAAAATAGTTCTCATACCGGCTGAGCATCCGCTGGGACACCACCACGCAGTCCCGATACCGGCTGTGCAGTTCCGGCGCGCACCGGGCCAGCCGCCGCTCTATGCCATAGTCCAGTTCCATTGCGACCCCCTTCTCAATGGGTCACAAAGAACATGACGGCAAACAGCGCCGCGATCACCCATGTTCCCGCTTTAACGTCTCTCGCCTTTCCTGTGAACACGCTGATGAACGTATGGGAGATGACGCCGAAGGCGATGCCGTAGGAGATATTATAAGTCAGGGGCATGATGGCCAGGGTGAGAAACGCCGGCACCGCGTCCTCCGTCTTCAGCCAGTCGATGCTCCTGGCGCAGTTCATCATCATGATGCCCACGTAGACCAGCGCCGCCGCCGTGGCGCACCCGGGCACCAGCATGGCGATGGGGCTCAAAAACATGCTGACGAAAAACAGCGCCCCGGTCACCATGGCGGCCAGCCCCGTTTTACCGCCCTCCGCGATACCCGCGGACGCCTCCACATAGGAGCTCACCGTGGACGTGCCGCAGATCGCGCCGGCCGTGGTGGCGATGGCGTCGGCCAGCATCGCCCTGTCCATGTTGGGCACTTCCCCTTCTTCGGTCAGAAGGTTGCCCCTGGCGCACGCCCCGTACAGGGTGCCTATGGTGTCGAACATATCCACCAGGCAGAACGCCAGCGCCGTTGTGGCGATCATGAGGGCCAGCTCCGTGGCGCTGTGGTCGGCAAGATACGCCGAAAAATCAAATCCCTCCGTAAATACCTTCCCGAACGCGTATTTTCCGAAATCTCCGAACGCCGCGAACGGGTTGAAATTCATACCGTCCGTAAAGCCCTCATAAAACCCCGGGACCGTAAGCCCCAGCAGGTAATAGAGCGCCGTTCCGCCCAGTATGCCCCAGAGCACCGCGCCCTTGACCCGTTTGCACGTCAGCACCGCTATCGCGATCAGCGCCGCCAACGTCACGAGCTGTGGAAAGATACCCCCCCCCACGTGACATTGCCGGACAGCAGATTGAACGACGCCAGGCTCACGAACGTGGACTCGTTCGCCACCACGATACCGGAATCCTTCAGTCCGATGAACGCGATGAACAGCCCCACGCCCGCGGGTATGGCCACCCGCACCGCCGTTGGGATCGCCTCGAATATCTTCTTCCGCAGACCCGTCACGGTCAGCAATATGAACATCACCCCGTCCAGCAAAATAAGCACCAGCGCGTTGGCGTAGCTCAGCCCGAAGCCCAGGCACACCGTATAGACGAAAAACGCGTTGGAGCCCATGGCGGCCGCCTGGGCCAGCGGGATATTCGCCAGCAGCCCGATCAGCACCGTCCCGATACAGGCGGAGATGGCCGTGGCGATATAGATGGCGTTATAGGACACCCCCGGCAGCTCCGCGAACATGCCGGAGTTGACCATGAGGATATACGCCATGGTCATAAAGGTCGTGACCCCCGCCAGCACCTCCGTTTTCACGGTGGAGCCGGCCTCTTTTACGTGGAAGAATTTTTCCGGTGATACCATCGAGCTTTATACCTCCGCTCTTTTTTTATCGTTTTTTCTTTGTTGACGCCGCGCTCCGCAGGGTATCCATGTCCAGCATATCCAGCGACCCGCCCAGGTCCGTCAGCGCCATTTGCAGGCAGAACAGGTCCGACGATGTGGCGATGAACTCCAATATCACGTTCAGCGCCGTCATCACGGCCACCGCCTCCATGGGTATGCCCAGCTGGGTAAACAGCAGCGTGTAGCACGTCAGCGCCGACCCCGGCACCGGCGGGCACGCGATAGCCAGCATCACGCAGATGAACAGCGCCGTCAACAGCCACGCCGGCGTGATAGCCACGCCGTAGATCTCCGCCATGCTCATGCTGGCGACCAGAAACAGCACCACCGCGCCGGGCATGTATATGACCTGTCCCAGAGGGATGCCGAAGCGGGTGAGCTTTTCGTGTATGCCCAGCTGCTTTTCGCAGCACTCCTGGTTGGTGGGAAAGGCCGCCACGGAGGACGCGGTGCTCAGGCCGATGAGAAAGGTGGGCATGGTCTTTTTCAGCACCGTCACGGGCCCGACCTTCCACCGGACACACACCAGCGCTAAGCTGCACGCCATCATCACCGCCGTGCCCAGAACTATGACGGGGATGAGCTTATAGGACTGGGCCAGCAGCCGGAACCCGTCCCCCAGAAACATCTTGAAGACGCTGCCGAACACGAACACGGGGACCAGCGAGCTTATCGCCTCCATGATGAGCTGGACCACGTAGTTGGACTGCTCCACGAACGTGGCCGCCACCGAGACCTTTTCCCCCAACAGCAGCAGCGCTATCCCGATGAGCACCGCCACGAAGATGATCTGCAGGGGATTGCCCTCCGTGAAGGGCGTGAAGAAGTTGGCCGGCACGATATCCAGCACCATGTCCATCAGTTCCGACGGGTCGAATGTCTGGCCGCCTCCCGCGGCCATGGGGAAGAACGGCACCACAGCCGCTCCCGCAATGACCCCCAACACGACGGTGAACAAAATGAGCTTGGTGATCATCCGCTTGCCGATTCGGCCGAAGGAGGCCACGTCCCCCATGCAGCAGATGCCCCATGTCACCGACAGGAATATCATGGGTCCGGATATGGCGGTGAGCAGGCCCATGAACGTGTTGAAAACAGGCGTCACCAGCTTGTCCGTCAGCACCAGCCGCACCGCCTCCGGCAAAAGCCTGCACAGATAGCCCAGCACCGCCGCCAGCACCAGGGCGATGGCCAAAGAGACCATGAGGGACCTTTTTTTCCGCTTTGGGGTGAACAGGACCCGGTTCGTACCGTCCTTATAATGCCACAGCGGCGCCAGGCCCATCTGGGCCATCATGCCCGTCAGTGCCCCGCTGTCCGGCCCGTCCTGCTCCGCCAGCGGGTCCAGGGACGGCCCTGTCAGGCTGAGCTCCACCCGCGGGGCGCGAAACCGCCACCGGCAGCGCAGAGTAAACTCCCCCGCCGTTCCCTCGTCCCGGTAGCGCAGCAGCGCTTCCTCCAGGGCCAGCCGGACCCGCAGGGCGTCCTTTCGTTCCACCTTGGCGGCCGTGAGAAATTCGTAGGCCGCCTCCCCGGCCTCATCGATGCCGGGGCCGGTCAGGTCATATCTTACCTCTGTGTTATCCATGGGAAGTCCTCGTCAGAATACTATGTTTACCGTATTTACCCCGTCGGCGTAGGTGTGCTCGCTGCTCTTTGTCCTGCTGAGAGCCAGCGCCGCGCTCAGCTCGTCGCCCTCGGTCAGCGGGTCGAACTCGGCCCCCTCCCAGCGGATGACGGCCTCGCACTCGCTCCCGTCCTCGCTGCAAAGCGCGTCGAAGCGCAGACTGCACCCGCCGTCCGGCAGGGTGGGCAGGATGCTGGTCACGCACAGCTCCTCGAATATCTGCTGGTATTTCAGCGATTGCTGTGCGCCCAAAAGCTGTCTGCGGGCAAACCGGTCGATGTCGCCCGACGCGCCGATGAAGTCGAACCCCTTGGAGTCGATGTCCAGGTGGAGCGTCTTCAGCCGGTGGACGAACGCCCGGCACCGGTCCGTCCTGGGGTGGTCGAACACCTGCTCCGGCGTACCGTCCTCGAAAATAACGCCCTCGTCCATGTAAAACACCCGCGTGGACACGTCATGGGCGAACTTCATCTCATGGGTCACGATGAGCATGGTCAGGCCCTGCTCGGCCAGACTGCGGATGACCGCCAGCACCTCGCCCACCATGGTGGGGTCCAGCGCGCTGGTGGGCTCGTCAAAGAGCACGATCTCCGGCTGCATGTTCAAGGTCCTTGCGATGGCGACGCGCTGCTTCTGCCCGCCGGACAGCTCGTCCGGGTAATTGAGCGCCTTTTCCGCCAACCCGACCTTGGTCAGCAGCCCCATGCCCCGCTCGTAAGCCTCCTGCCTGGTGCAGCCCAGCAGCTCCACCGGCCCCAGCATGATATTTTCTATCACCGTCAAATGGGCGAACAGGTTGAAGCTCTGGAACACCATACCCATGCGCTGGCGCACCGCGCCCAGCTGGGCCGGCTTCACCCCGGTCACCGGCTGGCCGAACACCTGAATATCGCCCTCTGTCGGCGTTTCCAGCCGGTTAATGCACCGCAAAAGGGTGCTCTTGCCCGTGCCGGACGGCCCGATGATGGAGATAACGTCGCCGGTATTTATCACGGCGTTCACGTCCTTTAAGGGCGTTGCGTTGGGATATACCTTCTTCAGGTGGGATATGGTGATGACCGGCCCGCCGCTCTGGGCCGCTTTCTTTTCCTCCGGCGCCTCCCCGATGGCCACGCGCATGTCCACGCCCTTTGGCTCACGGCGACGGCGGCGTGGGTCGATCCTCCGCTCCGCCAGTCCCAGCAGCGACGTCAGACACCAGGCCAGGATGAAATACAGCACCGCCGTCAATATCAGCGGGAAGAACGCCTCGAACGTCCGGCTGCGGATAAGGTCGGTGGCCTTTGTCAGGTCCTGCACCGCGATATAGCCCACCACGGAGGTCATCTTCACCATGGAGATAAACTCGCCCTTATACACCGGCAGGATATGCCGCGCCGCCTGGGGCGCGATGATCTTTGTGAACGTCTTGACCCGGCCGAAGCCCATGGCCTGGGCGGCCTCCCACTGGCCCGCGTCCACGGCGTTTATGCCGGTGCGTATCATCTCCGACACATACACGGCGAAGTTGATGGAGAAGCCGATGATGGCCACCACCACCCCGTCCAGTCTCGCCCCGGCGAACACCACGTAGAACAGCACCATCAGCAGCACCAGCACCGGGATACCCTGGACCAGCCGGACGAACGCCGCCGTGATGCCGGAGGCGATCTTATTCCGGCTGCGGCGCACCATGCACAGCCCGAAGCCCAGCACCGTGCCGAACAGGGCCGAGAATATCGAGATAACGAACGTGACGCCCAGGCCGGACAGGATCATCTCCCACCGGTCCTCCTGGACGAAGTTCTTATAAAAGCTGTCCTTGAGCCCCTCCCAGAAGCCCTTTTCCTCCGCCTGCACGGCGGCCACGCCCATATCCTCGGCCCGGACCATGAGCGTCAAGCCGCCCACATAGTGGGTGGTGGGGAAATCGATGCTCTGCTTCCGCTCGTCGGTGATGCTCATCGCGCCGGACACGATGTCCGCCCGGCCGCTGTTCAGCATCTGGATAAGCGAACCGAAGGTGCTCTGGGTGATCTCCAGCTTCATCCCCAGCTCCTTGGCGATGAGGGAGACCAGCTCCACCTCATAGCCCAGGGACTGGCCGTTCCCGCCCACATAGCTCATGGGCTCCAGCGTGGAGTCGTGGGCGTAGCGCAGGGTGCCGTTGGGCGCGTCATACTCGCCCACGTCGATGGTCTTTTTGCTGTCGTCGGCGCTGAGCCATTTCTCCCGCAGCGCGTCCAGGGTGCCATCCTCCGTATACCGCTCGATGATGGCGCTTATTTCATCCGTCAGGGGGCTGTCCTTTTGCAGGCCCAGGCCGTAGGAATCCGGCGCCACCGTCTCGGGGAATACCGCCAGATCGGGCTGTCTCGCCGCCGCCAGCTGGGCCACGGGCATATCGTGGGCCACGGCGTCCAGCGTGCCCGACTGCAGCGCCAGCAGCGAATCGGAGGCGTCGTCGTAATACTTAAACTCGCACCCGCTGGCCACCTGGCTCACAAGATCGTCGGAAATACTGCCCGACATGACGCCTATGGTCGCGCCGTCAAAGTCCTGAAGCGTCCGGAATCGAATCTGACCCTGGCCCTGGCCCCGGTTGGCCACCACGGCCACCACGCCGCCGGTGTAATCCGACTCGGCGAAATTCACGCTCTCCGCCCGTTCCTCCGTCACCGTCAGGCCGGTAGCCGACACGTCATATGTCCCCGTGGCAAGGCCCGCGAAAATAGACGAGACCTCCGTGCCGGTCACTTCCAGACCGTAGCCGTGTGCCTTGCAGAAGCGGGCCATGATATCCACGTCGTAGCCCACGATCTGCCCGTTAAGAATATAGCAGAAGGGCGCCACGTCCGTTTTTACCGCCATGTGGACGACGCCGTTATCCGCCGGGAAGGCGGTCCAGTCCTCCACCACCTTTTTGCTCTCGTCCGCGCCCAGCCAGATGCTGTCTATCTCTTTCAGGGTCCCGTCGGCCTTGATCTGCGCCAAAAATTCGTTATACTCGTCCCGCAGCGCCGCGCCCCGGTCGTTCTTGGCAAAGGCGGCGGCGTAGCTCTCCTCCACCAGCACGTCGGGCAGATAGGTCACCGCCTGGTTTTCTGCGCACAGGGTCCGGGCGATGGGCTCGTCGATCAAAAACCCGGCGACCTTTCCCTGCTCCACCGCCAGCGCCAGATCCGGCACCCGGTCGTAATACTGCTTGTCCGCGTCCTTGATAAGGTTGTCGGTATGTACGTCAAAGCTGGAACCGGTCATCACGCCGATGGCCTGTCCGTCCAGCTGCCGGATATCGGTTATCTGCTCGGCCTCCCCGCTGCCGTTTTTCGCGCAGCCGCTCAGAAGCAGACTGACCAGCAGCACCGGCACCCACAGGGTAAGCCAGAATTTTCTATTCTTCATCATGACACGCTCCTTTTCAGATCATCTTTATCAAGCATCCCAACGCTCTCCGTCGCCAGCGTCACCTGCATCTGCAAACAGGCCACGCCGGCGGCCGTCTCAAAAAAGTCCAGGATCCCGTTGGCGGCGATCGCCAGGGCCAGCGCCTCTGCGGGGATGCCAAGCTGGGCAAACAGGACCGTGAACACGGAAAGGGCCCCGCCGGGTATCGGCGGCAGCGCCATGGACAGAAGCCCTACCGTCAGCACCGACATGACGAGAAACAGCGGCGTGATGGGAATGCCATAGGACTCCGCCATGCACAGGGCCATGATAAAAAGTCCGACCACAAAACCCGGCTTATACAGCACCTGCCCCAGAGGGATGGCGAAATCCGATATCTTTTTCGGGATGCCCAGCTCTTTCACGCACGTCTCCAGGTTCGTGGCCAGAGCCGCGGCCGAGGATGCCGTCGTCAGGGCGATGAGATAGGCCGGCAGCGCTTTTTTCAGCAGCTGACCGGGGCTGACCTTCAGCCGGAAGCCCGCCCGGAAGATATAAAACAGCGGCAGGATGACGCACGCCGGTATCGCCAGCGCGAACACCTTGAGCAGGCTGGAAACGCCGCTGCCAAAATCGGATATGACCAGGTTGAACAAACTCAAAAACACGAACAGGGGGATGATCTTCCCCAGCACGCCCATGAGAAACTGCACCGCGTCGTACAGCTGCATCATGGTATTCTGGGCCGCCGACACCCGCTCGCCCAATATGAGCAGGGCCAGCCCCAGGCAGATGCCCAAAAACACCAGCTGCAGGGCGTTGCCGTTCATAAACGGCGAAATAATGTCCGACGGCACGATATCCAGCACCATCTGATAGATCCCCGAATAATTGCCGGAGAGCTTATCGCCCGCCGTGGCCACCGGGAACACCAGACTTCCCGCCAGGGCCATTACCGCCGTCAGGATAAACGTCCCCCCGAGCATGCGCAAAATCAGCTTTTTGCCCACCTTGCCCACCACCGCCAGATCGCCGATGCTCACGATGGAGCAGCAGATAGCCAAAAACACCAGCGGGGACGATACCGCCCGCAGCGCCCCCACGATCATGTTGAACAGGGGTTCCGTGACCGACAGCGCGCCCGACTGTATGACCGGGAACCGCCTCGCGGCCGCGCCCAGAAACACCGCCAGGAACACCGCCGCCAGCAGCACGGCCACCTGGCCCATGGACGACCTTTTCTTTCTGGGGTTGCAGACCAGGCAGTTTTTCCCGTTCTTATAGGCGTATGTAAACGAAAGGCCCGCCTGGGACAGCATATGGCTGCTCACCACCAGCGCGTCGTTGTCCCACGCGTCCGTGGCCGGCCCCTCCACGCTTATGCGCAAAAAGGACCGCCCGAATTTCCGCCCGCATTCCACCCGGACCAGCGCGCCTTCCATCGTTTCCAGCCACACGCCCAGTATCTCTTCCAGCGACAGGCGCAGCCGTATAACGTCTTTCCTGTCCGTCCCCGCCTCCGTCAGCGCCTGCACGCATATTTCGGATACCGCGTCGATGGTCTGCGCCGTCAGCCTGAAGTTTTCATTTCGGCTGCTCACCATACCCGTTTACCTCCCGTCAAGCCCGTGTTCGTCAGATGATGCCGCGATCTTTTGCCAGCGCCCTTATGCTCCTGTCGTAGGTGGCCTCCGCCTCTTTGGAAAAGAAGCACCCGGGCACGCCCTCGTCATTGTCCCTGTGATGGGCCACGCATGCGCAGCACTTGCCGTGCCTTGGGCAGTCGTAGGTGCAGGGGCAGTCCCGCTTATTGTCGCATTTCGTCTCCATCGTCTCTTTCTCCCTCTCACTCAATGGTCAGGATATCCGAAAAACCGGTGACCTCGAACACCTCCATGACCGTCTCGTTCACGTTTTTGATCTTCATCTCGCCCTGCCTGTTCATGATCTTCTGCATGGCCAGCAGCACCCGCAGGCCGGCGGACGATATATAGTCCAGCTTGGCAAGATCCAGCACCAGGCCCGTCAGCCCCTCGATGCTGCCTCTGAGTTCCTGCTCCAGCTTCGGGGCGGTCGTCGTATCCAATCTCCCCTCCAGCGCCACCGTCAAAGTCGTTCCGTCCAAAGTCATTTGCGTGTTCATGGTTTTACCTCCAAAATGAATATCGTTTTTCTCATGCTCCATCCCCTGCGGGATGCTTCAAATATGCCACAAACTCGTCCGTCGTCATGGTGAACGCGATCTCCGTCCGCGACGGGTCCCGCACCAGAAATTCCGTCAGCCCGTATTCCTGCGCTCCGCCCCAGTCGTATGTATAGCCCAGTCTCGTCCACGGGTAATCGCTCTCAAAATAGGAATACAGGATGTTTGCGTCAAACCACTCTTTCCACGCCCCCGTGACCAGGCTGTAGTCGTTTTCCATCTGTTTCGTCACGTCGGTGACAAACGCCGGCCGCACCACGTCCTCCGGCGACACCCAGAACGCGGTGAATCTTGTGTACCCCTCGTCCGCGTGTACGCCCAGAAGCTGGGCGAACCGGAGCGTCCAGTCCGTCACGCCTTCTCCGTTTTCCTCAAACCAGCTCTCCATCTCGCCCAGGGAGGTCGCCCAGATATCGCCGTATTCCCCGATTTGTGTTCCGGGCTCGCACTCATCCGGATAATTATGCCATGTGAGCAGCAGGACCCTTTCACCGGCGTCATCCCAGACCGTCCGGCTGTCCTCCGCCGTCAGGGTGACCAGCGGATGGATCTCCTCATCCTCGGCAAACACCGCGTCGGTCATCGCCGTTTGCCACCGGCCGTCGTCCGCGGCGTCCGCTCTCTGCCCGCCGATCGTGAAAACCGCCATGACCAGAAGCGCGGTCATCCAAAACCCGCCCTGTTTCTTCACGCTCCGTCACCTGCCTTTTCAATACATAGCTTCTCTCGCAGACGGTATAATCTAACACAGCAGTAGTTTAAACAGGGAACAATACCGAAATTGGTCGTTTTTATTCCGAAATTAGTCGTCCCGTGCAAGAAAAAGCCGCCCGAGGGCGGCTTTTTCTGTTTCCGTTATTCTCCGCCGCCGGCAAACTCGCACATGCAGTGGTCTCCGCCGGCGACCGAATCCAGTTCGTCCAGGCTCAGTTACTTCTCCTTGTCCAAAATCCCGTCTTTCTTCTCTTCCGACATTTTTGTTCTCGTTTTCAAATTTTGGGAGTCCAGATGGCATATTTAGCCGTCTGCTCCCGCTCCCATGAGCGGGCAGACGCAGCGGCATTCCGAATTTTTAAACTGTCCTCCGCCTCCAACGACGCAGGCGCATGGCTTCTCACCCTCATCCGCTGTTCCGCCGCCGACGAACGGGCACATGCAATAGCCTACCCCCCCCGCGACCGAATCCAGTTCGTCCAGGTCCAGTTCCTTCTCCTGGCCCAAAATTCCGTCTTTCTTCTCTTCCGACATTTTCTTATCCTCCTTAAATATAATTGTTTTACTGCTTTTCCGGCAGTCTGATCTTCTCCATGACCTGGTTTATCTTGTCGATCCAGCCGCCTTTGAACAGGACGCAGGCCGCCATATCCCGGCCCATGATGTCCTCCGGGGTGGTATCCAGCGCGCTGGCCCGGCAGCCGCCCAGGCAGTACCCGGCGTGTTCGCAGTCCCGGCACACCGGGTTGTGGGCCAGCACCTCCGAGGCTTTGGTCTCGATGAGGCGCATATAGGACGAATCGGTGATGCACTGCTTCAGGCCAAGCTCCGGGATGAGCGGATAGTTCTCCTGGATGGACATGCCGGACAAAGACATGCAGGGCAGCGCCCGACCCTCCGCGGAGATGTACATCACCATGCGGGCGTGGCCGCAGACGCACTCCCGAGCCGGGTCCTGGCACCATGTTTTTTGCAGGGGGATGTACCAATGCTGGGGGTCGTCGGGCGAGGCGCTGAAAAATCCGCCCAGCTGCAGCGTCAGGGGCATGCCGTCCTCGTAATACTGCGGAATATAGTCCAGATAGAGCTGGAAAAGCTCGTCCATGTCGATGGAGGGGCCGTACCCGCCCTCCTTCCACGCGCCCACGTCCGAGATGGGGTTGGTCTTCAGGCTGCCGCAGCCCACGCTTGCCAGGAACCGTATAGATTCCCGCAGCGTGTGCTTGTTCCGCTCGTGGATACACATCTCCGCGCCGGTGGGAAAGCCGTGGTCCCGGCAGCGCAGGAACGCGTCCTTCACGTATTGCTCCGCGCCGGGAACGCCCCGCAGCCAGTCGTGCCAGTCCACGCCGTCAAAGCTCATGTTGAACTCAGGGCAGATGCCCCGGTCCTCCAGCTTTTGCAAGAGCTCGTCCGTCACCAGCCGGCCGTTGGAGTAGATGGTGGCAATGTTCACGCCGCCGTCCAGCAGCGTGTCCACGATGTCGAAAAAGTCCGCCCGCACCAGCGGTTCCCCACCGGTCAGGGTCACGTTCGCGATGCCGCAGTCCACGATCTGGCGGGCGATGCTCAGCGCCGTCTCGTGGTCCAGCTCCCCGTACTTGGCGTCCGGCGCGGACATATAGCAGTGCTTGCACCGATAGTTGCACCGCCCCGTCACGGACCAGTGGGCCGTGCGGATATACCGGTTGTCATAGAACCGGTAAAGCTGCTCGTCCTTCAGCTTCGTCCCCGGCGCGCAGGGGCGTATGACCCCTTCCTCTTCCAGCTTTTTCAGCGCCTTCTGCCGCTGCTCAGACGCGCCGGCCATATCCGTTTGGCCGTCCATGTCCAGCAGCAGCTCCATATCCTCTTTCTTGAAGAAAGCGGCCTGCCCGCTGCGTCGGTCCAGCAGCGCGAACGGCAGCTTCTTCCAGCCCCGCAGGGCATATCGCTCGTTCAGTATGTAATACATTTTTTCTCTCCTTATCTGACGGGTCCAGAATACCACAGAGCGACGACGAACGGGGAATGATCCGCAAATTGGTCGTTTTGATTCCGAAATTCGTCCCCGCGCAAAAGCAAAAGCCGCCCGAAGGCGGCTCATGGGTTCAGGATCACGCATGCGGTACAAACGCCCTCCTGCACCGTATAATTGATCTCCCCGTGATACTTGCCGGAGGAGGAGACGATGCTGTCGATGCCCACGCCTCTGGCGGCGGGCAGCCCGTTTTCCAGTTCCAGCCACGCCCCGCATGGATTGCTGACGGCGATCACCGTCTTGTTCCCCACGTTTCGGATATGTGCCTGGATAGGCCCGGCGCTTTTCCGCGCCACGCAGGCGTTCAGCGCGTTTTCCAGCAGATTTGCCAGTATGGCCACGAAATCCACGTCGGCCACCGCCGACCGCGCCGGCGTGTCCGCCTGGGCCGCATACTCCACGCCCGCCTCCTTCGCCTTCCCCGCGTAAGAGCTCAGTATGCCGTTGACCGTCACGTTCGGGCACCATGCGGGAAAGCTCTCCGTGGCCGCCTGTCTCTGCCCCAGATAGGCCAATATCCCCTCTGTGTTGCCCTCCCGGGCCATGGCCGCGATCTGCTCGTCGTGGTGGCGCAGGTCGTGGCGGACCCGGCGGTTTTCCTGCTCTGCCTTTCTCGCGTTTTCCACGTAGGCCGTCAGATACTCCACGTTTTGCTTCACCAGCTCGTCCCTTGCCTCCCGGCGCATCTGATAGATATTGCTGACGATGAGAATGCTTGCCATGACGAACGAGCACACCAGCAGCGAGAACAGCACCAGCGTATTCGAGTTGATGGCGTTATCCGCGCTGATCCGGGACAGCACTGTCACGAACGCGAAAAAATAGATCATGGACACGACGCTGAGCGATATCCAGTTTTTTGTCCGCGTCCCGCTGATCTCCCGTATGGCCGGTCTGCCAAATCTGTAATAGGCCAAAAGGATGGCGAAGCTGATAACGCCGTAGATCACGCCCCGCACAAAATACACGAAGGTCTCCGACCCGTCGGGCGCAAAGGCGTAGCCCCCCAGAAAGGACACGGACAGCGAGATGCAGAACACGCAGCCGTAGGTGATCCAGAGATAGCACTTCTTCCAAAACCCGTCCGCTGACGCGTAGTTATAAACGCCCCAAAAGTACAAATAGGACAGCGTCAGCACGATCGGCAGCCTCCACGGCTTTGCCAGACAGAAGAACCCGAAGCAGCAGCTCAGAAACAGGAACACCCCCGCCGAACCCCACAGCAGCGCCGTCTTTTTCGCCGGGTATTTCCTCTCCTGCAGCAAAAGCCCCGCCGTCAGGTGCGTCGCGAAAAACAGCAGGCTGACGCAAAGGGCGATGACAATGATCTGTATCGTGCCCATCAGTTTCTCGCCTCATTCAGGTAAAAATCGAAATACGCCTGCTTTATCTCCCCCCGGCGCCGCTTTGGCACCGGGATGAGCGTCCCGTCATCCATCACCAGGTCCGACCCGGAAAAGCAGCGCACGTGGTTCAGGTTGACGATGAAGGAGCTGCCGCACGCCGTCATACTCTCGTTGTCCATGATGCCTTCCTGCAGCTGGGTCGGCAGCGACCACACGGAGAGCTTTTTCCCGGAGGCCAGAGCCACCTCCCGCCGCTTGTCCTTTGTCTCGATATACAAAATATCCTCCAGCGCGATACGGTGTACCTTTCTCTCGCTGCGCAGCAGCACCCACGTCCTCTGCTCCCGCCTGTCCACGACCCGCTCTAGGGCCGCGTCAAGCTGTTCCCTGGTGTAGGGCTTGCAGATATAGTCCGCCGCGTGGATGGAAAAGGCGTCCACCGCGTAATCCGGGCTGGTCGTCAGAAAGACGATGTCGGTATTTTCGTTGAACCGAAGAATGTCCCGCGCCAGATCTGTTCCCAGCATACCGGGCATACAGATATCCAGGATCGCGATGTCCGGTGCGCCTGTTCTGTCGATCGCCTCCAGCATTTCAATGGCGGACGAATACACGTCAAATTCCACGCCGTGCTCGCCATGTGCCGCCGCGTAGACGCCCAGATCGTCCGCGATCTTTTTCCGCTCGACCGCCTCGTCGTCACAAACCGATATTTTCAGCACTGTCCCGCTTCCTTTCTCTGCCGCGCCAGGGGTCCGTATACGGTAACAGTATACCACTGTGAAACTGCCGCTTGCAAGCCGCGCACAAAACCAAAGGCGTGGCAGCGCCACGCCTTTGCAGATATCTTATTTGACCAGTATCGACCGGATCTCGAAGGGCCTCATGGTGAACCGGACCCGGCCGTTTTCCACGGGCAGCTCCTCCTCGACCTCCTCCAGCAAATTCACGCTGTACGCCTTTTGGCGCCCGTCGGGCAGGGTCAGGGTGGTCTGCGTCCGGGCGTTTTCGCTCTCGTACAGCCGCAGTATCACCCCGTCGCCGTCCTCCGCTTTTTTGACCGTCTCCAAAATGACGTTAGCCGGACCCACGGCGGCGTAGCTGTATCGGGTCCCGGGCTGGCCGTGGCCGACGATATAGGCCGGCTGGTTCAGCTTATAGGCCTCCCGGACCGTACCGGCATCCTGCCAGCCCTCCCCGTGGGGATACAGGGCGTAGGTGAACCGGTGTTCCTCCACGTCCGCGTTGGGATTTGGCTCCACGCCGCATTTTATCAGCGTCAGCGCCGCCACCCCGTCCAGCACCGAGTGGCCGTATTTGCAGTCGTTGAGCAAACTCACGCCGTAATGCCCCTCGGAGTAGTCCATCCACTTTTGCGCGCAGCTCTCGAACCGCGCCATGTCCCATGTGGTGTTGGCGTGGACCTTCCGCTTGACGGAGCCGAACTGGACCTCGAACGTCGCCTCGTCGGTGTGGATATCCAGGGGGAACTCCGCCTTCAGCAGGTGCTGGTGCTCCTTCCAGTCCGCCCATGTCTCGAAGTCGATACGGCGGGTATCGGCGTAAAAGCGCACCTTTTGCCGGACGACGCTCCGGCTGCACCTGTATTCCATCTCCACCGTGGCCCGGACCGGTCCTTCCTCCGTCCAGCGCATGGAGACCAGCTCATCCACCGGCCAGCTCTTCTCCGTGTAGAACATGTCGATGTCCCAGTTGTCGTAGTAAATGGGCTTATCCTCATAAAGCCGCAGCTGGTTGAGCTTTTTCCCCGGCAGGGCCAGCTCCCGGTCGTATTCCTTGTCATAGAGGGACGCGATATGTCCCGCCTCGTCGAATGTGACGGCGTAAAACGGCGTCTCGATATGATACTCGTCCGGCCGCGTGAAGGGGTTTTCCTTTGCCTCCGGCGCGTCCGTGGCCGTCAGGGCCATCCACCCCTTGGCCGGTAAGCCCCTGATATACGCCACGGCCCCGTCGGCCGTCTGCTGGACGGGATACACGTTCCCGTCCGGGTCCCGCAGCGCCCCGGCGCTTATATTCCCCAGGCACACCGCGTCGTCCCGCTCAAACCCAAGGGTGTTGAACACGGTCACGGCCTGACCCGGCCCGGCCAGCTTGTCCAACCGCTCCCGGATAATCTCATCCGTCTCGGCCAAAAGCCCCTCGTACTCGGCCTTTGTGACCTCGTATACCTCGCCGATGGAGCTTCCCGGCAGAATGTCGTGGAACTGGTTCAACAGCACCACGTCCCGCCACAACCGGGTCAGCGTTTCCGCCGGATAATCGCCGGACAGCACCCCCAGCAGCTCCGCGTCCATCAGCGCCAGCTCGCTTTTCCGGTTGCCCCGCTTATTGCGGGCCATGGACGTATAGGTCCCCCGGTGGTACTCGAAGTAAAACTCTCCCTCCCACCGTTCCAGACGTCTGTTGCCCCGGACCCGTTCGGCCAGCTGGTCAAAATAGGTCCTGGCTGTCTCCTGGCGGACCCTGGGCATACCGGGCAGGCCCTTTTCCATGCGCACCGACGTCTCCAGCATATCGCGTGTGGGACCGCCGCCGCCGTCGCCGTAGCCGTAAGACACCAGAATATCGTTGTTGATCTCCTTGTTCTGGTACCGCTCCCAGCCGCCCATGAGCGCGTCCGGGTGGAGAAAACCGTTGTAGGTGGTGAAGAAGCTGGTTTTCGGGTCCTGCCCCACGCCTACGGTGGTGATGAGATGGGCCAGCACCTCGGACCCGTCGATGCCCCGCCAGATAAACGTGTCGTTTGGTATCTTATTGAGCTGGTTCCATGCCAGCTTGGTGGTCATGAAATAGTCCACGCCGGCCTTTTTCATGATCTGGGGCAGCGCCCCCGAATAGCCGAACACGTCCGGCAGCCAGAGTATCTTGCAGTCGTAGCCGAACTCCTGCCTGAAAAACCGCTTGCCGTACAAAAACTGCCGCACAAGGCTCTCGCCGGAGGTGAGATTCGTGTCCATTTCCAGCCATGTGGCCCCCTCCACCTCCCAGCGGCCCTGGGCGACGCGTTCTTTTATGCGCCCGTACAGGTCCGGGTAGCGCTGCTTGAGGAAATAGTAAAGCACCGGCTGGCTGGACATGAATTTATAGCCGGGATACTCGTCCATGAGCTTCAGCACCGTGGCGAAGGACCGGACCACCTTTTCCCTTGTCTGGGCCACGGTCCACCACCAGGCCACGTCGATATGGGTGTGGCCGATGCAGGTGGCGATCACCTCGTCGTGCCCGCCCATTTTTTCGTACAGCTCCCGGGTGATATGCGCCTGGGCCGCGGCCAGGGAGGCGTAAAAGTCCTTGGAATACGGCTGGCGCATGTCCAGCAGGTTCACGGTGTCGTTCAGCACGGTCTGCACATCCAGCCGGACCTTGCTGTCGGCCCCCATGCGGGCAAAGCCCTGCAGAGGCACCAGCATGTCCCAGTAGAGCCTGTTGATATCCTCGTCCAGGGTGTAAAGCTCCGCCAGGAAGCAAAACTCCCGGTGCAGGGTACCCGTGTACGCCTGCACGTCCACGGTCAGCGTCCGCCCGCCCTGTGCGCGGCGGTCCAGCAGGATCTCCCGGTGGTTCATGTCCGCCCCCTGGACAGGCGCCCCGTCGATGAAGATGAGAAACTGGGGGTTTTTCCCGTCGTCCCACTCCTCGATCTGGGTCCTGATGCGCAGCCACACGCTCCTGCCGTCGTATTCCTCCGGGATAGTCACCCGGCCCCGAAACCAGTAGTGCTCGCCGGGGATGCCCTTGAAGTCCCCGCCGTGGCCCTTGAATTTGCCCTCGAAATTATCTGTACCGGCGTAGACGGCATACCAGCGCATGCTCTCGCTGTCGAAGTTCTCCCAGGCGGGACCGTTGGCGTCCGCCTCGTCCGGCCGGAAATAGAGCCCGCGCTTATACTGCCAGCGTGTAAGGGGCGCGCTGTCCAAAAACCGCAGCCGCCCCAGCTGGTCGCAGATCACCCGGATACGTTGGTCGATGAAATACATATGAGATACCTCTCGGTCATTTGTTTTGGCCGGTGCCATTATATAGGATAGCAGGAAGATAGGCAAGGGGAGCTCGAGGGGGCGGGAGCCCGCCTCGAATGGGATCTGACGCCCCGCGCTTTGCGCGGCGAGCGGAGCGAGGACTTTTGCGCCGTCTACGGCGCGAAAGTACCGGCGTCATTAAAGGGCCATTGCGGCCGATGGTCGCAATGGCCCCCTCTGGTTTTACTTTACGTTGTTCTCGCGTCGGCGCACGTCGGCTCAGCCGGCCAGCCAGGCGTCGAACTGGCTCTGGGCCTCGGCAACGATGTCGTCAAAGCCCTCGGCCCGCATGGCCTCCATCATGTTGGGCACTTCCACGTCGGGGTCGCCGGTGCCGGTCTGGATCAGGCCCTTATACTCGGCGAAGATGGCCTGGCAGGCGGCCAGCTCGTCGGCCACGGGGGTGGCGTCGAAGATGAAGCCCAGCGCCGGGGAGGGCGTGGCGTTCTCGTTCTGGACCTGGACCTCGTTGACGTAGTAGTTCTCGGGAACCACGTACTGATCTTCCGCGGGCGCTTCCTCGCCCTCGGCGGGCTCATACTTAGTGGCCTCCAGGGTCATGTCGAAGAAGGTGCCCTGGGTGTAGGCGGCCAGGGTCCAGTCGGTGTTCAGCTTGAAAACGCCGGTCTCGCCGGTGTCCTTGTCCGTGACGTACTCAAAGTTCACGCCTTCCTCGCCGTAGGCCAGCGCGTCGCGCAGCCAGGAGTCGGTGTTGACCAGCTCCAGGAGCTTCAGAGCCTCCAGAGGATGCTCGGAGGAGGCGGAGATGCAGGCCATGGAGCCCTGCACGGTGTCGTTGGACAGGACCGTGTCCTCAAACTGGCTCACCACCACGGGGCAGCCGCGGCCTTCGCCCCAGCCCTTGGCGGCGGAGGGCCAGCCCTGGGCCACGCCCAGCGCGCAGATGCCGGTGGCCTCGTCGGCCACGGCGGCGTCGGAGTTGATAAGGCCGGCGTTGAAGTACTCATGCATGGTCCGCAGGTCGGCCAGCACGTCCTCCTGCTCGAACACGGGGACGATCTTGTTCTCGCCGCTGGTGTAGCTGATGCCGATGGTGGGCAGGCCGGTGCCGAAGTTGTCGTACTTGTTGCCGATGATGGCGGAGATGCCGTCCTTGTTCATCAGGAACACGTCGCCCGTCTCGTCATGGACGGCTTCCAGGATGGGGCCGATGTCCGCCAGGGTGTGGGCGTCGGCATACTCGGGGTGATCCGCCACATACTCTTCCGTCCAGACGAAGTACTGGGTCATGGAGGAGTCCTTGTAGGCGGGGATGGCGTACAGCTTGCCGTCGATCTCGCAGGCCTTCAGGTAGTCCTCGGGGATGACGTCGGTCAGGCCCGGGGTCTCCTTGATGAGCTCGGTCAGGTCGGCAAAGGCGCCCATGTTCACGTCGCCGATGTAGGAGCCGGAGTCGGTGAACATGATGTCATAGGGCTCGTTGGTCTGCACGATCACGCTGCGCCGGTCGCCCCAGTCGCCCCAGGAGATGCACTGCACGTCCAGGTGCACGCCGATCTTCTCCTCCAGGTAGGCGTCGACCTTGGCCTTCCAGGAGTCATAGTTGGCCGGCTGGCCGCCGCCCACCATGTACCAGGTGATGGTGGGGATGTCATCGGCCAGCGCGCTGGCGCCCAGGCAGGCGAACATGGAAACGACCATCACGACCGCCAGGAGCATGGATAACAACTTCTTCATGTGGGTTCCTCCTAAATAAAATTTTTTCGGGTCTATTGAAACGGCCCGGAGGCCGAAGCAATACGGGAAATATGGGAAGCCGCCCTCAGCCCTTCACCGCGCCCACGGTCAAGCCAGAAATGAAATACTTCTGGAAGAAGGGGTACACGCAGGCGATGGGCACCGCCACCACGAACGCGATGGCCATGCGCACGCTCTCCTGAGGCATGTTCTTTTTCAGATCGCTGGCCGTGCTCAAAAGGGCCGTGGGGTTCTTGGTCAGATAGGCCAGGTTATTTTGCATGGCGTTGAGCATCGCCTGTAAGGACCGCAGGTTATCGCTGCTGATATACAGCTGGGCCTGGAACCAGTCGTTCCAGTAGCCGAAGGCCAAAAACAGCCCGATAGTGGCCAGCACCGGCTTGGATATGGGCAACACGATCCGGGAGAAGATGGTGAACTGGCTGGCCCCGTCGATCTTGGCCGACTCGATCACCTCGTCCGGTATCGTCGTGCGGAAGAACGTGCGGGTGATGGTCACGTTGAAGCTGGACACCGCCAGGGGCAGTATCAATATCCACATGGTGTCCCGCAGGTGCAGTATCTGGGAGTTGACCATATAGGACGCGGCCATGCCGCCGCCGAAGATCATGGGGATGAACACCACGATGGCCATAAAGCCGTTGAGCCGGTATTCCCGGCGGCTCAGCACATAGCCCATCAGCGTGGTCAGCGCCACGCCCAGCACCGTGCCCAGCACGGTGACGTACACCGACACCCACAGGGCGTGCAAAATGGTCTGCCGCTGGCCCCACAGGTACTTATACGCCTCGCCGGAGAAGGTCTCGGCGGTGACGTACAGCTGATACCCCTGGCGGCGTATCACGTCGTTGTTCGTCAGGGAGATGATGAAGATGAACACGATGGGCAGAAAGCACGCCAGCGCCAGCACCAGGAAGAAGATGTTGAAGATGGCGTTGGTGGCGGGCTTTATCCGGTTCAGGCGGGTCACGCCGTCGCCCTGATGCATTTTCTTTTCCTTTGCCATTGGACCCACCCCCTCAGATCAGCGCGCTGGCCCTATCGACCTTGCGCACGATGCCGTTGGCGATCAAAATGGTGATGCACCCCACCACCGACTGGAACAGGCTGGCCGCCGCCGTCTTGCCCAGGCTCACGGAATTGGAGGTCAGCATTTGATAGATCTTCACGTCAAAAGTGGCCACCACCGGCGTCAAGGGCTGGTTGGCCCCCCGGGACACCTGGTAAAACAGGCCGAAGTCCGTGGAGAATATATGTCCCACCGACAGGATGAACATCATGATGATAATGGGCTTCAAGCTGGGCAGGGTCACATACCGGCCCTGCTGGAACTTGCTGGCCCCGTCCAGCACCGCCGCCTCGTACAACGTGGAGTCGATGCCCGTGATGCTTGCCAGGTACACCACCATGCTGTACCCGATGGATTTCCAAATGTGCATGATGATGAGGATATAGGGCCAGTATTTCGGCTCGAAATACCAGTTGATGCCCTCCCCGCCCAGGGCCCGTATCAGCGCGTTCAAAAGCCCCTTGTCCGTGATGAGGAACGCGTAAACGAAATAGGTGACCACCACCCAGCTCATGAAGTGGGGCATGAACATCAGCGTCTGATACGTCTTGGACTTGCGCTTGGAGTATATGTTGCTGATCATGATGGCGAACAGCACCGGCAGCACGATGTCCAAAATGATGAACGCCACGTTGTACAGCAGCGTATTGCGCAGTATCTGGGGGAAGTCCCGCAGGCCGAAGAAGTATTTGAAGTTGTCAAAGCGCACCCAGTCGCTCTTTAAAAGGCTGGTCACAAAGCCCGCGCCGGGGGTGATCTTGTAGTCCTTGAAGGCGATGATAACGCCGAACATGGGCAGGTAGCAGAACAGTATGTACCACACGAAGGTGGGCAGGCTCAGCAGCGTAAGCTCCGTGTCGTCCTTTGTCCACCGGCGGCGCTTTTTCGGCGCCAGCTCGGTCCGCCTCTTTTTCCCTTCCGTCCGTCCCATACCAGGCGCACCCCCTTATCGACAAAACGCACAAAAACGATTCCCATGTTGATTATACACTTTGTGCCATTTGATATATAGTATCTAAAAGTCATTTAATAGTACTAATAGGATACTTTTCCAGGAAATTATGCAAAAATCCGCACTGCGTTACGGCTCCGTCTGTTAAATTGCACAAAATCCGTCAGTTTCGCATGTGAGAACTGCCGATTTTTTCCAGAAAAGACATTTTCTGTTCCACATTTCGCCCCCGGCCTGTTATGATGGACGTAAATCATGAAAAAGGAGCGTGCAGCTATGCCACAGAAGATACATTTGACCGGTCAAATGCCGGAAAACTGGGCCCTTGCCCTGAAAGAACTTACGGACGAGCTGGGCTTCATCCCGTCGGACGCCGGCATGGAGATCGTCTGCCGGCAGGGCGAGGCCCTGGCCGTGGACAGCGACGGGCAGACTGTCCGCCTCACCTGGGCCCAGCCCATCCAGTTTTACCGGGCCCTGAGCCTCATCCCCCTGCCTCTTGCCCCCTGTTCCATCCACGAAAAGCCCCGGTTCGCCAGCGTAGGGCCCATGTTCGACTGCTCCCGCAACGCGGTATTGAAGCCGGAGGCGGTGAAGCTGTTCCTGCGCAAAATGGCCCTGATGGGCCTGAATTTAGGCATGCTGTACACCGAGGACACCTACGAGATACCGGAACAGCCCTTTTTTGGCTACAAGCGCGGCCGCTATACCTATGAGGAACTGAAGGCCCTGGACGATTACGCCGCCCTGTTCGGCATCGAGCTGTGCCCCTGCATCCAGGTCCTGGGCCACTTAAAGCGGGTGCTGCACTGGCCGGCGTTCCACGCCTTGCGGGACAACGCCGAGGTCCTCCTGGCGGACGATGAGTGTACGTATACGCTCATCGACCAGATGCTCCGGGCGGCCAGCGCGCCGTTTCGCTCCCGGCGCATCCACATCGGCATGGACGAGGCATATGGCGTGGGCCTGGGCGAGCACCTGGCCCGCTTTGGCTACGAGGACCCGCGCAGCGTCATCGGCCGGCATTTGACCCGGGTGCTGGACATCGCGGACAAGTACGGCTTGCAGCCCATGATGTGGAGCGACATGTATTTCCACCTGGACGGCGGCGGCTACCACAGCGAGAACATGCCCTCGGAAAAGGCCATCGCCGCCGTGGACAGGCGGGTGAGCCTTGTCTATTGGGACTATTACCACGCCAAAGAAGAGCAGTACGCCTGGGCGCTGAAAAAGCACGCCGTCTTCGGCGTGCCCACCGTCTTTGCCGGCGGCCTCTGGACCTGGCCCGGTCCCGCGCCGGTCTATCCTCTGGCCATCGAGAACACGGTGGCGGGCCTTTCCGCCTGCATGAAGGCGGACGTGGACACGGTGCTGGCCACCGCCTGGGGGGACAATGGCGCGGAGTGCAATATGCTGGCCGCTCTTCTTGGCTTGCAACTTTACGGCGAGATGACCTACACCGGCGCGTACGACCCGGACGCGCTGGCGGCGCGGTTCCGCCGCTGCTGCGGGGCGGACGCCCGGGCCTTTTTGGACCTGAGCCGCCTCAATTACACCCCCGCCATCAAAAACCTGCCCGCCGACCCGGCCAACGTGTGCAAGTTCATGCTGTATCAGGACCCGCTGGTGCAGCTGTTCGAGGCGGACACGGAGGGGTATCATCTGGCGGAGCACTTCGCCGCGCTGGTGCCTCTGTACGCCCGCCACGCGGCGGAAAACCCGGCCTACGAGCTGCTTTTCGAGCATTACGCCGCCCTGGCCCACGCCCTGGCCCTCAAATGCGCCTGGCACGAAAACGCCGCCAAGGCCGTCCGCACCGGCGACCGGGAGCTGGCGGCGGAGCTGGCCGCGAGCGTCCCCGCCGCCATCGAGGCGGTGCAAATTCTGCGGCAGCTCTGGCGTCGGCTGTGGGAGAGCACCAACAAGCCCAACGGCTTTGAGGTGATAGACGTGCGCCTGGGGGGCGTGGCCGCCCGCCTGGACACCGCCCGGGAGAAGATGCGCGCCTTTGCCGACGGCCGGGTGGACGATATCCCGGAGCTTTCCGAACCCTCTCTCGTCTGCAAGCGCCGGCCCGACGGCTCCATCGGCTGCACCAACACCATGGACGAGATCGCCACCGCCTGCACCATCGACTGGTAAAAGAAAAAAGGGTATAAAAATAACGCGGCAGTTTCGCCGCGTTATTTTTCAGGCCGTCAAAAAAGTATTTTTGACGGCCTGAAAACGCCGTGTTTTTCCCGGCGGCGAGCCGCCGCAAAAAACGCCGCTACGCGGCCCACGCGCCCGCAAAGCGTGCGCATGGCGGCTATTTATCCCATTCGAGGCGGGACTCCCGTCCCCCTCGAGCTCCCCCTTGCTTTACGAACTTTTTTCATTTTTCGACAGTTTGAAAAATAACGCGGCAGTTTCGCCGCGTTATTTTTTATGTATGTTGGGCTTTTTACTTGCCGCGCAGGGCCTTGCGGGCCTGGTCGATCTCCTTTTGCAGCTCGTCCAGCTCCTTGTCCAGCTCCTGGGCCACGTATTCCTCCAGGGCCATCTGCTCGAACACGGCCTGGGCCGCCGCGATCATGGCCTGTTCGATCTCCGGGCCCACGCCCACCAGCTCCACGCCCTCGTCCTCGTCGTTGAGCCACACCATGTCGGGGACGCCGTTGGCGTCGGAGTCATGGAAGAACAGGTCGAACTCGCCGTTGCCGTTCAGGTCCACCGCCAGGGTGTCCACGTCGCCGTCGCCGGCCACGTCCAGCAGCGCCACGTCGGGCAGGCCGTCCCCGTCCACGTCGATGAGGATCTCATCCTTGGTGCTGCGGACCAGCGTCTTGCGCAGGTCCCGGTCCAGACGCATTTTCCGTTTGATTTTGCGAAGATTACCCATGCTGAGTGCCTCCTATGCTTTGATAAGCATATCTTATCACTGTGGCCCTGATTTTGCAAGCGCTCAAAGCGCCGCTGCCGAAAGCGCCGCGCATGATCATACCCCTTTCCGACCTCATCCGAAAAACGCTTCCAGTTCCGCTCTCGTCGCCTGGCACCGGCCGGATACCATCTGGCTCTGCCCGCCGCCCTTGGCTCCCAGCTCCTGGCCGTGCTCCCGGAGAAAGGCCCGCATATCCGTCTGTTTGCTGCCCATGACGAACCGCCAGTCCCGCTCCCTGCCGGAGAACACCGCGCACACGCCCCCGGCCTTCTCCATCCCGGCGTTGACCAGGGCCCGCATGCCGTCCTCGTCCGACTGGACGAACAGCAGTATATCCCCCGCCGTTGGCTCCAATGCCGCCGCCAGGCGCTCCGCCTCCTGCCGCCGCAGTCCGGCGATCTCCCGCTTCAGCTCGTCCCGCTGGGCCAGCAGCTTTTCCGCCCCGGCCGCGATATCGCTTTGCGGCGTGTTCAAAAGCCCGGATATCTTCAGCGTATCGGCGTACCGGCCCTGATAGTCCGCCAGCGCGTCCGGCCCCGCCTTCATCCACACCCGCACGCCGCCCCGGTGGCGCATAAAATCCAGCAGCTTGATGCAGCCGATCTGTCCCGTGCTGGACACATGGGGCGCGCAGCAGGCGCACTGATCCACGCCCTCCACCGTCACGATGCGCACGTCGTGGGTCAGCTCCAGCTTGCTCCGGTACTCCATCCGGGCCAGCTCGCACGCCAGGGGGAACCGGGCCGTCACGGCCGCGTCCCGCCACACCACCTCATTGGCCTCGCGCTCGACCTGGTCCAGCTGCTCTCTTGTGAGCTCCCCGCTCACGTCCACGGTGCAGCCGTCGTCGCCCAGGTGAAAGCCCACGTTGTCAAAGCCGTATTTTCTGTGTATGATACCGGACACGATATGCTCCCCCGTATGGGTCTGCATCTTTCGAAACCGGTCCGGCCAGTCGATCTGGCCGGTCACGACCCTGCCTACGGGCAATGGCCCGTCGGTCGTGTGCAAAATAACGCCGTCCTTTTCCCGTGCGTCCAGCACCCGCACGCCGCCCAGGACCCCCTTATCCGCCTCCTGGCCGCCCTCCTCGGGGAAGAAGGCGGTGGCGGCCAGTACCACGGCCCAGCCGTTTTTCGCCTTTTCGCATGCCAGTACCTTCGACTCAAAAACGCGCATGTACGCGTCCTCATAATACAGCTTCCTTGTGTACATCGGTTGACCTCCCGGATAAAAAAGTGTATACTGCCGCCTATGGACATCTTTACCGTTCTGCTCGTCTATTTGGAGACAGTGAACCTGCTGGCCCTGGCGGCCTTTGGCTACGACAAGCACCTGGCCCGCGTCCACCGGGAGCGTATCCCGGAGGCGGCTTTGATGGCGCTGGTGGCCGTAGGCGGCGGCGTGGGCGCTCTGGCGGGCATGCTTTTGTTCCGCCACAAGACCCGCAAGCGCCGCTTCACCGTGGGCGTGCCGGTGATCTTAGTCTGCCAGATAGGCTTTTTCTTGTTGCTTATCTACGCCACATCACACTGATTGTATAGAATTTATGGAGGTGCGTCAAGCATGAATGACTATTTGGACATAAAACCCGAGGTGGCCCGGGCCCTGGCGGAGCACAAGCCCGTGGTGGCCCTGGAGAGCACCATCATCTCCCACGGCATGCCCTGGCCCCAGAATGCCGAGACGGCCTTTGCCGTGGAGGACGTGATACGCGCCCACGGCGCCGTGCCGGCCACTGTCGCCGTCATCGGCGGGCGTTTGAAAGCGGGCCTTGAAAAGGACGAGATCGAGTATCTTGCCAAAAAGGGCCAGGCCGTGACCAAGGCCAGCCGCCGGGACCTGCCGGTGCTGTGCGCCCGTGGTGAGGACGGCGCCACCACCGTGGCCGCCACCATGATCGTGGCCGCTTTGGCGGGCATCGGCGTATTCGCCACCGGCGGCATCGGCGGCGTGCATCGGGGGGCTGAGACCACCATGGACATCTCCGCCGACCTGGAGGAACTGGCCCGCACGCCGGTGCTGGTCATCTGCGCCGGGGCCAAGTCCATTCTGGACCTGGGGCTGACCCTGGAATATCTGGAGACCAAGGGCGTGGCCGTGTGCGGCTACCAGACCGACGAGCTGCCCGCCTTCTACACCCGCACCAGCGGCTTTGGGGTGGACTTCCGGGCGGACACTCCCGCTGAACTGGCCGCGGCCTTCCACGCCCAGCGCTCTTTGGGCTATCCCGGCGGGATGCTATGCACCAACCCCATCCCGGAAGCATATTCTATGGAGCCGGCCGTCATCAACGCCGCCATCGACCAGGCCGTGGCCGAGAGCGTCCAGCAGGGCGTCAAGGGCAAGAAAGTCACCCCCTTCCTGCTGGCCCGGGTCAAGGAGCTGACCGGCGGGGACAGCCTGGAGTCCAACATCCAGCTGGTCCTCAACAACGCCGCCCTGGCCGCCGACACCGCCGCGGAGCTCTGCAAACTGTAAAAAACTGACAGCAAAAAATCGCAAAAAAGCTATTGACAAACCGAAAAGCAGACGCTATAATGCAGACAATTTAATACAACAAACCGTTGAAGAAGAGCAAGTAACCTTTCCAGGCGTGGCACAGAGAACCGCGGGGGCTGAGAGCGCGGTACAGGCCGGAATGTGCGAATGGACTTCGGAGGGCGATCGGAAGGCGGATGATTTTCCGCCCTATGTGAGACGGAGAGAGGCGCTCCGTGAACAACGCCGCCGCGTGACAGCGCGGAGCAAAGCGGACGCGAGAGCGTCAAGCCGGGTGGCACCGCAGGAATGTACATCAGTCCTGTCCCAGCAGAAATGCGGGGACAGGATTTTTGTTATAAAAAATCTGACCAAAAAGCAAAAGGAGAAAGTACCATGAAGAAGATCATCAGCATCGTGATGGCCCTTGCCATCGTCCTGAGCCTGACCGCCGTCGCCTTTGCCGACGGGGAGACCTACAAGGTGGGCATCTGCAACTACGTGGACGACGCGTCATTGAACCAGATCGTGGAAAACATCCAGAACCAGCTGGCCGCCATCGGCGAGGAAAAGGGCGTCACCTTCGACGTGTCCGTGGACAACTGCAACGCCGACGCCACCGTCATGGAGCAGATCATCCAGAACTTCATCGCCGACGAGGTGGACCTGATGGTGGGCGTGGCCACGCCCGTGGCCATGGCCATGCAGGCCGACACCGAGGACAACCAGATCCCCGTCATCTTCTCCGCCGTGTCCGACCCGGAGGCCGCCGGTATCGTGGAGAGCAACGACCACCCCGGCGCCAACATCACCGGCACCAGCGATTACCTGGACACCAACGCCGTCATGGACCTGATCTTCGCCCAGAACCCCGACGCCAAGACCATCGGCCTGCTGTATGACATCGGCCAGGATTCCTCCGCCACCCCCATCGCCGCCGCGAAAGAGTACCTGGACGCCAAGGGCGTGGAGTATAAGGAGTATAACGGCACCACCGTCCCCGAGGTCCAGCTGGCCGTGGACAGCCTGATCGCCGACGGCGTGGACGCCGTGTTCACCCCCTCCGACAACACCATCATGACCGCGGAGCTCAGCATCTATGAATCCCTGGCCGAGGCCGGGATCCCCCACTACACCGGCGCGGACTCCTTCGCCCTGAACGGCGCGTTTTTGGGCTACGGCGTGGACTACGCCAACCTGGGCGTGGAGACCGCCAACATGATCGCCCAGGTGCTGGTGGACGGCGCGGACCCGGCGGAGCTGCCGGTCATGACGTTCGATAACGGCACCGCCACCATCAACACCGACGTGTGCGAGCAGATCACCGGCATGACCTTCGACGAGCTGGCCGAGCTCTTCGCCCCCATGTGTACCGCGGTGAAGGGCATCGCCACCGCCGAGGAGTTCGAGTAACCGCAAAAAAGCCCCCCTGTGTAAGGCATCTGATTCGCGCCGTAGGCGCACTGCATATGGCCCCCCTGTGTAAGGGGGGCTGGCAGCGCCCTTGGCGCTGACTGAGGGGTTGTTACCAGTCCTGGCAGACATCCCAGCTTGGTAACGACCCTTCCGAGCCGCCCTACGGCGGCCCACCTCCCCTTGCGCAGGGGAGGCTTTCAATATTGTATCGCCTGACGGCGATATTCCCCCTATAAGGAGAACCATCCATGTCACTAACCGCCATATGGGGCCTGGTGCAGACGGCGCTGGAGCTTGGTCTGACCTGCTCGCTCACCGTGCTGGCCCTGTTTTTGAGCTATTCCATGCTGAACGTGTGCGACCTGAGCACCGACGGCTGCTTCACCCTTGGCGCTGCCGTGGGCGCGGTGGTCGCCATCTCCGGCCACCCGTACCTCAGTATCCCCGCCGCCATGGGCGCGGGGGTGCTGTCCGGGTTCGTCACGGCCGTGCTGCAAACGAAAATGGGCATCGACAGCCTCCTGGCCGGCATCATCGTCAACACGGGGCTTTACTCCATCAACATCGCCGTCATGGGCAAGTCCTCCCTTTTGAACATGAACAGGACCGAGACGGTGTTCACCGCCGTGAAGGACCTGTTAAAGGACACGCCCCTGGCGGGGTTTCAGGACCTGGTCATCGTGATCATAGCGGTGGCGCTGGTGATCGTGTTCCTGGCGCTGTTTCTGCGGACCCGGCTGGGCCTTGCCATCCGGGCCACGGGCAACAACCCGGACATGGTGCGGTCCTCGTCCATCAACCCGGTGTTCACCACCATCGTGGGCCTGTGCGTGGCCAACGCCTTCACGGGCCTGTCCGGCTGTCTTCTGGCCCAGAGCCAGAAATCCGTGAACATCGACATCGGCTCCGGCATGGTCACCATCGCCCTGGCCAGCCTTCTCATCGGCCAAACGTTTATGGGTAAAGGCTCCATCGCCAGGCGGGCGGTGGGCATGGTGGTGGGCTCCGTGATCTTCCGGCTGGTGTACACCATCGCCCTGCGGCTCAACATGCCCGCCTTCATGCTGAAGCTGGTGAGCTCCGTCATCGTGGTCATCGCCATCGCGGGCCCCTACTTCAAGACCCAGGCCCCCATGCTGAAGCGCCGTCTGGCCGGCTCCCGGAAGGAGGCCGACTGACATGCTCACCCTGCAAAACATCTCCAAGACCTTCAATCCCGGCACGGTGAACGAGAAAACGGCCCTCCGGGACGTGAGCCTGCACCTGGACCCCGGCGATTTCGTCACCATCATCGGCGCCAACGGCGCGGGCAAGTCCACCCTCTTCAACGCCATCGCCGGCAGCTTTTACCCCGACACCGGCTCCATCGTCCTGGACGGGCGCGACATCACCTACCAGCCGGAGTATAAGCGGGCCCGGAGCATCGGCCGGCTTTTCCAGGACCCCATGCGGGGCAGCGCCCCGGCCATGACCATCGAGGAAAACCTGGCCCTGGCGGCGGGCGGCGGCGGCTGGCTGAGCCACGTTTCCAAGGCGGAAAAAACCGCCTTTCGGGACAAACTGGCCCTGCTGGACATGGGCCTGGAGGACCGGGTGCGCCAGCCGGTGGGCCTTCTCTCCGGCGGCCAGCGTCAGGCCCTGACGCTCCTGATGGCCACCATGGTCCCGCCCAAGCTGCTTCTTCTGGACGAGCACACCGCCGCCCTGGACCCCGGCACGGCGGAAAAAGTTCTGACCCTCACGGAGAGCATCGTCCGGGAAAATAAGCTCACCTGCCTCATGATAACCCACAACATGTCCTCTGCCCTGGCCCTTGGTAACCGCACGCTGATGATGGACGCCGGCCATATCCTGCTGGACCTCAAGGGCGAAGCCCGCCAGGGCCTGACCGTAAACGACCTTCTGCGCATGTTCAAAGAAAACGTGGGCAAAGCATTGGACAACGACCGGATGTTGTTATCATAATCCTTATCGAAAGCCCCCCTTGTCAAAGGGGGGTGGGCCGCCGAATGGCGGCTCGGGGGGATTGTCGTTAGTCCAACAGCAATCCCCCAGTCATGCTGACGCATGACAGCCCCCTTTCACAAGGGGGCCTTCAATAATGTTAACGCCCCGCTCATTGAGCGGGGCGTACCCATTGTCGTATCTTACTTGGCCAGACCGTACTTCTTGTTGAACTTATCCACGCGGCCGCTGGTATCCACCAGCTTCTGCTTGCCGGTGTAGAACGGGTGGCACTTGGAGCAGATTTCCACGGAAATATTCTCCCGGGTGGAGCCTGTCTCGATCACGTTGCCGCAGGCGCAGCGGATGGTCGTCTTATAGTACTTGGGATGGATGCCTTCCTTCATTTCATTCACCTCGCATCAAGCTGCCTTGAGTGCGGGAAAGCCCGCCGTTACAAGGCGCATTGGTCATATTATCACAGCTCCGCAAAAAACGCAACTGTTTTTTTATTGGGACCAGCGCCATTTCCCGCCGACGCAGATACCACAACGCCGCCTGGCGCACCGGCTTTTGGAAAATGCGCTCCATGGCGGCGGCGTAGGCCGCCAGCTGTCCGGCGTACCGGTCCGGGTCAATAGTCCCGTCAGTCTTGAAGTCAATCACGGTCAGCTCGCCCGCTTCCTCCATGCAGCAGTCCACCACGCCCTGAAGCAGTATCTCCTCCCCCGCCGGGGCGTCGGGATACCAGGTACCCGCCGGGCACAGCAGGGAGAATTTGAACTCCCGCACCACCTTGTCCGCCCGCAGAAGCCGCCGGCCCAGCGCCGAATCAAAAAAGGCCAAAATATCGTCCGGGTCCGCCGCGGACGCCTGGCGGCTGTCCAAAAAGCCCATTTGCTCCATCCGCCCGATCTGGCCGGCGATCTCCGCCGCCGAAGCCACATGGGAAAAGTCTATGTGCTGCATGACCAGGTGGGCCGCCACGCCCCGCTCCGGCCCGGTGAGAGGTCGGTCGTCCCGGCCAAAGTCCGGCAGCCGCAGCCGGCGGGCGGACCCGCCCGACGCCTTTGGCAGCTCCGCCGCCTCCGGGTCCATATTATCAGGCGCAAGCTCCGCCACGCCCGTGGCCGTGACCTTGGACGGCAGCGCCACCGCCGCCTCACAGGGATATTTCCAGGCCAGCCGCGCCCCGATCTCCGCCGTGAGAGCCGGGTCCCCCGCCGGAATTTGCCGGGTCACGTTTTCCTCTGCCCCTTTTGTCTGTTCCGGCGACGCCAGATGCACGTCGATGGTCTCGCCCCCATCTCCGGCGGCCGCCGCCAGCAGCCACGCCGTCACATTTTGCGCCCGCATGAGCGCCCGGGGGCTGACGGGCTCACGGGATGCCAGACCATACGCGGCCAGTTTTTCCGCCGCTCTGGCCTGTACGCAGGTCATAATGAGCCGCTCTTTGGCCCTCGTCATGGCCACGTACAGCACCCGCTCCTGCTCGCTCAGTTCCTCCAGCTGGGTCCGCCTGTCGATGGCCCGCCATGCCAGGGTCGGCCACCGCACCCCCCGGACCGCGTCCGTCATCTGCATGCCCAGACCAAGCTCCCGGTGGCACAATGCCTGTGCGCCCCGCTGCCTGTTCCAGCCGTGGCTGTTGTCGGCCAGGAACACCACCGGCCATTCCAGCCCCTTGGCCTTGTGTACGCTCATGATACGCACCGCGTTTTCCTCCGCCGGCGCGGGAGGCTCCAGCCCCCGCCGTTCCAGCTCCCGCAGCCACTGCACGAACCGGAAAAGCCCCCGCTGGCCGTCCTGCTCGAACCGCCGTGCGTACTCGTACAGCTGCATCAGGTCCGCGATACGCCTTGGCGCGTCGGCCATGACGCCGCAGACGGTGAGCAGCTCCGTCTCATCGTAAAGCCGCCGGAGAAGGCTGTCCGTGGACGCCTCAAGGGCAAAGCTCCGCAGACGCTCCGCCAGCGCCACGAATTTTCCGCACCGCTCGTCGCTCTGCGCTCTTATTTGCAGCGCGTCCCACAGGTCCCCCTTGCCCGCCGCCCGCACGGCGGAAAGCTCGTCGGGCGTAAACCCGAAGGGCAGCCCCCGCAATGCCGCGATCAGCGGCACGTCCTGCCGGGGATTGTCCAGCACCGACAGCATGGAGAGGGTGAAGCTCACCTCCGGCTGGGCGAAAAAGCTGCCGCCCTGCCGGGCGCTCACCGGCACGCCCGCCTCCCGCAGCGCCCGCCGGTAGGCCCCGCCCGTGGTCCCGGGTGTGCGCAATAAAAGCGCGATGTCCCCGTACTGCACCGGCCGGGTACCGCCATTTCCGTCGGCCACCGGTGTTTTTTCCTCCACCATCGCCCGGATACGGCCGGCCACATATTGGGCCTCCGCCCGCACCTTATCCGGCGCGTCGGCGGCGTCATCCGCATCCGGCTCTAAAATACACAGCTCCGGCCTCACGTCCCCCTGGGGAGCGTAATCCGTCGCGCCGAAGACCAGCGCCGCGTCGTCATCGTAGTCGATCTCCCCCAGCTGGCGGCTCATGATACGGGAAAACACGCTGTTGCACCCGTCCAGCACGCTTTTCCGACTGCGAAAATTCTCCCGCAGCAGTATCCGCGTACCCTTTGCGCCGTCGGCAAAGGCCCGGTATTTCTCGTTGAATATATCCGGCTCCGCCAGCCGGAACCGGTACACGGACTGTTTCACGTCGCCCACCATAAAGAGGTTTTTCCCCCCATGGCTGACCCGCTGGAAAATGCGCTCCTGGACGGCGTTCACGTCCTGATACTCGTCCACCATCACCTCGCTGAACCGGTCGGACACGGCCGCGGCCAGAGCCGGGTCGTCCAGAAGGCGCACGCAAAAGTGCTCCACGTCGGAGAAATCGCAGGCGTCCGCCCGGCGCTTTCGCTGGGCGTACTCCTTTTCCAGCTCCCACACCAGCCCCATCAGCGCCGTCAGCGGCGCTTTGGAGGCGCTTATACCGGCCAGCAGCGCGGCGCTGTCCCCGGCCAGGGTCCTGCGCAGCCGGGCCAGCGCGTCCCGGGTCCCGTCCCAGACGGGCTTGAACCGGGCCTTCAAACTCTCGTCCGCGCCCCGCTTCATGGTCCGCAGCTTGGGATTGGGTCTGTCCAGCACAGCCCTGGCCGCCTCCCAGCCATCCCGCGCCGCCCTAGACAGATCTCGCAGCAGCAGCGCCATCTCGCCAAATGAATCCGGATAGCCCCCCATGAACGGGGCGTTTTCCGGCCGCAGCATCTCCGCCCTGGCCTTTTCCAGCTCACCCGCCCGCCATTCCGCCTCCGCGATAGCGTCATCCAATAAATACCGGCCCCAGACCGTCTGGCCCGCGTCGGTCATGCCGTCCACGTCCAGAGCCTCCAGCTTTTCCGCCGCCCACTGCTCCGGGAAGGCGTAGCTCTGCATTTTGCTGTCCAGGTCCAGTATCAGCGCCGCCAGACGGCTGTCGTCCCGACCGGCCCCGGCGCTGTCCGCCAGCGTCCGCAGCCCCTCGTCGCTCTCGATGCGCTCATAGGCCCGGTCCAACACGTCCTCCAAGGCCCTGGCCCGCATGGTCTGGGCCCGGTCCTCGTCCAGCACGGTAAAGCTGGGGGACACGCCCAGGGCGTGGGCGTTTTCCCGGACCAGCGCCGTGCAAAAGCTGTCGATGGTCCCGATCTGCGCCCGGTACACCAGCGCTCTCTGCCGCCGGAGCCGCTTGTCAGAAGTGTCGCCCAGCCGCTGCAAAATGCGGCCCCGCAGTTCCGCCGCCGCGGCCCGGGTGAAGGTGATGACGAGAAACCTGTCGATATTCTCCCCGGCCATCACCCGCTCCATGAGCCGCTCCGTCAGCACCCTTGTCTTGCCGGAGCCCGCCGCGGCGCTGACCAGCACCGGCCCATTTTTAATATGTATCGCCCGCTCCTGGGAGGGCGTCGGTTTAAATTCACCCATGGTCCTCTATCCTCTCCCACGCCTGCTCCGTCGGCATTTTCCCCCGCAGCCGCCACCCGTCCGACGTCTCGTCGAACAGGCACGCCTCCCGGTAGTCGCAGAACCGGCAGGCGGTGTCCCCGGCGTTTTTGTACCAGGGGTCCAGCTCCACGCTCCCGGCCCGCAGCTCCGCCGCCAGCTCCCGCAGCGTCTTGTCGATATGGCGGCTGAGCGCGCCGAACTGCTCCAAACTGGCCAGACTTGCCTGAGAGTCCTTGGTCCAGGCCCCCGCTTTGGTGAGCTTCACCGGCAGATACCGCCGGTCCGGCCCCGGCTCCATGGCCTCCAGCACCGCCGCGTCGTCCAGCACCAGGCCGCTCCGCCTTGTCATGCTCCGGCGCAGCGCCGCCAGCTCTTCATCCGTCACGTCGCTGTCGGCGTTCACCACGTCGAACCGGGCGGGGGAGTACAGCACCCCCGCCGGCTCGATCTTTTTCGCGCCGAAATAGCTCCTGCCCCTCTTTTCCAGTGCGAACAGGTACAGCAGCATTTGCATGTTCAGGCCCTGGCACACGTCGGACAGGTCGAATTTCTTCACCCCTGTCTTATAGTCCGTCACCCGCAGGTACAGGGTATCTCCGTCCACCCAGCCGTCCACCCGGTCTGCCCGACCGGAAAGCGGCGGCTCGCCGTCCTCCGCCGGTTCCAGGACCCCCTCGGCGTTTAAATCCAGTTCCAGGTCCAGCGGCTGGAATTTGGAATCCTTCAGCTCCTGCCACATGTCCGCCGTCACCTGGCGCACGGTGTTTCGCAGCCGCCGGAAAAGATAGGCGAACCGGGGCGTCTTGTCCGCGAACCCGTGCAGCTCGCTTTCGATATACTCGTCCACGTACTTATCCGCGATCTCGCCCACCTGCCTGGCCGTGACGGCGGCAAAGCCGCCCTTTTCCAGCACGTCCCCGGCGGTTTTTTCCAGAATATAGTGCATGAAATCGCCGTAATCCCTTGGGTCGAACACCGCCGGCCGCCGGGGCTTTGCCTTCATGCCGTATTGCAAAAAGTACCCGAACCGGCAGCTGGCGAACTTCTCCGCCTTTGTGGCGGTCAGACCCGGCGTCCGGCCGTACAGGGCCCGCACGGCCTCCGGCGTGAGCCGACCCTGGGGCGCTCTGGACGCGTCGGCCAGCCGGGAAAGCTCCTCCTCCCGGCCCGCCTGGACAAAGTGCTCCCGCGCTGCCAGACACACCGGCGCGTCCTGCCCCGTCTGGCCCATGAGCGCCAGCGCGAAGGCGGGACCGGGCGCGAAGGTCCTGGCCCGCAGTATATCCCCCCGCTGAGGCTCCACGCCCAGCAGCACTTTGGCCCGGTTCACCAGATCGCTGGGCCCTGCCTCGCCGCCCTCGGCGTCCGATGCGGACCAGCTCATGGTGAGCGTGTCCGACGGCAGGGTGAGCACGCTGTAAATGCGCCCGAACTCCCGGCTCAGGTCCTCCTCCGCGCCGCCCATGGCAATGCCCAGAGCCGTCAGCTCTTCCCGCTCCTCGGCGGTGAACACGCCCACAGCGTCCGTCGGTGCCGGGATACGGCCGTCCGCCGCCCCAAGCAGCAGAAGATGCCTCAAGTGCCGCCGGCGCATGCCGTCGATGTCCCCGGCGCCCACCCGGTCCAAGGACACGGGGATGACGCTCACGTCGTATTTGGACAGCATCAGGCCGAACAGCGCCGCGAACTCCGGCCCGTCCATGGTCATATCTCCCAGCACGGCCGCGAACTGTTCCAGCGCGGCGCACACCGCGTCCCACAGCCGGCCCAGCTCCGCCGCCGTCTCGCTCCGGCCCTCTCGGACAAGCGCGTCGGCCCGCTGGGAAAGCCGGCCGGCCGTGTCCGTGTCCGCCAGAAAATCCCCCACGGCGCGGGCGTGCTCCGCCGCCGTTGACGCGGCGCTCACCCGCTTTTCCAGCGCCTTTAAGGGCGTTATCACCCGCGCCCGCAGGGCGTTCAGCTCGTCCAGCACCTGGCTGGTCCCATCGTCGTATGGCCTGTTGTACCCCTCCGGGTGCATGGTCCATGGCCTGTCCCACTGACTGCCCCGGATGGACCACAGCAGCGCGTAATTTTCCAGCTTATCCGTCTCATCCGCCGTCAGCGGCCCCAGCCCTGTCTTGAGCCAGCCGAACACCGCCTCGTACTCATACCCCCGGCCCACCGCCTCCAGCGCGGACAATATGGCCAGCGGCAAACTCTTTTGGGCCGTATCCTCCCGGCCGGAGAGAAACAGCGGCACCCCATACCGGGCGCATGCGCTTTCCAGCGCCGTCCGGTAGTCGCCGAACCCCCGGGCCGCCACGGCCATGTCCCGCCACCGGCACCCGCCCCGGGCAAGCTCGGCCAGCCGCGCCGCCGCCAGCTCGCACTCCTCGTATATGTCCGCGGCGTACACCGCCCGAATTTTTCCGTCGTTTTCCGGGGCCGGGTCGTCGGCATAATCGAACAGGTGGTCGCAGAACCAGGCGATGGTGGACCGCTCCGCTCCGCTCGGCTCCAGCCACATTTCCTCGCAGGGCGTGTCATACTCCCCCGCCACGGCTTTCAGCCACCGGGCCGTTGTCCGCGGCAGCAAAAAGGCCCCGTCCTCGCTGTCCCGCCCGCAGGTCAGGCACACGGTCAGGTCCGCCCCGGCCCGTATGATTTGGCGCAGCACGTTCTTTTCCAACGCGGTAAAGTCGGAAAACCCGTCCACGTAAAAGGTCCACCCGCCCACGCCGGCGTCGGGTATCTTATCCGCCAGGGCCGCGAGCCGGCTGGCCCCGTCCGCGCCGCTTCTCTCCTGCACGGCGGCGTACGCCTCCAGCAGCAGCGCCAGGTCCCGCAGCTTGTCCGCCAGAGCCCCCTCCGTTTTCTCCGCCGCGTCGGAAAGCGCCTGCGCCGTTCCTCCGGCGTTTTGCAGCTCCTCCGCCGCACGGCTGAGACTGTCCAGGGTCCTGGGCTCCCGGCAGCTTTTTTTGTATATGCTCAGCCTCTCGCCCACCGTCCGGGCCGCCACGGCCATACACAGCAGACGGCCGCCGCCGTCCATGACCGGCCGGCCGCCGCCGCATAAAGCGAATATCTTCCGGGCCAGACCCGTAAAGGACAGCACCTCCCCGTACCGGCTCAGCGTATCTCCCGCCGCGGCGCAGAGCTCCCGCTCCGCCTCGTGGCTGTACTGCTCCGGCACCAGCAGGACCATATTCTCCCGGCCCTTTGCCACATATTCAGCTATCTCCCGGAACACCCGGGCCGTCTTCCCGGCCCCGCCCCGGCCCAATATCAATCGTACCATGGACCCATTATACAACAGTTGTCACAGAAAGTCATATTATAATTTGTCTCTCCCCCAGTCTCCGGCTTGCGCCGGAGCCAGCCCCCTCGTCAGAGGGGGCCAAATTCTTTCCCTGGGTATAGATCAAGGCCCCCTCTGACGAGGGGGCTGTCAGCGCTTTGCGCTGACTGAGGGAGAGATATTTTAAATCCCTCTTCCTTTTTCAAAGCCTCCCTCTGACGAGGGAGGTGGCGCGGCTCCGCCGCGTCGGAGGGAGAGAACGGGCGCGGCATTTGCCGCGCCCATAAAATTTACTTCTTGTACTTCAAGAGGAAACAGCCGATTGTATCAAGGTCAATCATTCGCTTGTGTCTTTCTCTGTTCTTCCGAACATTTCCTTCACTTTCGTATCTGTTGTCAATTCATTTATTACTGCCTTTGCCATTGCTTTGGCCTCTTTATCGTAATAATCTAATTTACTCATATCCATGGTTATCTTATCTATCTTATGAGCGATAAAGTTTATGTTATCGAGAAAATCGCATATCAGTAATCCTCCCAACAATTCAATTGCTGAAATCACTGCTCCACAGCCCAAATATATTAAAACGGTTTTTGTATCTGTATATCCTTCTTGCGTATGCCAATACCCAAAACTATCGCGAGTTGAATACTCATCATGATGCGCCACAGTAAAAGCAACCACTATAGTCGCTATAATGCAAATGGCAAAAACAACTTTTACTATGGTCCTATAGATACTTATAAGTCTATCTTTTTCTTGATAAAACATTCTTCTTTAAACCCCTCTATCTTAATTTATAGTGTTATACGTTTCTTCGCTGTTTTTATCAGTTTATATCATTCTCTCTACCTCCTATAAAATAAAAACGTGTGGCCCGGAGGCCACACGCCGTAAAAACGCATAGCCCCGATTGCCACCACGCAACCTTGATGCTCCTTAGACGGATACCAAGACGGGGATACGTTCTTACTAAGGTAAGAACATACCCATCTAAGGAACATCGTATTCGGTTGCGTGGTATGGCTAGTATACCACGCCCAAAGCCGCATTACAAGCAAAACCGGGACGCGAAACGTCCCGGTTTTGTGGTGTCTCTGAGGGAGAGACTTCATTCATCCAATTTCAGCACCGCCAAAAACGCCTCGGTCGGCAGCTGGACGCTGCCCAACGACCGCATCTTCTTTTTGCCCTCCCGCTGCTTTTCCAGCAGCTTCTTTTTCCGGCTGATATCGCCGCCGTAGCACTTGGCCAGCACGTCCTTCCGCAGGGCCTTCACCGTCTCGCGGGCGATGATCTTGCCGCCGATAGCCGCCTGGATAGGCACCTCGAAAAGCTGCCTCGGTATATTCTCCTTGAGCTTCTCGCACAGCCGCCGAGCCCGGGGATAGGCCTTATCCTTGTGGGCGATGAGGCTCAGCGCGTCCACCGCCTCGCCGTTTAGCAGCAGGTCCACCTTCACCAGCTCCGACGGCTTGTAGCAGGAAAACTCATAGTCCATGGAGGCGTAGCCCTTTGTGCGGGCCTTCAGCGTGTCGAAAAAGTCGTAGATGATCTCCCCCAGGGGCATCTCGTAGGTCAGCTCCACCAGCCGCTGGTCCAGATACTGCATCCCCTCGTACACCCCTCGCCTGTCCTGACACAGGGGCATGATGTTCCCCACGAACTCATTGGGCGTGATGATGCTCATCTTCACGTACGGCTCCCGCGCCTCCGCGATGGCGGACACGTCCGGGTAATTATGGGGGTTGTCCACGTATTTCACGGTCCCGTCGGTCATCTCGATCTCGTATATCACCGACGGCAGCGTGGTCACCAGATCCAGATCGAACTCCCGTTCCAGCCGCTCCTGAATGATCTCCAGATGCAGCATGCCCAGAAAGCCGCACCGGAATCCGAACCCCAGCGCCGCCGACGATTCCGGCTCAAATGACAGGCTGGCGTCGTTCAATTGCAGCTTTTCCAGCGCGTCCCGCAGGTCCGGGTACTTGCTGCCGTCCTCGGTGTATATGCCGCAGTAGACCATGCTCCTGGCGGGCCGGTAACCGGGCAGGGGCTCGCCGGCGGGCCGTTCCGCGCCTGTCACCGTATCGCCAATGCGTGTATCCTGGACATTTTTGATGCTGGCGGTGAAATACCCCACCTCGCCGGCCGCAAGGCTTTCGCAGCTTTCCAGCCGGGTGGGCAGCAGATGGCCCACCTCCACCACCTTATAGACCGCCCCGGTGGCCATGAACTTCACGTCCATGTCCCGCCGCAGCACCCCGTCCATGAGCCGCACCAGCACGATCACGCCCCGATAGCTGTCGTACTGGCTGTCGAACACCAGCGCCTTCAACGGCGCGTTCCCATCGCCCTTTGGGGCCGGCACCCGCTGGATGATATCGTCCAGCACGGCCTGGATATTGACGCCGTTTTTGGCGGATATCTCCGGCGCGTCCATGGCGGGGATGCCGATGATGTCCTCGATCTCCGTCTTGACCCGGGCCGGGTCTGCGGCGGGCAGGTCGATCTTATTGATAACGGGGAGTATCTCAAGGTCATGGTCCAGGGCCAGGTACGTGTTGGCCAGGGTCTGGGCCTCCACGCCCTGGCTGGCGTCCACCACCAGCACCGCCCCCTCGCAGGCGGCCAGGCTCCGGCTCACCTCGTAGTTGAAGTCCACATGTCCCGGCGTGTCGATCAGGTTCAGCTGATAATCCTTCCAGTTCAGCGTCACGGCCCGTGCCTTTATGGTGATGCCCCGCTCCCGCTCCAGGTCCATGTTGTCCAGTATCTGGTCCTCCATCAGCCGGGACTCCACCGCGCCGCAAAGCTCGATGAGCCTGTCGGACAGGGTGGACTTGCCGTGGTCAATATGGGCGATGATGGAGAAATTTCGTATGTTCTGTTCTTTCATATGCAGCTCTCCGCCTGGTCGGCGATCTGCCGGAGCTGATCGGCCAGCCGCCGAATGGTCTCCGGGGCGAGCCGGGTCCGGGCATCGTCGCCGGTCCGGCCCAGCAGGAAGTCCGCCGTGACGCCGTAGTAATCGCACGCCCGGCACACGAAGGCCAGTCCCGGCTCCCGCGCGCCGTTTTCGTAGTGGCTCAACAGCGCCTGGGATATTTGCAGGTCCGATGCCGCCTTCCGCTGGCTCACGCCCTTTTCCCGCCGCAGACGGGACAGATTCGCGCAAAACTGCCGCTCGCTCATGGTGTACCGTCCTCCCGTGAAATGATAACTATGCGTATTATAACCGACGGGGCAAAATTTGTAAACAGAAACTTGAAATTTCCATACCCCGGTGCTATCATGAAGTAAAGCGCTGCGGCGCATGAGAAAGTGTATTTTATATAAGGAGGTCAGAGGCATGTTTACCTTTCAGACATTGATCGATTCGCTCCGCGCCCGTCCCCGCAAGATCGTCTTTACCGAGGGCAGCGACCCGCGCATCCTGGAAGCGGCCGCCCGGCTGCTTTCCGGCACATTTCTGACGCCCATCCTGATGGGCAACGAAATCGAGATCCTGACCGCCGCCCAGCGGGCCGGGTACAATATCCGCGGCGCCACGATCATCGACCCGAAAGAATACCGGGACATGGACGTGATGGTGGACAAGATGGCGGAGCTGCGCAAGGGCAAGATGACCCGTGAGCAGTGCGCCGAGGCCCTGACCCACCGCAACTACTTTGGCACCATGCTGGTGGCCACCGGCCAGGCCGACGCCCTGCTTGGCGGCGCTACATATTCCACCGCCGATACCGTCCGTCCCGCCCTGCAGCTCATCAAGACCCGGCCGGAGAACAAGATCGTCTCCTCCTGCTTCATCATGGTCCACCCCTCCGCCACCGGCGACAGCACCGTGCTTGCCATGGGCGACTGCGCCATCAACATCCACCCCAGCGAGGACGACCTGGTGGAGATCGCCACCGAGACCATCAAGTGCGCCCGCATGTTCGGCGTGGACCCCAAGGTGGCCTTTTTGAGCTACTCCACCTACGGCTCCGGCGCCGGCGAGGACGTGGACCGGATGCGCAACGCCGCCGAGCGGGTGAAGTCCCTGATGCCCACCGTGCCCATCACCGGCGAGCTGCAGTTCGACGCGGCCGTGAGCCCCATCGTGGCCCAGACCAAGTGCCCCAACGACCGGGTGGCCGGCTATGCCAACACCTTCATCTTCCCGGACATCAACGCCGGCAACATCGGCTATAAGATCGCCCAGCGCCTTGGCGGCTTCGAGGCGTACGGCCCCATCCTCCGCGGCCTGAACGCCCCCATCAACGACCTCTCCCGCGGCTGCAACGCGGAGGAAGTCTACTCCATGGCCATTATTACTGCCGCACAAGCCAACATGAGCTGATTTCGTTTGCATGCATCGCATGCAAACGAGAAGGCTGCGGCCCGCTGCAGCGCAAAGCGCCCCCGCCGAATGGCCGGGGCGGATAAGGAAGTATTGTTGAAATGGTACGGTGTAGTCCCATTGAGGGGCTGCACCGTATCCATTTTTCAGGCTGGAAGCCTTACATTTTGGGGGTTACGGCGCATTTCCTCCATGATCTGTACTATCTCCTGCTCTGTCGGCAGGTCTATCAGCCCTACCGCGGTGAAGTAGATGTCCACCTTGACACGATTGTGTTTATGGGGCTTCTCGCTCTTGTGGACTTCTATCCGCTGTATCAGAGAGTTCACTATGGTCGGCGTGAGTTCTTTCAGTTCCGTGCATTGCCGCAGGGTATTCAA
>CANQJZ010000002.1 GCA_947624385.1 uncultured Oscillospiraceae bacterium
CATTTTACACGATTTGGGCTATGTTGTCTCTTTGCTGTTTCACCCCCACGGGTGTTGCACTTCGTATGATAACCTGCGCAGCCCCCTCGTCAGAGGGGGCCATATTCTATGCCCAGGCGTAGAATCAGCCTCCCTCTGACGAGGGAGGTGGCGCGGCGCAAGCCGCGTCGGAGGGAGAGATATTTTAAATCCTCTTCCTTATTCAAAGGCCCCCTCTGACGAGGGGGCTGTCAGCGCTCCGCGCTGACTGAGGGAGAGACATTTTAACTGCGCCGTCAGGCGCACCATATCGAAGCCTCCCCTGTGCAAGGGGAGGTGTCAGCGCTTTGCGCTGACGGAAGGGTTGTCGCGTCCCCGCCGCTTACACCCCCGGTTTTCCCCCGGTCCTCTGCGCGATCTTCCGTCCTGTCCTGGTTGCGGCCAGGCCCCCCTCGCCTGTCTCCCGCAGGGCGGCGGGCATCGCCCGGCCCACGGCGGCCATCGCGTCGATCACGTCGTCGCACGGAATGGCGGAGGCGATACCGGCCAGGGCCATATCCGCCGCGGCCATGGCGTTGACCGCGCCCATGACGTTTCGCTTGACGCATGGTTCCTCCACCAGTCCCCCCACCGGGTCGCACACCAGCCCCATCACGTTTTGCAGCGCCATGGCGCAGGCGTCGGCCATCTGCCCCGGCGTACCGCCCATTGCATGCACCAGCGCGGCCGCGGCCATACCGGAGGCGGAGCCGATCTCCGCCTGACAGCCGTGCTCGGCCCCGGACACGGACGCCCGCGTGGCGATGACCTGCCCGAACCCGGCCGCCACGTAAAGGCACCGCACCATCGCCTCGTCGTCCATATTCTCCCGCGCCCTTAATGGTATGAGCACCGCAGGGACCACGCCGCTGGCCCCGGCCGTCGGCGCAGCCACGATACGGCCCATGCAGGCGTTGCGCTCCGCCACGGATAGGGCCGTGGCCATCACCCGGCCCATGAACGGCCCGCACAACGTCTTTTCCGCCGCCGCCATTTTGGCGGCCTGCCCGCCGGAGAGCCCGCTGGCGGACCGCTGTTGGGGATCGTACTCGTCCACGGACCGGACCATCGCCTCCCACAGGGTCGTCATCCGCTCCATACTGTCCTTTTTATCCGCGCCCCTGTCCCGGCAGTCCTCGTCCAGAACCGCCTCCCACAGGGGCTTTTCCTCCGCCGCCCGCAGCAGCGCGCCCACAGAACCGAACGCCATCTCTTACGCCCCCTCCGTCATGTTGAGATAGGTGTACCGCACCACCCCGTCCAGCCCGGCCAGCTCCTGGCGCAGGGCGGGGGTGAGCGGGTCGTCGCACTCGATGACCGTCACGGCCAGCCCGCCTTTCCTGTCCCGGTATAGCTGAAGCGTGGCGATATTGGTCCGCTGCTCGTACAGCACCCGTGTGATCTCCCACAGCATACCCGGCCGGTCCTGATTTCGTATGATGAGCGTGGGATACTCCCCGGAAAAGCTGGCCTCCATGCCGTCGATGGCGTTTATCCGTATCCGCCCGCCGCCAAGAGACGACGCGGACAGCTCCACAGATCTGTCCATGGCGTTGGTCACGGTGACCAGCGCGGTGTTGGGGTGGGCGTTTCTGAGCTCCCCGGTGCGGATATGCACGGCCATGCCCCGCTCTTTCGCCAGTTGCAGGCTCCTGGGGATGTCCGGATCGTCCGGCGCCAATCCCAGCAGCCCCGCCACGATGGCCCTGTCGGTCCCATGTCCCGCGCCGGTGGCGGCGAAGGACCCGTGCAGCAATATATCCGCCTTCACCGGCTCCGACGCCAGCAGCCGCCGTGCCGTGAGCCCGATACGCACCGCCCCGGCCGTATGGGACGACGACGGCCCCACCATCACCGGCCCCATCACGTCAAATATCGTCATCGCTCCCGCTCCTTTCCGCTTTGAAGCCCCCCTTGTCAAAGGGGGGTGGGCCGCCGAATGGCGGCTCGGGGGGATTGCTGTTAAACACACGCCAATCCCCCAGTCAGCGCTTCGCGCTGCCAGCCCCCTTTCACAAGGGGGCCATAAGAAGTGCGGCTGCGCCGCATTCCATTTTGAACGCCTCCCCTGTGTAAGGGGAGGTGGGCGCCGCTTGCGGCGCTCGGAGGGGTTGTCTGTCACCCGGCGTCACACGCCCTCGATCTCCCCCACATACCACCCGGATATCCCATCCTTCTTGCACATATACCCCCGGCTGGTCCTGCGCACCACGGAGATCACATCCCCGGCCTTGAGCGGCAGCCGATAGTCCGTGATATCGTTCACCGTGACCCTGGACCCCTCCCTTGTCCGGATGAAGTCCGCCGGCACGTCCATCACATAGCCCGTTCTCAAATGCCGGCACCGGACGAACTCGCCGTCCTCCGCCAGTATCTCCGCCTCATTGTCCCCGTGGCGGATGTAATAATGCCGCTGGCTGGCCTCCTGCGCCGTCTTCACCCGTGCGGTGGGAAATCCGTCGTAGCTCACCCACGTCATGTCCGGCAGGAAGAAGGCGTTCAGCTGCCCGTCGTCTTTGAGCACGCACCCGCCGTCGATGCTGATGAGACGCAAGTCCTCATCCACGATGGGCCGTGCGTCGGTGATATCCTCGTGGTACAGCACCAGCGGCCAGTGCCCCACCACGGTCCACTTCTCGTGGGGCTTTGCCACGGTCCGGTAAGCGTCCAGCTTCATGCACGCGAACGCGCCCTGCTCCGGCCTGAGCCCCCCGTGGACGAAGGTATAGTCCTCCGTCTCGATGATGTGGGGCAGCGCCCGCAGAAAGTCCAGCTCCGGACCATAGTTTTCCCGCACCACGGCCTTGGCCGCGGCCAGGTCCATCTTCCAGCCGATCTCCACGCCCTGCTCTTTGAGCATCTGGGCGATAATACCGTCCCCCCAGCCCCGGTTGCGCCCCACCAGATATTGCCGATAAAACGCGTCCTGAGCCTTATCGTCGGGCAGGTCGCAGAAGTTGTGCCAGAAGTCGCAGTTGCCGCACACCGTGTACACCTCCCGGCGTTTGGCCAGCTCCATCACGTACCGCAGCGTGCCCAGTGAGTCCGGCCCTTTTTCCAGCAGGTCCCCCACCAGCACGATCGCGTCGTCCGGCTTAAGCTCGCACTTATCCAGCAGCCCTTTGAGATAGTCCAGCTTCCCGTGGATGTCCGATATGGCCGCGATCCGCCGCCCCGGCCCCATATGCAGCCGCTTTGTCACCGGCGGCGTTGTCATCAGCAGCGGGTTCGGCCTCATGGCAGCCGCCAGACCCGCCGGGTGATGTCCATTTGCATAAGATACAACTGCCCGCCGACCCCCTCGGCGGTGCCGATCTTCTCAAACCCCATGGCCTGGTAAAAGCCGATGGCGGCGGCGTTTGTACGGGACACATGCAGCCGCAGTCTGCCCCGGTTCTTTTTGCGAAAATAACTGACCGCCTGCCCGATGAGCTGGGCGCCGAACCGCCGGCCCCGCATGTGCTCTTCCACCCAGAGCAGGCTTATCCACCCGGCGTTATCGTCCCGGCCCCGCTCCGGGTCCAGCTCCAACAGCCCCGCCAATTCCTCGCCGAAATAGATCTTCACCAGACACGCCGGGTCCTGCCGGACCCGCTGGGCGGCGGAGCCCAGATACAGCGCCGGGGCGAAGCCGTTCAAATTCCCGTGGCTTGCCAGCCACGTCTCGCTATAAGCTCTCGTGTACAGCGCCTCTTCCTCCGGCAGGGCCATGGGCGCGAACCACCCGTCGGCCTTTTTGCCCTTGTGGTCATTGGCAAGCCCCTGGTGGGCGAAGGTACTGAGCTCCCCCAAATGGGACCCGTCCGCGTACTGCTCCAGCGTGAGCTTGCCGCCCTCGGCAGTTATCGTCGTGACGGCCGTATTATCCCCGAACGCTATGTCCGCGAACTTCACGCCCATGAGGCGGCTTGCCAGCGCCCGTATGGCGTAAGCGTGGCTGACGGCGGCCACGGTCCCGCCGGGATATCGCCCCGCCAGGTCCAGCAGCGTCCCGCCCATCCGCTCCACCAGCGCGTTAAGATCCTCGCCGCCGGGGACGGACCAGCGCTCCGGGTCCTGGTTGAAGTTCCGGTACTGCTCCGGATAGGTCCGGGCTATCTCCCCCCAGGGGGTATCCTCCCACACGCCCACGTCCACCTCCCGCAGCCCTTCCGCCAGGTGCATGGTCAGCTCCGGGTGATACTTCAAAACGGCGCTGGCGGTGGATTGGGTACGGGTCAGGTCGCTGGACCACAGCGCGTCGATCTTCACGTCCCGGAACCGCTCCGCCAGCGCCGCCACCTGCCTTCTGCCAAGCATGGTGATGTTGGCGTCGAACTGGCCGTGGACCCGGCGATAGAGATTCCCCTCCGCCTCCGCGTGGCGTATCAGATAAATTCTGGTCATCTTGTCCTCTCCCGTAAAACATGCTACAATGTTATATGGAAATCATTTTACATCATTCGCGAGGCTTTGCCAAGGAGTGCCCGATGAAAAACTGGCTGAGAGACGCTCTGCGCCGGCTGCTTGGCCCCCGGCGGGGCGTTGTTATATGCGGCGCGTATGGCATGGACAACGCCGGGGACGACGCCGTTCTGACCGCCATCGTGGCCTCTCTGCGCCGTCTGGACCGGGACATGCCCGTCACCGTCCTTGCCCGCCGCGGCAAGCGCGCCGGCCGCCGTGCCGGTATCGCCGGCGTCAGCCGCTTCAACATCCCCGGCGTGCTCCTGGCCCTTGGCCGGGCCAAGCTGTTCATCCTGGGCGGCGGGAGCCTTTTGCAGACCGCCACCAGCCGCCGGAGCCTTTTCTATTACCTCACCGTTCTCCGCCTTGCCCGGACCTGCGGCTGCCGGACCATGCTGTACGCCGTGGGCGCGGGCCCCATCGACCGGGAGAAGGACCGCCAACTCGCGGCGAAGTACTTGAACCGATACGCCCAGGTGATCACCGTCCGGGACGAGGCCAGCCAACGCACCCTGGCCGACTGGCGCGTCACCGCCCCCCGCATCCTGCTGGGCGCGGACCCGGCCCTGGGCCTGGACGCCCCCGTGGGCGAGCGGGAGCGGAAGGCGGGCATCGCCCTGCGGCCCTGGCCGGGGTTCTGGGCCCACGTGCCGGACTTCGCTCAGGCGGCCCGGTACATCTGGGAGCGGTACAGGCTGGCCCCGGTGTTTCTCTGTCTGGCCCCGGAGGACCGGCAGGCGGCCAAGTCCGTATGTGCGGAGCTGGACGGCGTGCCCTGGTCCCTGTCGGCCGACCCCCGGCGGGTGGGCCGGATGAGCATGGTGCTGGGCATGCGCCTGCACGCGCTGATCTTCGCCCTGCGGGACGGCGTGCCCGCCGGCGGCGTCAGCTACGATGAGAAGATCGACGCCTTCTGCGCGGAGGCGGGACTTCCCATGGCGGCGCTGGATGACGTGACGGGGGAGAATTTATGCGAGCTGGCCGATTGGGTCATGCACATGGACGGGGAGCACCTTTCCGCCGCCCAGCGCACTCTCCGCACCCGCGAGAAGACCAACCTCTCCTCCGCCGCGGAGCTTTTGGCAGAAGATCAATAAGGAGGGCAACAAAAGTGTACACAAATATCATGCCGATTTTACGCTGTCCCCATTGTGGCGCAGAGTTTGAACTTGTGGAAGGCCAAACAGAAAACGAAGAAGTGATCGAGGGAAAGCTTGTCTGCAAAAAGGGCCACAGTTTCTCCGTTCACGATGGGATCCTCGACTTCAATTCCCGGGAACAGGAAGGCCTGAATTCCTGGAATGAGTATTATAAAGACGAAAGCTATGACGAGCTCGATCGCGAGTTGGATGCCCGCGACACCCAAACCCAGCGGAAAAACAAAAGCGACTTTTTGGCGGGGATCGTGGAGGAAGCGAAAAAACTTGACAGCGGCTATTTGCTGGATGTGGCGTCCGGCAGAGGGTTGCTTTTGCGGGAACTGCTCAAAAATATGGACGCTTCCGTGCGCATACTTGCGGCGGACCTGAGTTTTCCGGTTTTGAAGTACGATCGGATCAAGTTCAAAAAGGACTTTCCGAACATCCGAGCAAACTATATCGCCTGCGACGCCACCCGTCTTCCCATCAAAAACAACAGCCTGGACATGGTCTGCACTTTCGCGGGATTTGCCAATATGATGGATCTGATGGAAGATGGTATAAAGGACGCGGCGCGTGTATTAAAGCCCGGCGCACCGCTCATCAACTCCACCGTGTACATGGACGAAAACGCGCCGGGCGCGCAGCGTGTGATCAGATTTCTCAAAGACAATGACATGGCGTGTGCCGAAAAAATGTTTATCCGCAGAGAACTGCTCGCCATGCACAGGAAGTATTTCATGACCGTTCGCGAAAAGATCGTTTATGAGGGGATCGCTGAAAATGTGGAGGTCGATCTGATCCCCTGCGCGGGGGAGTGGTTCGCAAACGCAGTGATCGTCGCGCAGTAAAATTTCCATTTACGCCGCCGCCGACCTCCTGGCGGACGCCTGATAACCTGCCAGAAAGAGAGGTTTTTTCTCTCCCTCAGTCACCGCCAGAGGCGCTGACAGCTCCCTGGGGCCCCCACGCGGCACGCTTACCGCGTGGGGAGAGGAGGAGCCGCGGGCTATCCGGGGTTTGCCGCTTGCGGCGAATCACGGCCTAGCCCAGCGAGCGACGACGAGGAAAAGGACGGATACAAACACTATCGGTTCGTGCGATAACTTCTTCAGCGCACCAAAGCGAGGATCATTTACACTTCTCTCCCCCAGTCAGCGCCAGAGGCGCTGACAGCCCCCTCGTCAGAGGGGGCCGGATCCTCTACTCAGGTAGCGAATATGCCTCCCTCTGACGAGGGAGGTGGCGCGGCGCCAGCCGCGCCGGAGGGAGAGACAATTTAATTATTGACGAAAAGAGGTACCCACACATGTTTCGTATCGGCTGTCACATCTCCGCCTCCGGCGGCTACCTGGCCATGGGCCATCGCATCGACGCGCTGGGCGGCAACACCTTCGCCTTCTTCACCCGCAACCCCCGGGGCGGCGCGGCCAAGGACATCGACCCCGCCGACGTGGCGGCGTTTCTGGACTTTTGCCGGGCCAAGGACATCGACCGGCTGGTGGCCCACGCGCCATACACCCTGAACCCCTGCGCGGAGAAGGAGAACGTGCGCCAGTTCGCCCTGACGGCCTTTGCCGACGACCTGCGGCGCATGGAATACACCCCCGGCCAGTACTACAACTTCCACCCCGGCAGCCACGTGGGCCAGGGCCTGGACGTGGGCATCGAGAAGATCGCGGACGTTTTGAACCGGGTCCTCTTCCCGGACATGACCACCACGGTCCTGCTGGAGACCATGGCCGGCAAGGGCAGCGAGGTCGGCGGCAGGTTTGAGGAGCTTCGTGCCATCATCGACCGGGTGACGCTCTCGGACAAGCTGGGCGTGTGCCTGGACACCTGCCACGTCTGGGACGCGGGCTACGACGTGGTAAACGACCTGGACGGGGTCCTGACGGCCTTTGACAGGGCGGTGGGCCTGGACCGGCTGAAGGCGGTGCATCTCAACAACAGCCTGAACGACGCCGACTCCCACAAGGACCGCCACGCCAAGCTCACCGAGGGCCATATGCCCCTGGACGCCATCGAGCGCATCGTGCGCCACCCGGCGCTGGAAAAATTGCCCTTCATTTTGGAAACGCCCAACGACGACGCGGGCTACGCCGCCGAGATCGCCCTCGTCCGCAAGCTCCACGGGTAATACATACTTTTCCCCGCCGCCGGAAAAACTAACGCCGGTGATGAAACGATGAAGGACGATTTCACGCTGGGTCCGGGGGTGCCTCTGGGCTTTGGCATGGCCCTGGCCCAGAACCCGGACGCCATGGAGGTGTTCTCCGGCCTGACGGAGGACCAGCGGCGGCAGGTGCTGGCCAAGACCCGGCGCATCCGCTCCAAGTCCGAGATGCGCTCCTACGTGGACTCATTAGTGGGTCTACGCCCCGACATTTGAACCCGGACCGGACGCTTGCCAGCGTCCGGTCCGCGCTTTCTACCCCCGCAAACCCTTGCAAACACCGGGATTCTACGATTCGGAGAGTACCGGTTGAACGAATGGGAGAGCGGGTTTTTCCCAAGGAGAGCGGCTATCCGAACCATGGGTTGCGGTTTTGCCCGTCGGCGCGTTATGATAGGCCCGTGAGAGATTTTGAGGAGGACTGCGTATGTTTCAGATCTTCACGGACCTGGCCGCCAACATCCCCCAGGAGCTGGTGGACCGGTGGCATATCGGGATCGTACCCATCTATTGCGAGGTGGACGGCAAGCGCCTGGACGTGTCCCAGGGCTTTGACGGCCCGGCCTTTTACGCCGCCATGCGCGCCGGGGCGAAGACCCGCACGTCCATGCCCGCCCCGGCGGTGTTCACGGACGCCTTTCGCCCGGCGCTGGAGCGGGGGGAGGACGTGCTGTACATCGGCATGTCCAGCGGCATCAGCGGCACCGTGGGCCTGGCCCGGACCGTGGCGGCGGAGCTGGGCGAGGAATTTCCCGACCGGAAGCTCGTCGTGATCGACACCAAGGCCGCCTCTCTGGGCGAGGGGCTGGAAGTGCTTTTCGCGGCTGAAGAGCGTGAAAAGGGCGCGGACTTTGACGACGTAGCGGCCCGGACCCAGGACAAGTGCGACCACATGTTCCAGATATTCACGGTGGAGGACTTGGAGTATCTGCGCCGGGGCGGGCGGCTGCACAGCGCCGTGGCCGTCGTTGGCAACATGCTCAACGTCAAGCCGGTGCTGTTCGGCGACCAGGACGGGCACATCGTCCTGCGGCACATGAACGTAGGCCGCCGCCGGAGCCTGGACACTCTGGCGGCGAAGTATAAGGAATTTTGTGCGGACAAATCGGCCCCGGTGGGCCTTGCCCACTGCGACAGCCCCAAGGACGCGGCCGTGGTGGTCCAGAAGCTGCGGGACGCGGGCTGCACCGGCGAGGTGCTCACCGTGTGCTACGAGCCGGTCACCGGCTCCCACGTGGGCCCCGGCACCGTCGCCCTGTTCTTCTACGGCCCCAAACGGTAACAAAGGTGTCCCCGGCTTTCGCCAAAGGTGTCCCCGGCTTCCGCCGGGGATTGCGTTGGATTTTAATAATTCCTTATTGAACGGCCCCCCTGTGTAAGGGGGGCTGTCACGCGTATGCGTGACTGGAGGGTTGTAACGTCGAACTACAGACAACCCTTCCGTCGCGGCTGACGCCGCGCCACCTCCCCTTGCACAGGGGAGGCATATTCTCCGCCTGGGTATAGAATCCGGCCCCCTCGTCAGAGGGGGCCATATTCTTTTCCGCGGTGGAGGATCAGCCTCCCTCTGACGAGGGAGGTGGCTCGCCCGCGAGGGCGAGACGGAGGGAGAGACAATTATTCCGTCTGCTCGTCCTCTGCGGCAACATACATTTCCTCCGTCTTCGTCGCCGCTCGCCGGGCTAGGCCGTGATTCGCCGCAAGCGGCAAACCCCGGATAGCCCGCGGCGTCTCCTCTCCCCACGCGACAGGCGTGCCGCGTGGGGACCCCGATAAGCGCCGCTTGCAGCAGCTTCCTCCCCTCTGCGTTCTCCGGCGTATCTGCCAGCGCGTCCAAAGCCTCCGACGCGGCCCCGCATAAGATCGCGTACATTTTCTTATAGTCCGCCACGATGCTCACCTCCTGCATAGATTTTAACATTATCTAATGTAAAAGTCTATAGTTCCGTTTAATATCGCCTCTATTATCTAATCATTACATTAGATAATGGAGGCGTCTATCGTGGTCAAACTGAACGTGCTGGCGCTTTTGGAGAAGAAGGGGAAGACGAAGTATTGGCTCTACAAGCAGCTGGGGATGAGCTATCAGAACTTCAGCCGCATGGTCAACAACGAGACGAGCTCCATCAAGCTGGAGCGCATCGAGACCCTTTGCCAACTTTTGGACTGCACGCCCAACGAGCTTTTTGTCATTGATTGGGACAAATAATGCCGCCCTTGTGTAAAAGGTGTCCCCGGCTCACGCCGGGGACTGCGTTGGATTTTATGTTTCTCTCCCCCAGTCTCGCTAACGCTCGACAGCCCCCTCGTCAGAGGGGGGCGTCATAAGACAGTACGATGTTGATTTTTTGAATGGCGTGGCGGGTGTCACGCCATTTCCTCTTGCATCAGCTCGTGGATGGGGATGAATCCCACGAAGTCGTATGAGATATGGATGTTTTGCCGGCGCTTGCCGCTGCTCTCGTCCGGGGCCTCTATGTAGATGGCCTTTACAAGCTCATGCAGTGCATAGGGCGTCAGTTCTTCCAGCCCAACATATCTGTGCGCCTGGGCTATGAAGCGCTCCACATCGTCGGCTTTTTGCGTCTGCTGGTCTATCTCCTTTGTGAGCGTTTCAATCTCCTTTTTGAGCTGCGTCTGCTCGTCCTCGTAGGACTTGCTCATGGACGCGAACCGCTCGTCGGAGATCGTGCCGTTCACTCGGTCCTCGTACAGCCGCATGAAGATACGGTCCAGCTCGCCCAGCCGTTTCTCCGCCTTGGCCAGTTTCTTTTTGCTTACCCGGATCGCCTCGTCGGATGCCAGCTTCAGCTTGTCGCCCATGACTGCCCGGAAGTGCGCTTCATGGTTTGCCACATAGGATATGACCATCTGCATGTGCCGCAACACCATATCCTCCAGCACCACCGCCCGGATATAATGCCCGCTACACTGGTCTTTGTTATGCCGGTGGGTGGAACAGGTGAAAAAATCCTGCCGCTTCTCAAACTTGATGCTGGTGCAGTAGTACATCTTTGCACCGCAGTCCGCGCAAAATACAAGGCCGGAGAAGATGCTGCTCTTGCCGGTTTTTGTCTGGCGGTGGCGCTGCTGACGTATCTGCTGGACCTTCTCGAACACTTCCTCCGTGATGATGGCCGGCTGGGTGTTGTAGAATACGGTTTGGTCACTTTCCGGCGTTTTCCGCTGCTTCTTGTCCCAGATGGAGTTGGTGTAGGTCTTGAAGTTGACCGTGCAACGCATTCCACGACTACATCGAACAGGCAGCATTTCTTGACATCATGTGGACAGATAAGGCGGGTATGTCTATCTTTACATTGATGGACGCACTAAACGTCTTATTCCGAAAGCTATATGAGGACAACGCTTTAGGGCGGCTATCGGACGAGCAGTTTGTCTTTTTGACTTCCGGCTATGATGAAGAAAAAAGCGCACTAGCGCAAAGGATCGCGGAACTGCAACGGGTAATTGAGGCCGCAACCGAGCGCAACATAGATGTAAAAAGGTTTGTCGCCCTTGTTCGTAGGTATACCGCGATTGACGAACTGACCTATGAAATCGCCCATGAATTTATTGACCGTATCCAGCGTATATGTGCTTGGATTTGAGCTTTATAACGCAGAGAATACCACGCCCCAAAAGGGGACGTTTACCGACGTAAAGACTGGCGAGTGGTATGAAAATGCGATTATGCAAGCATATAATCGAGGCATCGTTAAGGGTGTTACGGACAGCACGTTTGCCCCAAACAGCACCAGCACGCGGGGCCAGACCGTAACCATGCTTTACCGGGCTATGGGTTCCCCTTCCGCCAGTCCTATGTTCTCCGACACCACCGGCGAGGTGGGCAGCGCAGCGGGCTGGGCGTCGGCCTGTGGCGTGACCAACGGCGTCAGCACCACGTCTTTTGCCCCCAACAGTTTGATCACCCGTGAGCAGCTCGTCACCATGCTGTACCGGCTGGCGGGCAGCCCAGCGGCGGACACTTCTATTTTGGCATCCTGCTCCGATGGCAGCTCTGTCAAGAGCTACTCACAGAGCGCCGTGGCCTGGGCGATCAGTAAAGGTCTGCTGACCGGCTACGGCGATGGCACGATTCATCCTGCCGACGTGGCCACTCGTGCCGAGGTCTGCTCCATCATCATGCGCTATCTTGGCGTGTAATCACAAAAAGATAAAGGACAGAATACCCGCTTGCGACTTCACAATACCGCGGGCGGGTATGTTCACTTTGCACATTCTGTGTTAGTTTGCCAGACACTAGATACAGAGCAATTATTATGGGGTATTATACTGTGGATCATGAATCTCAATGGGTGCATTGCCCGATTTACAGATGAAGATGGTGATAAATGATGAGCCTGCTCCACTACCCCGGCCACGTTTCCAGTACAAGCATCCCTAGCAGAAGCTGTCGTTGCTGTCAATGGTCAAGATGAACGGCTCTCTGAGCCGCCATTGACAGCTCCGCCCGCTTCCGCTCTCCCTGTCTGTAAGAGGGGCGACAGCCATTTCTGCTGTTGCCCCTCTCGCAGTATCTATTTCTTACCTCACACATCAGCGGTCGATGTCCGCATTTAGGCGCTCTGGACCCCTTCTGTCGCAAGGGCTTAGAGCCGTTAAACGTAGGGGGGTAAGGGTAGTATATGGAAACACCCGAAAACGAGGGTCTATATGCGGACAAGCTTAAAATTCTTTAAGCATTTGCCGCTATATGTGCGACCCGGTAAAAACGAGGGTTCGATGTGACGCATTTGGCTGGTCAGACCCCTTGCGGCGCAAGGCTTTCAGCATGCCAAAGTCAGGGGGGGTAAGGGTAGTATATGGCGCACCCCGAAAACCGGGGTCCATTGCGTAACATACTTCAAAATATTTAATTACTTGCCTTGGTGCTTGTAATGCTATGCGTTCATGGGGTTCTATGTCACGCTTTAGGGCCTCTGAATTCCTTGCGGCGCAACGGGTTCATAGCGGCAAAATCAGAGGGGTTAGGTAACTATACGGTACCCCTCAAAACCGGGGTTCATTGTGTGACATGCTTCAAAAGTTTTAAGAAATTCAAAGCAGACAGCGGAGGGCGCGTTTTCGCACCATCCGCTGTCTGTTGTTCAATTCCAATTCCGTAAGACAGTTGCCAGATGTTCGTTTTTTCGGGGTCATACTGTCTTACGAAGCACGCCCATCAGAGGGGGCCATATTCTTTTCCGCGGTGGGGGATCAGCCTCCCTCTGACGAGGGGGCTGTCAGCGCTCCGCGCTGACTGAGGGAGAGATATTTGAATCCTACCTTATTGAAGCCTCCCCTGTGTAAGGGGAGGTGGCACGGCGAAGCCGTGACGGAGGGGTTGTTACCAGTCTAAAGCTTGGTAACGATCCCCCAGTCTCGCTAACGCTCGACAGCCCCCTTTACACAAGGGGGCCTTTCAATAATGTTGCCGCCCTCGGGCGGCAATTTGATTTTGCGGCGTCAGCCGCTACCATATCGAAAGCCCCCCTTGTCAAAGGGGGGTGCCCGCCATCGGCGGGCGGGGGGATTGTATTCCACCCCCCATTCTGCTATAATGATATTATGTAAATCATTGCGGAGGTGGCCTCCTATGTCCAAACCCAAACGCGGCGGCTCCCGGCTGTTGCCGGTGCTGGTATTTCTGCTCATCGTCGCCCTGGCGGGGGGCGCGGTGTGGTTTTTCCTGTTTCGCTCCCCGGCGGGTCTGGCAAACTCGGAGCTGACCGGGTTTCTCCCCGGCGGCGCGGTGATAACCGCCAACACCACCGACAAAAAGACCCAGACAGTCTGCTACACCTATGAGACCCATGACGCCTACTGTGACGCGGTAACGAGCGCCCAGCTCACGTTCCGGTATGCCGACGGCGCCTGGACGCCCGACGGGCAGGAGGAAGTGGTATCCTCCCGGGAGGACTGGTCCCGTCTGGCCGGCACCTGGACGGACGAGATGCAGCCCGACCTGACCATCGTGCTCAAGGCGTTTCAGGACGGGGCCGTGGCCGGGTCCGTGACCTGGGGAACGGAGGCCAGCGGCCTTTTCGACGAGTTTTTCACCGGCGTGACGAAGGAGTCCGACGGGGCCTGTCAGTTCACCGGCCGTGGCATATTGGCGGGGACGTACCTGCGCTTTGACCGCCAGCTGGGGCTTTTATACAACAACACCGACCGGCCCATGGAAAAGGACGCGCCGCCCAGGCCCAGCCCCACGCCTGCCCGCACGCTGGAGATAGAAAAAGACGGCGCCACCGAGACGGTAGACGCCGCCAGCCCGGAACGGCAGGACCGGCAGCTTGTGGCCACCGCCGCCGTGAACATGCGGCCCGAGCCCAACACGGATAAGGACCCTCTGGGCATGGTGGATGCCGGGACGGTGCTGCCCTGTCTGAGCGGCCCGGAGAACGGCTGGTATGAAGTCATGTATATGGCCCAGCGGGCCTATGTGAGCGCCACGTACGTGCAGGACATGTCCGCCCCGGACTGCCCCACGCTCACGCTCCTGACGGCCGACGCCGCCGTGAACGTCCGCTCCGGCCCCGGCACGGGCTATCAGGTCCTTACCACCGTGGACGCCGGGGCGACCATGGTGTCCGCCGGCCTGTCGGACGGCTGGTATCAGATACGCTTCAATGACGGCTACGGCTATGTGGCCTCCAATTTCGTGACTGTTGGGGAGCAGTTGAATTAAACCCTCACCCCTGCTGGATGTACCCGTCCAGAAAGTGGCGCTTCACCCCGTCCTTTTTATAGGCGATGACGGTGTTCAGGTTCACGTTTTCCACACTGCGGAAGATGTTCTTCTCGATGACCGGGTCCTGAGCGGCCAGGTCCGCGATGAGCTTTTTCACCTGGACCCGCTTGGAGCTCTGCTCCGCCTCGCAGCTTTCCGTGCGCTTGCAGGCGCACCGGAGGAAGTTAAGGCCGTTGTAGTCCCGCCAGCGAATGATGTCCGCCTCCCGGACCAGGTACAGCGGCCGTATCAGCTCCATGCCGGGAAAATTGGTGCTGTGCAGCTTGGGCATCATGGTCTGGATCTGCCCGCCGTAGAGCATGCCCATCAATATGGTCTCGATCACGTCGTCGTAGTGGTGCCCCAGGGCTATTTTATTGCAGCCCAGCTCCCGGGCCTGACTGTACAGATACCCCCGGCGCATACGGGCGCACAGATAGCAGGGCGAGCCGCCCACCTGGGCCGTCACGTCGAATATCTCCGACTGGAAAATATGGATGGGTACGCCTAAGATACGGGCGTTTTCCTCGATCATCCGCCGGTTTGGCTCGTTGTAACCCGGGTCCATGACCAGAAATTCGGCCTGGAAGTTCTGCTTGCCGTGGCGCAAAAGCTCCTGAAAGAGCTTGGCCATGACCATGGAATCCTTGCCCCCGGACAGGCACACGGCGATACGGTCCCCGTCCCGGATGAGCTGATACTCCATCAGCGCCCGTGTGAAGGGGCTCCAAAGCTGCTTTCTAAACTTCTTGATGAGGCTGTTTTCGGCCCTTTGCCTCTGGGCTGCCTCGTCCAATATCTCCCCGTTCATGGGCGCTGTTCCCTCCTGACATTGGCGGTCAGGTCCTTGACGATCTCGCCGGCCATGATAAGCCCCGCCACGGAGGGCACGAATGCCGTGCTGCCGGGGACCGACCCGTTCTCAGGCCGGATGGGCGTTTCCTCGGACCAGACCACCTTCAGCTTTTCCACGCCCCGCTTGCGAAGCTCCCGGCGCATCACCCGCGCCAGGGGGTCGTTTTTTGTCTCGTAGATGTCCGACACCCGGAAGGCCGTGGGGTCCAGCTTGTTCCCCGCGCCCATGCAGCTGATGAGGGGGACCCCCGCCCCGGCGCAGATCTGGGACAGGGCCAGCTTGGCGGACACCGTATCCACCGCGTCCGCCACATAGTCGTACTGGTCGAAGGGGAACTCCCCGGCGTTCTCGGGCAGGAAGAACCGCTCCCAGACCCGCACCTGGGCCTGGGGGTTTATCTCCATGATACGCTCCCGCATGACCTGGACCTTGCTCCGGCCCAGGGTGGCGTGGGTGGCAACGATCTGCCGGTTCAGGTTCGTCAGGCTCACCCGGTCGGCGTCGATTAGGTCAAGGCTGCCCACGCCGCTGCGGGCCAGCGCCTCGCATATATGGCCGCCCACGCCGCCTATGCCGAAAACGGCCACATGGGCGCCGGCAAGGGTCTCCATGGCCGGCCGGCCCAGCAGCATTTCCGTCCGGGCAAATTGACCGCCCGTTTTGTCCATTTCTTGTCCCATTCTTGTCCCGTTTTGTCCCAAATGTGTCCCAAATATGTCCCAAATGTCCCACATTGTCCCAGGGTGGGCGGTTATTATGTCTACCTCCGGAGCAAGTCGTTTTTGATGTCCCACAGCTTTTGGGACAGGTCCACATAGTACCCGTGGGGGTTCTCGAACCGCTGGACCTCCGGCCAGAGAGTGTCCACCTGCTGTGTACAATAGGCCTTCACTTCCTCCAGCGTGGGCTGGCGGTAGACCAGCTCCCCGCCCCGGAAGATGGGGACCAGCAGCTCCCTGGCCTGGAAGTTATAGACCGTCTTGCGCTTCCAGGTGTCGTCCGGGTCGAATATCTCCATGTCGGCACTGTCGTCCACCTGCTCGTCGTGCAGGCTCATGTAGTCGGCGATGGCCTTGCCCGTGTCCCGGGCGTAAAACCGCCACAGCTTCTTGAAGTGGGGGTTGGTGATCTTGGCGGTGTTCTCGCTGATCTTGATCTTGGGCGTGATATGGCCCTGGCCATCTTCTACGGCCACCAGCTTGTAAACGCAGCCGAACACCGGGTCGCTCTTGGCGGTGATGAGCCGCTCGCCCACGCCGAAGCAGTCGATGCACGCCCCCTGGCTCAGCAGGTCCCGGATGAGATACTCGTCCAGGGCGTTGGAGCAGGTGATGGAGCACTCGGTCCAGCCCGCCGCGTCCAGCATTTTCCGGGCCTGCTTGGAAAGATAGGCCAGGTCCCCGGAGTCCAGGCGGATGCCGCATTTTTTGATGCCCAGGGGCTTCAATATCTCGTCAAAGGCCCGGATGGCGTTGGGCACGCCGCTGTGCAGCGTGTCGTAAGTGTCCACCAGCAGTGTACTCTTGTCGGGATAGGTCCGGCAGTAGGCCCGGAAGGCGTCCAGCTCCGTGTCGAACATCTGCACCCAGGCGTGGGCCATGGTCCCCCCCGCCGGCACGCCGTAGAGCTGGTCGGAGATGGCGCAGGCCGTCCCGGCGCACCCGCCGATGTAGGCCGCCCTGGCGCCCACGATGGCGGCGGAGGAGCTCTGGGCCCGGCGGGAGCCAAATTCCAGCACCGTCCGGCCCTTGGCCGCACGGACGATCCGGTTGGCCTTGGTGGCGATCAGGCTCTGGTGGTTCATCACGCACAGCATGTACGTCTCCAAAAGCTGGGCCTGGATGGCCGGGGCCCGGACCACGATCAGCGGCTCCCGCGGGAACACCGGCGTGCCCTCCGGCACGGCCCAGATGTCCCCGGTGAACTGGAAGTTGGCAAGATAGTCCAGAAATTCCTCGGAGAAGCAGTTCTTGCCCCGCAGATACGCGATGTCGTCGGGGTCGAAGTGCAGGTCCCGGATGTAGTCGATGACCTGGTCCAGGCCGGCCGCGATGGCGAAGCCGCCCCCGTCCGGCACCGAGCGGAAGAACAGGTCGAAGTAGGTGATCCGGTCCTGCATCCCCGCCGCGAGATAGCCGTTGCCCATGGTCAGCTCGTAAAAATCGCACAGCATCGTGAAATTCAGCTTTTTGTCTCTGTCCATAGCGTCCTCCACAAGCAAATGAATTTTAATTTTTGTAATTTTATTTACACATTATAGCGTTGATTCGCACGGAAAGCAATTATATAATGATGAATAATGCAAAAACGCAAAAAAGAAAGCGGCAGAGGGACTTATGACGCGATTTTTCTGCCCGGGGCGCATGGAGCTGGCCGGGAACCATACGGATATGCAGCGGGGCCGCGTGATGGCGGCGGCGCTGGACGTGGGCGTGGCGGCCGAGGCGGAGCCCAACGACGACGGCGTTATCCGTGTGTTCAGCCGGGGCTTTGACCCCATCGAAGTGGAACTGAGCCGGCCCTGGCCGGACGAGAAGGAGCAGGGCAGCTCCGCGGCGCTGGTGCGCGGCATGGTCGGGGAGATCGGCCAGAGCGTTTCCGGCCTGCGGGGCTTTGACGCGTATGTGTTCAACGACTTAAAGCCGGGGCAGGGGCTGTCTTCCTCCTCGGCGTTCACGGTGCTCATAGGCTATATACTGGCGACGTTTTCCGGCGCGCAGATCGACCCGGAGGAGCTGGCCCGGATGGTCCAGCGGGTGGAGTCCCGGTGGTACGGCAAGCCCTGCGGCCTGTCCGACCCGCTGCCCTGCGCCATGGGCGGGGTGGTGTACGTGGACCTGCTGGAAAACAAGATCGTGCCCATCCAGTGCGACTTTGAATCCCTGGGCCTGGTCATGTGCCTGACGGACACCGGCGGCAGCGAATCCCAGGCCGCGCCGGAGTATGCCCAGATATCCGAGGATATGGCGGAGGTGGCCCGGTTTTTCGGCGAGCCATTTTTGGCGATGGTCCGGGGGCCGGTGTTCAACGAGGAATGGCCCAAGCACCAGGACGACCCCAAGTGGATGCGGGCCAGACACTTTTTCGACGAGACATGGCGGGTCGCGTCCATGGCGGACGCCTTAGGGCTCCGGGACGGCGGGCGGTACATGGAGCTGATGAACCAGTCCGGCCGCAGCTCGGAGATGCTGCTGCGCAACGCCCGGAACGAGATCTGCGGCGACGGGCTCATATGGGGGCTGGAGACCTCGGGCCAGATACTGGACGGCAAGGGCGCGTGGCGGGTACACAGCGGCGGCTTCGCCGGGTACGTCCAGGCCCTGATGCCGGAGGAATGCTTCGAGACGTATAAAGCCGCGATGGACGAGCTGTTCGGGCCCGGCGCCTGTCGGCGGGTGCGTATCAGCGCACGGGGCGTGCGGGTGGCGCAGGAGGACAAGCTGCTGTTCTCCCGGCCGGAGGACAGCCGGGGCTTCCCGGAGGCCGCCGCGGACCTGCTGGCGGGAGAATAAGAAATGGACAAGGGAGCGTGACATGCCACGCTCCCTTGTGTGTTTGACGAAAAGCGGAGAGACAATCCCCCCGCCCGCCGATGGCGGGCACCCCCCTTTGACAAGGGGGGCTTTCGATATGGTAGCGGCTGACGCCGCAAAATCAAATTGCCGCCCTCGGGCGGCAACCTTTATGAAAGGCCCCTTTGTGTAAAGGGGGCTGGCGCCGGCCTTTTGGGGTCCCCACGCGGCACGCTTGTCGCGTGGGGAGAGGAGACGCCGCGGGCTATCCGGGGTTTGCCGCTTGCGGCAAATCACGGCCTAGCCCAGCGAGCGGCGACGAGACTGGGGGATCGTTACCAAGCTTTAGACTGGTAACAACCCCTCCGTCACGGCTTCGCCGTGCCACCTCCCCTTACACAGGGGAGGCTTCAATAAGGTGATATTCAAATATCTCTCCCTCAGTCAGCGCGGAGCGCTGACAGCCCCCTCGTCAGAGGGGGCGTCATAAGACAGTACAATGTTGATTTTTTGACTGGCGTGGCGGGTGTCACGCCATTTCCTCTTGCATAAGCTCTTGGATGGGGATGAACCCCACAAAGTCGTATGAGATATGGATGCTCTGGCGACGCTTGCCGCTGCTATCGTCCGGGGTCTCGATGTAGATGGCCTTGACCAGCTCATGCAGTGCATACGGCGTCAGTTCTTCCAGACCAACGTATTTGTGCGCCTGGGCTATGAAGCGTTCCACATCATCGGCCTTCTGCGTCTGCTGGGCTATCTCTTTGGTGAGCGTTTCAACCTCTTTTTTAAGCTGCGATTGCTCGTCCTCATAGGACTTGCTCATGGACGCGAACCGCTCATCGGAGATCGTACCGTTTACACGGATGACCGGCTGTAAGGAGAACAGGCACAAAGCAAACAGGGACATGACACGCCGATGGGCGGGCACGCCCCTTTTATATAGCCATACACGCAGGAAGTCAGCGAAGTATTTTTTTGAAAGAAGATATTTCCCCGCGATAACGGAAACTGTGTCCGTTCGGACTTTCTCCCACGATCTGCATTCCAAGTTTTTGGGCGATCCGTTGTGAATTGGAATTATGCTTATTGATATATGCCTCTGCATACTCTATGTTTTCCGGGATGATGCTGCTGACATATTTCAGAAAGTGATAAAAAAGGAATGTCCGCTGATACTCTGGTGCGATCTCAACTTCCTCGATCAGTATAATATCTTCGCGAATACTATACTGAAAATATCCTACCAGATCTTCGCCATCATACATCAGAAGGATCTGTGTCTCTTTTATTTTCTCTGATGTCATATAGGATAGCCAAATTTTCATGTCTTCTTCGCAGCTGTTACCTGTCGGCGCTATTTTGCCCATATTCGTAGATAGAATATGAAACATTTGCGGCAAAAGGACCTCTGATTTTTTTGGGTCAAAATCGCAAAATGAAACTTTAGCCATAGGCGCCTCCACAACTTCCGATTTGTCGTTTTCTTTGACTATGCTGAAATTATAGCATATCGCCGGAGGCGAGATGCTATAATGTGGCATGTTTTGCGGTTCCGGCGTAAGCCGGGAGCAAAACTGCCTTAAATCATATATAATGGCCGTTTTGCGGCCATTATAGCACGCAAAGGAAACCGCTTCAAGATGTCAGCCGGTTCCAAAGTGCGCACTTGTTCACCATCGGCAGGGCCGCAGTGGTACTGCTTGGCGGCAGCCGCACGATTGACCGGAAGACGCTCCGGCGGGCTTGACCCCTCTTTGTTGCAAGTCGTGAACTTTCCTTTTTGGGGCGCTGCCTTGTTAGAATTGGCTCGTTTGCTCATTCCGACGCTTTGGTCAGCGTGATCTCCGGCAGTTCGTCTGCGGAGAAGTTCTGGACGTGAAACGTTCCGGTTTCGTCTATCTGTTTTTCATGATCTTCATGGTCCACAGGAAGCGGCTCCCGCTCAAAATACGGGTCGGGATTGGAAAAGTAGTATGTAGGCATTTCATCGCTGGGCTTCTCGCTCCGCATTATCTCGAAAAGGTCGAAGGCTTCATCCGAGGGGTGCAGTTCCAGCAGACGCTCCAGGATGATGCGCTCACCGGGGGTTAGCATGGAGAGGATCTTCTGGTCTTTCTCTGAAAGGCTGGATTCAGTTTTGTCTACTTCCTCGCTCATGGCGACCTCCTGGATGGGATGAACAGGGTGATTGTTTCACTTTAAATCATGATAGCAGAGTGCGGACAAATTTTCAAGTGCCACAAATGCGGCAGGGACAAAAACGGCAGTCAAAATCCTGGCAAGCAATGCATGTGGGCGCCCATATGCGAAAAATGGACGATCTCGGCATAGCCGGAATCGTCCATTTTGCTTGTTAAGGCAGTTGCCAGATGTTCATTTTTCGGGGTCATACTGTCTTACGAGCACCGGGCTTCAGAGGGGGCTGTCATAAGACAGTACAATGTTGATTTTTTGACTGGCGTGGCGGGTGTCACGCCATTTCCTTTTGCATAAGGTCGTGGATATAGTTGCCGCCCACAGGGCGGCAATTTGATCCAGGCGCCGCAACGCAGGTCAGATCCCACCGCTCCCGCTATATTCCATGGTCGATCCGGAGCTATGAGGCGGCCGAGAGTTCCACATCGATCCTGTATAGGTTGTGACATGCTTCCCAGTCGATCGTTGTGGGTCGTCTTTCTCTTATCAATATCATAGTTCGATATTCCACATCCAAGCCGGACCGCCCAAAGCGTTTCACAGAATAGGACTGCAATCTTTTCCTGTGCCAGAGATTATCTCTGCTCCGGCTAAGACGTCGGCTCAGACGGCTTCCAGTTCTCAATGACGTCTTCCAAAGTCTTCTCCTCCACATCCGGCGCGCCGCTGTCGATGGTGATCTCGGCCTTGGCGGTCTCCCACGCCTCCGCCGTCTCGTTGGAGGAAGACAGCTGGATCGTGTACTGTCCGTTGGCCATGCTCATCACGCCGATGTTATCCGGATGGTCCGCCAGGTTCAGACGCAGGATGAAGCCATAGCCGGTCATGGGCTGCCCACCGGCGACGTCGTGCCCGTCCAGCAGCTTCTCCACGTCCTCACGCGGGTACAGCTCCAGCTTTTCAAAGTCCTCATAGGTAAAGTAGCCTCGGAATTCATTGCCGGCATAGCTCAGCACAAAGGAGTTGAACTGGGGGTCCTTCTCACTGTAGATCCAGCCCGTCAGCACGATGCAGTCCGCCCGGAAGACCGGCTGGATCGGTTCATCCAGCCCGATGGCATAGTGCGCTTCCTCGTTGAAATACGGCTCCACAGACAGGTCCGTCTCCGCGTCCACGGTAACGGTGCCCACGGTCCAGGGGATGCCGTCGGGATTGTTTTCGGTTTCACAGACCACCTCCAGCTTCAGCTCGCCGCCCGGGCAGTTCTCCGGGACAGTCAGGCCCTTGATAAGATAGGCGCTCTTGGCGTAGCCCTCGTCCACCTTCACGCCCTGTCCGGCGGCCTTGCCTATCAACTCGCTGTATTCCTTCTCTCCCAGGGGATCGCCGCGCCACTTCTTATAGATCGGAATATCCACGCTCTTGCTTTCGTCGGCAGGATCGGTGAGGCGCATGGAGATATAGCCATCGTTCATGTCGACGCTTTTGCAGATGACCCATACTTGCAGCGGCAGGTCCTCCCCGGGCTTCGCGCTGCCCAGGTCGGTCGTGTCCGACAGCGCGTACGCCTCCACCGCCTCGCTGGTGTTCTCGTACTGCAGCGGGATCGACACAGTGTTGCCGCCGGCGTCCATCACCCCGATCTTGATCTCGGCCGCGCTGCTCAGATCCATGTCCCGCAGGCCCGTAATGGCGGTCTCTTCCCCCTGAACGACATTGCTATCCGCCACAACGGCGCCGTCGACCAACAGGGCCGAGTAAAAACCTTCAGGCTCGTTGCTGACCCGGACCACGATCTGTTCCGTGTCGCGGGTGAGCCTGGTGGGCTCCACCTCCACGGCGGGTACCTGCAGGTCCGCGTACACCGTCAGCGCGGCCGCCGTCCTGTCAATGACCTCCGGGGGGTAGCCGCTGTCCTCCGCGTAGCCGATCCGGATGGTGTTCTCCCCATCCGACAGCATCTCGCTGCTCAGCGTCACGGTCCCATCCTCCGTCGGGGTCGCCTCCGGGATCAGCGTCCCGTTGACCCACACGGCGATGCTCGCGCCGCTGTCAAAGGCGAGGTGCAGGTCCAGCGTGTTAGTCGGTTCAGTCGCGCCCCATGTCCTGCCCGTTATTTCGTCGGCGTTGGTCACCGTCACCGCCTGGATGAACTGCAGAGGCACGGATGTCTCGTTGCCCGCCTGGTCGGTCACCGTGACGGTATAGCCGTCTCCGGCCGCCGCATCGTCAGGCACGTGGAACACATAGCCATCCGCCGGTACGGGCTGGTCATACACGTTGGCCGTCTGGTCATCCGGGTTGGCCGCCTCCACGCGCAGCGTACAGGGCCCCTCCTCGCCGGAGACTGTCACCGTCACATCATCCCCGGGCAGGACCTTCTCTGCTGACAGAGTCACAGCGGGCGCCGTGGCGTCCACATGGAGCGTAAAGGTGACAGTCGGCTCCTCCCCGGCATAGCGGACGGAGACGGTGTTCTCCCCCTCCGCCACGGCGGCCGGGTCGATCTGCCAGCTGAACTTGCCCTCTCCATCCGCCGTGACCGGCACAACGGCAGCGCCGCACGCGACCTCCAGCGCGGCATTCGGGTCCGCCGTACCGCTGACGGCGGGCAGGGCCGGGCCGTAGATCCGGCTCCCCAGTTCCTCCAGACCGTCTATCCCAATGGCCGCTTTCTGCCAAACATAGACGATGGGGACATCGCTCTGGTTGCCCGCGCTGTCCCGCGCCGACAGCTGGATAACGCTGGACTCCGAAAGGCCCATCTCGTCCAGGCCCTCCAGCTTCGCCGCGCCGTCCCGGGCCACCGTCTCGAGTACCGTCTCTCCGTCCACCGTCAGCCAGAGCCGACAAGCGCTGTCCTGATCCCGGACGGTCACGTCCAGCTGCGCGGTAAACTGGTCGATGGTCTGCTGGACCTCGATCTGCGGCGCCGTGGCGTCATAGCGCACGGTAAACTCGGTCAGGTAGTCGCCGTCCGCCTGCGACGCCTGGGAGTAGTTGACGGAGATCAGATCGTCCCCCTCCGCCAGGGACACAGGGAGGATATCCGCCGCAAAGGCTCCGTCATCCTCCACGGCGTAACTGCCCAGGACTGTGCCGTTTACGGCAACGTCCACCGCCGTCCCCGGCTGGGCGCTGCCTGCCAGAGACAGCACGCTGTCAGGCCCGACCCAGGAGCCGTCCAACGCGTCCAGGCCCTCCAGCACAAGCGGCGCAAAGGGCTGCGCCGCAGCCTCAGGCTCGGGCTCGGGTTCTGTCACCGGCAGCACCTGGCTGACGGGCTCGACCCCATCGCTGTTCCTGGCAAGGACGGCGACCTCCAGCGCCTCCGCTCCCTCCAGGTCCATGTCCAGGGATGCGGTGAACGCGTAGCCACCCTCGGCGGCTGTCCATCGCGTCTCCGCGCCGTATCCGTTCAGGGATACCTGCAGATCCTCGTCCGCCAGCTCTCCCTCCACGGCTACGGTGCCGTGAACAGTCACCTCGCCCCGGCCGGATACCACCGAGCTCTCCTCCAGCGCGAGAGTCATGACCGGCACCGGCGTGGGCTCCGGCGTCGGCGTCGGGGTCGGCGTCGGCGACCGCGTTGGGGTGGGCTCCGGCGCTGCCTTCACAATGGTACCCGCCGCCATGGCGGAAACGTCCTCCGGCGCCGCAACGTCTGTATGCGCCGCGGACTCCATGGCATCCTCTCCGTTCCCGTCAGCCTTCTCCGCCGTTGGCTCTGCCGTTGGTTCCGCCGTTGGCTCTGCCGTTGGTTCCGCCGTGGGCTCAGCCGTGGGTTCCGCCGTGGGCGCGGCCGTGACCTCTGCGGCAGGCACGCGTGTTTCGGCAGACTGTTTGTCCCGCCCGCCCAGCATGGATATGGCCGCCGCCAGCACGATCACCGCGGCCGCTCCGGCGGCGATCGGGACCAGCAGCTTCTTTGGCTTCGGCGCCTGGCCGCTGTCCGCCCGGTAGCGGCTGTACAGCTGAGACGTTACCTCCTCCAACACGCCCATGTTCGGATAGCGCCGGGCCGGGTCCGCCTCCAGACATTTGAGCAGCGCGCTGTTTATATCATCTCCAATACCCTTGATAGCGGGCACGGGCTGCTTCACCAGATCGCCGCGCTTGATCCTGTCTATCTCAAGATGCTCCGTGGGCACGCTGCCACGGAGCTTCTCATAGATCACCACCGCCAGGGAGAACATATCCGCCCGGCTGTCGCCGCCCCGCTGGTAGAACATCTCCGGCGACATATAGGGGTACGTCCCCTGCCGCTGATTCGTGAAGGTCCCGCCCTGGACGGCCACGCCGAAATCACAGAGCATATAATAGTCGTAATCCCGGCTGAAGAGTATGTTGTCCGGCTTGACGTCCGCATGGATGATGCCCTGGCGCTCGCAGACCTTCAGCGCGACACTGATATCCCGCCAAATTCGCAGGATCTCCAGCCGGTAACGCTTCGGATCGGCGCGGAACGCCCCATCTTCAAATCGCTTTTTCAGAGGGGTAAGCTTATTCATCCAGATCAGCACATCCCAGCTATCCAGCTCGGTATCCGTGCGTTGGATGATCTGCGCGTCGTGGAAATACGCGATATTCGGCGCGCCCTTGAGCCGCTCGCTGATTTGGATCTCCGTTTCGGCATCCTTCCGAAGCTTGTTCAGCTGCGCCTGCCGGGCCGTGCGGCCCTGGAGCCTCCGTACCCGCGGATCACCCTCGTCGATGGGGATGACCTTGATCGCCGCATGCTCCATCATCGTGGCGGACCTTTTGGCCGTCGCCCCGTGCTCCATCATATTGGCGGACTCTTTGGACACGGCAAACACCCTGCCGTAGGACCCCCCTCCAATGCAGGCGTCCCGCGGCGAACCGTCCAGTTTCCACTGACCAAAAAAGCCGGCCTTGTTGTACTGCAATAGCCGTTTTACTAACTGTTCGTCTAACTCTATCTCGTCCACAAGCCTGACTCCCGTGCTTTCGTGCTTTATGATTTATCCCGATCCCGGCATACCGGCGCCGCGGCTCACCGCAGCAGCCGGAGCAGGTAATACAGCGAGCCCGCCGCGCCCAAGGCGAAAAGGGCGGAGAGAACGGCCAGCAGCCGCTGGCCTGCCTGGAGTCTGCGCACCCGCCGGGCGGCCTCGCCGCTGCCGGCCACCTGGCGCACCTTCAGCACAACGGCGGTGATGTTATCCGACTCGATCCCCATTTTGTCCGCGTTCTGCTTTGCCTGCCGAGCCACGTTCTCCGCGTTTTCCTCTGCGCTGGCGGAGGGGTCCAGGGCCTCACGGATCATGCTGTCCCGCAGGTTATCGCTGACGCCGTCGCTGCAGATCAGGAAGCAGTCGCCCACCTGCAGGGGCGCTCGGTCGCCGATCACAGATTGCAGTGTACCCGTGCGCAGCGGCATGCCCAGGTGATGGGTGATGACGTTCTTCCTGGGGTGGGACCAGGCCGCGTCCAGGGTGATCTTGCCCTCGTCCACCAGCCGCTGGACCTCGGACTGGTCCTTGGTCAGCCGCTGAAGCTCCCCGCCGCGCAGCAGATAGATCCGGCTGTCGCCCACGTGGGCCGTCCTGTACCACCAGTCCCCGATGATCAGGATCGCCGCGGTGCTGCCGCAGGCGCCGCTGCGCAGACCGTGCTCCAGGGCGATCTTGTCGATCCCCTTGGAGGCCTCTGTCAGGAACCCCCGCAGGTTGTCGGCATTGTCCACATGCTCGCAGCTGTCGTGGTATTTTTTCAGCTCGCCGGCGGCATAGGAAGACGCATATTCTCCCAGGTCTCCGCCGCCCATGCCGTCAAACACCGCGTAGACCTGCAGGCGCTGCTCGTTTGACCCGGCGACCTTGCCGCCCCGGTCCATCTGCTCCTGCTTCAGATAAGGCCCGTTCAGGTAGAAATTGTCCTCGTTGTTCTTTCTGCCGCCAATGCTGCTGTACGCGGCGGCCTCGACCTTGATGCCCATACTTCGCTCCTTTCGCGCAGGACCCGCGGCAATCAACCGTCCTCGTCGTTGCTCATCCGGATGGTGCGGGTACTGTGCCGGCCGGTCTCGTCCAAAAGCTTTTCGCGCTCACGGCGCAGGTACTTCGCCAGATACAGGCAGGCGACCAGGCACGCCAGCGAGCATACCGCCAGCGCCGCCGTCAGAACTATCCACAGCACGGCCCTATTCCCGCGCCGGACCTGTGCGCTTTGCGCGTCCGCTTCCTCCCCGTCCAGAAGGACGCTGACCCGGAGCTCGTCGCCGCCCGGATCGTCCATCCGCAGGGCAAAGGCGTACGTCACCTCATCCACCCCGGTCCACTGGGGGGACGTCTTTTGACCGTTGACCTGCACGGCGAGCCGGTCGCTGTCCACGGGGATGTTGAGGCGCACAGTGCCGTCCACGGCCAGAACGCCGTCGAGACCCACGGCAAGCCCCTCCGCCGGAAGGGCCGCGCCGTCCCCGTCCGTCAGGGACAGCGCCGCCTCTGCGGCCACCTCCCGCGTCTCGGTGCGCTGCCCGATGAAGTTGCCCTTGCCGGTAAGCACCGCCCGCTGCACGCCGCCGTCCTCGTCCACCTGCACGGTGTAGTCCCTGCCGGGCGCCAAAAGCTCGCCGTTCCAGCATAGCTCCGGCTCTTCTCCCTGCCACAGGACCTCCACGCCCCCGTCGTCCAGCGGCCGGGGATGGATACGGAAACTGCCGTTGACAAAGGTCACCAGGTAATCATCCTGTGCCTCATTCACCGTGGGGAACGTGTCATAGACGCCCGCGTCCTCACCCTCTGCACGCTCGATGGAGCAGGAGATGCTGTCTCCCTCCAGCAGTCCTTCCACCTTCGCGGCCTTCAGCACAGGGTCGCTGTCGCCATATGTCTTCTCGCCTCCGCCGGCATAAATCGTCGCCTCCGCGGGGCTGATGGTGAAGCGGCACTTCGCCTCCATCGCCGGGGATATGTCCGTCTCCGGCCAGGAGACCGTCAGGGTGTATGTACCCGCATCTGAGGGCGCGGGGACCTTCTTATTGCTCTCGTCATAGTACGTGTACTCAGGCTCCGCGTCCGGACCGTTCACCACCGGCTCGTGGGCCGCGCTGCCCGCCGCCGTGCCGTCATAGACCCAGCCGTCCAGGTCCACCGACGCGTTCTTATCCGACATGGTGATGCGCACGCTCTGCTCCACCTTGCCGCGGTAATTGCCGATCCCCTCGATCAGGACCGTGATGACGCCAGGGCTGGACAGGTCCTCGGTCGGCTCTCCGTCCCGGAAGAAGCCCAGCGTATAATCCGTTCCTTCCGTCAGCTTCAGCGCCGTCCCCTGTCGGTTTAGAAACCGAACGCCGACGTCCTTTTCCGCGCCGTCATAGTCGAATGTATCCTCGGTCAGTTCCACCTGCATCCCGGTATAGCAGCCAGGCAGTTCACTATCCGGCGTGTCGGCGTACGCGGCCGCCATCTCATCGGCCTTTTCCGGGTCCCAGGCCTCATCGTCCTTGCTGATGCTCTGAGGGAAGACCACCAACACGCCGGCGTCCGCCTCCAGATCGAAGGCATAGTTGTGCTGGCGTTCCGCAAATCTGCCGCTCAGCACGATGGTGTTTCGCCCCACGCCCGCCTGGGTTTGTTTGCCCGCGGCCACCAGATCTCCGCTGAAATAGTCCCCGGTCGCCAGGTCCTGGACGCCCTTGATGGGATCGTCCGCGGTGAGCGGCTGGCCGACGGGATCGTAAACCGCCGCTGCCGAGGCGCTCTCCAGCCGTACGGCCAGCGGTTCGATCCTGGCCGCAGACTTCTTCCAGCGGACTGTGACGTCAAAGTTGGGGTCAAACGACCGGATAAACGCCAGCTGCTCGTCCGTTGGGTCGATCGGGTAGTCCCCGGCGTCCTTGCCGGTGACCCGCGCCTCGCTCACCCAGCCATCCGCCCGCGTCAGCGCCTGCAGGTCAAACAGCCCGTCGTCCTCAGCCAGCTCCGCCTGGAAGCGCATTTGCAGCGTCTGCTCTGCGCCGGTATAGACCGCGCCGCTCTCCTGCTCGGCCCAAAGGGATAGCGTGACCGGGGCCGGTTCCACGCTGAGCCGCACCTTCACGTATTCCTTCCCCCAGTCCATCGGTTTGCCGTTTTCATCCACATAGGACGCCGCGGCGCCGGCCTTTTCCGCCCGGATAAAGGCCCACGTCTCGCCCGCGTCCGTCCGCCGCGGCAGACCCTTTTCCCAGTTTTCTCCGGGCCGCCAGTCATTTTTCCTGCACAGGACATAGGAATAGGTTACGCCCGCCTCCTCCGAAGTCACCTGAGCCTCGTGGGGCTGTCCGTCATACACGGCCGTGCTCTGCTCGACCGTCACGGTATACTTCCGCTCCGGCGTGGGCGTCGGCGTGGGTTCGGGTGTGGGCTCTGCTGTTGGTTCTGCCATTGGTTCCGCCACAGGCACCGGCGTTGACTGCAAGATCCGGCCAGGGTCAAAAAAATCCTCAGAGCGGACCTGGAATACCGCGGTCACCTGCCCGTCGCCGCCGGGAATGACGCCCGCCCAGAGGTAGTCCCGGCTGTTTTCCTTTCCAATACCGATCAGGACGAACCAGTTGGCCGCCTCACCGTCCATATGATAGAGCCCGCTGTCATCGTCGTCAGATGCGACGACGTATGTAGAATCATCGGGGGCGACCTGGACCAGCAGGGGGCTTTCGCAGGCGTTCTGCACCTCCGACAGGTCAAGGGTCAGGCCCTTCTCCCCGCCGTCGGACGCCTCCTGCGGCTGCCAGGACAGCATGGCCCGCGGCGCCTGCTTTCCGCCGGAGAATGCGCCGGCCCACAGGACCTTCTTCCCCTCCGCGTCCTCCACAAAGACAAGGCGCTTCACGCCGTCCGTCTCCAGCATGACAACGCCATCGTCCGGCTTGACCAGGGAATAGTTCTTTCCTGGCAGGGCGCTCTGCACGCGCACCGAATCTTCTCCGTAGACGCCGGCGATCCGCTTCAGGACCAGCGCCACGGCTGAGGACGAGCTTCTCGCCTTGTTCACGGCGTACTCCAGCGAGCCGCTGCTGGCTTCCTCCCCAATTACACGGGGCCCATCCGCCGCCCAGGCGGCGCCTGAAACAGACGCCAGCAGAAGCGCGGCCAACAGCAGTCCAAGCATACCTTTACGCATACGCATAGCATCTACCTCTTCGTCTCTGCCCTGTCAACTGCACTGCACGTCGGCAGACCGCACGGGCGGCCGGCCGGCGAGGCAAATCAATACAGCTCCGGCTTATCAAAGCTGAATGTCAGCGTTGTTTTTCCAATGCGGACAGCGTCCCCGCTCTCCAGCTTTCGGGACTCGCCCACAGGTATCCTCTCCCCGTTGATCCGGGTGCCGTTTTTGGACTCCAGATCCGTCACGAACAGGCTCTCCCCATCGTATGTAAGGCTCAGGTGCCTGGTGGATACGGCGGGATCGTCCACCTGCAGGTCCGTAGAGCTGCCGCGGCCCAGAATCAGCTCGTCGCCGGCGCTCATCATCCTCCGGCGCGGCTGCCTGGCCCGGCCGTCCATTTGCTCCTCTATGCTGACGGCAAGGCCCCAGCGCTCCTCGTCCAGGCGCACGGTGCCGCCGGTCTCATCGTCCAGGCGTACGGTGCCGCCGGTCGGTCCATCCAGAGAGATCGTGCCGCCAGCGGAGTGGTTCCCGCCAGAGGGCGTGTCGTTGACGAAAGCCTCACCGGAGGGCCCAGCCTTCATGGGATCGTCCCGGACTGTTCCGTCCCGCACGGTAGACGTGCTGAAAGGACTGTCGTCGTCACCGCGGACGGTCCCGCCGGTGATGCGGGGGTCGCCGGGATCGCGCTCGGGCAGGTCGTTGAGGGGGGTGATGCCGTCGTCGGACTTCCCGCGCTTGACGACCACAAGGATGATCACCGCCAAAATCGCCAGCAGCGCGACGCCTCCGGCTACATAGGCCCAGATGGGGATTCCGGAGGCCTGCTCCTCCTCCGTGTCCACCACGGGCGCGGTAGTGGGAGCCGCGGTGGGCGGCGGCGTTACCTTGGGCCGTGCGGTCGGGGCAGGCGTAGCGGGCGGCTCGGGCGTGACGACAGCCGCTGTCACCTGCTCCGAGCTGATCTGGTTATTGCTCTCCAGCCGCACCCGCACAGCCAGCTTGTTCACGTCGCCCAGCAGCTCATGCTCCGGCGACGCCTTAAAGGAGTAGCTTCCGTCGCCCATTGGCTCCAGCGTCATGGTCCACCGGGCGCTGTTCACGTATAGAGCCATATCCTCCGGGTCCACCTCGCCGGAGGTGACCTCGATGTTGCCGGTGATCGTCAGGGGCTGGCCGCTTTCATATACGACGCTTTCCTCGTCCAGGGTGAGCGCCAGCTCCGGGTCGGGGACCGGGCTGGGCGTCACAAGAGGCAGACTCTGGGTTTGGGAACGCACGTCGGCGCCGTCCAGCACGATCCGCACCTTCAGCTCGGACACGACCTCGTCAGGCAGCACGGCCTCCGCTTCAAATTCGTATCGATTCGCCTGCAGCGTAGACACCGTCATCTCGCAGGGCTGGTCGTTGACATACAGGACCATATTGGCCGGGTCCACATTGCCCTGGGCGGTGTTGATGGTGCCTCTGATGTCCACGGTCGCGCCGGGCGCATACTCGATGTCCCGGCCCAGATCATCCAATTCCACGGTCAGTATCGGCTCGGGCGTCGCCGTAGGGACCAGCACCGCCACGCTGGCCACGCGGGACACGACGCTGCTGCCGCCGTCGTCGGTCTGCACGACGGCCTTGACATTCAGCTGACTGGTGTTGCTGGGAACCACGCCCTGGGCGGTGAAGGTATAGTCATTGCCGTTGGGCATCGGGGGGGAGGTGAAAGCCCAAGGCTCGTCGTTGACGGTGATGGACAGGACGTCGGGCCCCACCACGCCCTGCTCCACGGCCACCAGTCCGGAGATCACGGCGGTGCCGTCCGGGCCGGGGGTGACTGTCTGGGAGCTCTCGTCGATCTCCAGCGAGATCTGCGGGACGGGCGTCGGGGTGACCTCCGCCGGGGGAGCCGGGACGTTGGTCCAGTTGACGAGCTGCTCCAGCACGTTGCTGGGAATGAAGCTGTCACTCTGGTAGCCCACCTGGAATCTGCTGAGTTCGCTGAAGCCGGTCTTTCCGTCCGGGTTATACAGGGTGGCGTGCAGCTGGAGCGCGCCGCTGACGATGGCGTATATCCTGTTCAGACTGTTGATGACCTGGTCGGCGGGACCGTCAAATTCGGCGCCGCCGGTGGCGTCAGACAGATTCACCAGGGTGGGCCTGTCCAAGCCTTCATTACCGTCGGTGATGCCGATGCAGTACAGGGGGACCTGGGCCGCCTGGAGCTGCGCGAAGATGTCGTCTGTGCTGGGGGAGCTGTTGGGATCGACCGGTGCATTTTTTCCGTCGGTGATGACCACCACGGCGCTGCGTCCGCCTTTGTTGGCGGCGCGGGCCGCCGTGAGGACGCCCTCGTACAGCGCCGTATTGTAGTCGCTGGGCTGGATGCCGTCGATGGTCGCCTGGATGGCGGCCTGGTCGCCGGTGTCGGCCAGCCGCTCGGTGACCAGGTCGCCGAAGGTGATGATGGTCGCCGTATCGTTTTTCCCCATCTGCCCCACAAAGGCTCTGAGGCCGTCGCGCACCTGCCCCATCACATAGTCTCCATAGGACAGCAAAGAACGGGACACATCCACGGCGAAAACGTAGTGGATGCCCTGTGTGGCCGGATCATAGCTCTGCACGCCGTCCACGGTGGCGGCATTGGCGTTCTCGTCCACCTGGACGAGAAACGGAGCCGGATCGAGCAAACCGGTGACGGGCTCTCCGCTCGTATCGTACAGGTTCACATACATCGTCAAATCCTGGCCGTTCTGCTGGACCTGGTTGAGCGTGACGCGGCTCACCTGTCCTCCGTCGGCGGCAAAGGCTGTCTGCGACAACAGCAGCAGCGCCAGCAGCCAAATCAAACCAGTCCCTATGATCCGTTTCATTTTCGTCTCTCCTCTTGTTGATCGCTTTTCGCCGCTGTGCCCTGCGCGGCCCCGAGCCGCGCAGGGCACAGCGGCGGGAGTGCGTTCTCCCGCCGTGCTCTGAAACACGAACTCACGCCTTGGCCGGGCCGGCCGGAAGCCGGCCCGGCCTTATGGGGTCATGAAGTTCAGGAATGCCGGGAAATGTTTTCAAACCTCTGGTACAGTCTGTAATACGTCATGTTTTCCTCGTAGGCGGACGTCTCCTGATACACAGCGCCCAGGAGATCCTCAGTCTGGAGGGACTCGGTCAGCCAGCGATAGAAACGGGTGTCACGGCTGCCGCGGCTGACATAGCTGTCAACGCCCATATCGACGTCGAACCGGGCCTGGAGCCAGATAACGCCGCTGTACTCGCCGTCCTCGTTCTTATAGGCGCTCACGTCGATGGCGGACAGGCTTCCGGAGGGATTGGCCTTCAGCTTTTCGACGGCCACGGGCAGGCTGCCCTCGACCAGAGTCTCGATGGTCGGCTTGCCCTCGAAGGTGCCCAGATACGCCTTCGCGTCGTCGGGGATGTAGCTGATGGCCTTGATGTCATAATCCACCTGCAGCTGATCCTGATCGTCCAGCGCGAAGGTCATGGTGCCGATCTCAATGCCCTTATAGGCCAGGATGGGCAGCGTCATGCTCTTATCCTCGGACGCGGCCAGGGCCGCCAGATCCACGGGGGTGGCGAACCGGTGATATATATCCCCCCCGATCTCACCCACCACGTTGGCGCCCAGCAGCTCCGCCGCCGCGTCGGGCGTCAGGTCTTCCTGTACGTCAACGGTGACGGATTTCACATTGCCGCAGAAGTCGCTGGTGGAGATGACCACCTGCTCACCGGCGGCAAGGGCCTGGCCCAGCCGGATGCAATAGTAGCCGAACTGGTCCACAGCGATGCTGTCCTGGGGGATCTGGGTCACGGATTCGTCAGTGTGGTAAACGCTGGCGCTGACGGTGGCGCCGGACTCGACGTAGCCCCACAGCAGCTCGCTGCCGGCCACGACCTCGCTGCCTATGACAGGGGTCTGGGCCTCATTCTTGTAGGTGATCTCAATGGATGCCTCGCCGCCGGCCAAATTGTTGTAGGCCATGGACACCGTGGTGGGCACGCCTACGGGGAAGTTGATATCTCCGAGGGTGACGATCTGCTGCCACTGCTTGACGGTCCCACTGTCATAGGACGCGCCGCCGGGCAGCGGTTCGATCGGGAATGTGCTGTCGCCGACGGTCAGCGTGCATGCCTCCCAGGCGGTGGTGTCGCCATAGAATCTCAAAGCCTTAGCGGGCACGGTCCCATCGATGATCGGCTGTACAAAGATGGTGTTCGCCGTCACAGCCTCGCTGGGGCCGACGTTGATCACATGCTCCACCAAATATCCCACCGCGTCACGGAAGGTGACCGTGATGCTGCCGGAGGTGGGCAAATTTCCGGGGGTCAGCCACTTGCCGACGTTTTTCCAGACAAGCTTGCGGGTGCCGTCCGCGTCCACAAAGGGGACAATATCTTCGCTGGTGACGCCGGCACCCAAGGCACCTGCGACTGTGACTCCCACCTCGGGAACCGCGTTGACGCTGTCCAGAATATCCAGGACCACATCCCCGGACGTGCGGTTGCCCACAGTCTGCGCCTTATCGGTCTTCAGCGCGCCGGTGTCAAAGGCGACATTTATATGGTGGGACTCGGAGGTATGGCCCACGTTGTCCACCAGGACCGCCCGGATGGTCAGGTAGTCGTCCGTGGGGTCGAGGCCGAACCAGCCGCCCTCCTCCCCAGTGGCGCCGACCAGGGCCTTGAGCTGGTCCAGGTCCAGGGTCAGGGCGCCATGTGCGTCGGGTTTGGCATCGATGCCCAGGTCATCAGCATTGTCGGTGCTGTAGTAATACCTGTTCCCGCCGACAGTCAGCTCGATCCAGTCGTCATCGCCCACAGATTTTTTGTCGCTTTCCTTCTCGGGGGCGATGGTGATGGTGCCGTTCTCGTCCAGCAGCAGCCGGCCGTTGCCATAGGGATCGCCGTCCTCGCAGGCATTCCGGTTCGCGCCGGCAGTCCACGTGATCTTCATGTTGACATCCACGGGGGTGACCGTCACGGCCTTGGCGGAAATCACGGAGGCGCTGGCCCCGTTTTTGCTGGCAACGGTCACCGTCAGCTTGGCGCCCGCCGGCAGGCCGGACTGCCAAGTCATGGTCCCGGAGGCGTAGTCCACCTGGGGAATAGAGATGGAGCCGCCGGCGCCCGGGATCGTGGCGGGGACGTTTTTGGCCTGGATGCCGTGGCTGCTCAGGGTGGCGCTTGCATCCTTGGCGTCCACGTTCATGGTCACGTCTACATAGTTTTGCAGGTCAGAGATCAGATCCTTACCTGTTATGGTATAGCCCACTTTGCCCGATGTGTGGGTGGTGATGCTGGCGTCCTTCTTGCCGTCGCCCAGGCTCACGGTGAACGCGGCCTTGGTACTGATGGTGAAAGCATCCTTGATGGTGGCGGTAAAAACGCCATCTCCGTCATCGCCGGTCACGGCATAGTTGGCCGCCTTTGTGGCGTCCACTGTCAGTTCGATGTCATACGTGCCGGGCAGTTCCCCATTTGCGCCGGGAACGCGTTTAGCTTTGATCCCAAAAAGGTTCACATCATCCGCGTTCACGAGACCGGTCACCGTGGTCCGGAGCCAATTGTCCGCCATGGGACTGTCCACAGTGGGATCCTTGGCGCCGAACCGCTTCGTTCCCTCCGCCGTCACGGTCACAGGCTTTTTGGCGATCTCATAGGTCTTCGTGATATCGCCATCATAGTTGCCTTGACCGGTGACTACGACGGTCACGGCGCCGGCGGCGATCAGCGCATTGCTGTCATCGCTGGTATAAGCGACTGTGTAATCTTTTCCCGCAGTCAGCGTGGCGTCGCCGTCCTTGACGGCGGTGACAGCGGCCTCCTGCCTTGTGCCGTTATATACGAACTGCTTCGTCTCCAGCGTCACCATGTCATCCGTCAGGGATTTGGGCACAACGGTATACGTTACGGACTGCTCTCCCTTGTAGTTGCCGTTCTCTACCGCGGTGACCGTCACGATCTTATCCCCGGCATTTGTGAGGTCGTCCGGGAACTTTACCGTATAGTTGCCTGTCTCGGGGATCGGCTGCCCGTGGCCCGTGACGACAACGGTGGGAGCGGCCAGCGGCTTGCCGGTATATTCCCGGCCGCCGTCCGTAAGCTCGACCGTCGCGTTCGCCAGGTCAAAGGCGGCGATGCTATACTCCCCTTCCTTGGAGCCCTGCACGTTGACGGCGGTGGCCTTGGCCCGGACCGTCGCCGTGCCGCCGGTATCGGCCACGTTGGTCACCGTCTTGGCGCCCGCAACGATGTCATATTCGGTGTCAGGTATCACATTGCCGTTCAGCTTGACCTCAGCGGCAGCGGGAAGCTGCGCCGTGCCGTTGTACACCGGGTTCGTGAAGGTGACGGTGGCGCCTTCCAGACTGGCCTTGACGACCGTCAGGTTACCGTTGACGGTCACAGCGTAGTTGCCGGATACGGGCACATCGCCCCGCATGATGACCACGTCAACCTTGTCCAGAGGCTTGGCGGTCTGGACGTTGATCACGCCCGTATTGATGGTGATGGCAGCGCCCTGATCGGCCGCGACCAGCCCGTTAGCGGTCAGCAGGTCGCCCGCTTTCGATGAAAGTACGATCTCCGCGCCTGTGTAGGTCTTTGTCAAGCCGGACCTGAGCGTGAACGTCACGGGCTTCTGGGAGATCGTGAACGAGGTCTTGGCGACAGCCGTTTCCTCGCTGCCTGTTTTCGTCCAGGTCGCCTTCACCCAATATGTACCGACATTCGAGGGGATCACGCTGTTAAAAGGACCGTTTTCCTCTGTGGCAAACATCAGAGCGAGCACAGCATCATCATAGCCCTCCGGGGCCGTGATAACAAACTTGTCTGCGGCATCCGCGACCGGGCCTTCATATACCCAGCCGCCATTCTTCGCCGCAATGCTGCCGGCCACAACAGGCGCGGCCTCGCCGACGCTCGCGATTTCGGCCTCCGGAGCGGGCTCATCCTCCGCCGGGGCCGGAGCTTCCTCCGCCGGGGCAGGGACTTCCTCCGCCGGGGCGGGGACTTCCTCCGCCGGGGCAGGGACTTCCTCCGCCGGGGCAGGAATGTTCTCCTCCGGAGCGGGGACTTCCTCCGCCGGGGCGGGAGCGTTCTCAATAAAGGGTTCGGACTGCACCGGCGCCCCGTCCTGCGCTTCGGCCTCGCCAGGGGCCGCGCCCACGCAGGAAAGGAGCATGGCCAGCACCAACGCCGCGCTGAGAACTTGTTTCAACGTCTTCATGATGGCTTCCTCCTATGAATTGATTGAATTGACAGATAAGGGATGTATGTTAAGACGGTTGCATGTGCGCTCCGCCAGGCGATATGCCTTGCGCGCCAACAACTGTCGTTATTTTTTCCTTCATCTCCGCCGTGTCTGTGCGCCGGGGAAAAGCCAAAGGGGGAGTCGCGAATTACGCACTCCCAAAATTTTCCTTTTTTGCTTTTTCCGCATACCGCCCGATCACTCCCCGTATCGGGGGCGGGCCGTGGCCCGCCCGGTACTGCCGTCCCGCTGCGGAGAAGGATGCGCTCCCTCTCCGCAGCGGCGCCCGACGCGATGCTTTACATGCCGCCTCCAGTGGGCGCGGCGTCGTTCGAATAGACAATGCCCTCATCGAGCTCTTCGAACAGACCCTGGATATCCACCTCTGTGGATTCGTAATTCTCCAGAACGGTCTCCAGGTTGCTGATGAACTGGTTCACCGTATCCTCGCACTGCTCCAGGTTCTTGTACATCTCGTTGAACCTGCTCTTGAATTTCTCGCTGGCGTCTCCGTCCCAGATGCTGTCCAGCTCTCGGACCGCATTGGATATCCGCAGGCAGGTGGTGACCATCTCTCCCTTTTGGGTCTTATAGTCGTTGATAGCGGTCTGCATGACCTCTTTATTGATTCTTACCCGGCCGTCAGCCATTTTCATTTCCTCCTTTTATTATCGACTCTATATCCAGGGCCTGCAGCCTCTGGTAGCTCTCCTCCAGCCGGTGTACGCTGCCGGCCAGTTCACCGATCTTCTCCCGCAGCTGCGCCAGCCCCTCCGGTGTGGGGACCTCGTCTCGCAACAGGCGTTCCCGTTCGCCGCTCTCCATCACCAGCGATCGGCGGTAACGTATTTTTCTTTTGTCTGCTTCAGCGCCTCCGGATACTCCTCCAGCACAGAGGCCATCTGCTCCATCCAGTCGGTAAAAGCGTTCATCCTCTCCAGGTACTTTTCGGCCGCGGTGCCTTCCCACCCCTCGCTCAGGTTCTGGGACGCCTGGATGGTCTTGTTCTTCTGATCCCTGAACTGTTCAATAAATCCCGTGATGCTGTCTGCCGCGTTGAGCATTTCCGGAAGATTTGCAACGATTTTTGCCATATCAACTTCTCCTCACAATCAAAATTAATCAAATGATTTCCTGTCGTACGCCGTTGTCCTATCGCATGGATGCGTCCTGGGTGAGATCGTCCAGCCAGGAGGGCATAAACGCGATACCCACCCGCATGTGGGGTGCGGCGGCATATGCGCCAGGTCCCCAGGACACGCGCTCGCCGTTCGCGCCGCCGGCGCCGCCAAAGCTCTCTATGAGATGCAGGATGCTCTGCTCCGCTTCTTCGAACCGGGCGTCCGTGGCCCTGGTCCGTTTCGCGTAATCTTCCACGCTTTCCAGCAGGTCCTTGAGCCGCTGCTCGCAGGCGCCAAAGCGTTCCCGCATTTCATTCAGCACCCGGTTTTCTCCGTCCGGGTTCGCCGTATCCAACGCCGTGTACACCGTCCGGGACTGCTGCAGGCAGTCATGCAGACCCTGTTCCGCCCTCCGAAGACACGTCAGCGCCTCCTGCACCGTGTCGCTGTTCCATTGGATCGTCATAAATGCTCCTCCGTCACAGCTCTTCCGCCAGCTGAGCGTCTGTCTGCTCCAGCAGATCGGCGTAGGCGTACATCCGGTCGGTCAGCTCACCCAGCTCCTCGCTGAGAGCGGCGGCGGCCGTCACCAGCTGGACCAATTGCTCCTCCATGGCATCAGCCGCCCTCCCGCGAAGCCCTTTGGCGCACTCGGAGACCGCCCGGAGACCCGGTTTGACATGCGTGTTCACGCCTTCGGTGAGCATCTTCATCTGTGCCGCCGCTTCACGGGCTTTTGCGGAATCATATACTGCCAATGCCGTTCGACCTTTCTCTTACAGATCACATGGTGGGCGCTGTGCCCGTATCCGCGGGAAGCGGCGGGGTCCGTTCCACCATGATCCAGTTCGCCTTGTTTTTCTGCAGGCCGGTGATGGATTCCCGAAGGCCGTTGTCGGCCGTCTTGACGTTCAGATAGATGCTGGCCAGCTTGGCGGACAGGACCAGATAGCCCGGGCCCTTATAGCAGTTGTCCAGGTGTTTTCTCGCCTTGTCGATGTTGTCGTAGGCGTCCTGAAGCTCGTTGAGCGCGTTCTGGTAATTGCTGATCGCCTGGTCCATTGCCGCGGTATCTACATAAATATAATCTGCCATGATGCTGTACCTCCTTTATGCTTGTCCCGTCAACCGCCGACGGCCCCGTCCATGAGGTCGATCAGCCGCTGGTACTCCTGGATCGCCTTGTTCATCGCCTCGATGACCTGTCTGACGATGTCCAACATCTTCTTGTAGAAGTTGTAGGCGTTCTCCTGATGCTGCACGAACTGTTTTTTTGCGTCCCCTTCCCAATTGCCAGCCAGTTCGTCCGCTGTGCTCTTGGCTTTTGCGACCGCAGACTCATAGATCTCGGACGCCTGGACCATCTGGTTCGTCGCCGCTGTGAGCTCTGCAATCTCCACGAGAAATTCTGCTAATGCCATGTTGTCCCTCCTAATAAAATATTGATTTTTTATTTTTGCCGCCGTCTTTCCCCGTCGGCAACGCTATCGTAACACCCGCCGCCGTCCGCCGCCATAATTTGCGACGAATGGCAGGATTTTGGGTGTGAATAGCCGTTTTTGGCCCCGATCACACCAAAATCAACCGGGAACCATCCCGCAGCCCCGCCTCAGCCACCGTGTCGTTCCGGTCCAAAACCAGGCCCCGGTCCTGGTCGCAGAGCATCGGCTGCTCCCGGTCCAGCTGAAGATTCTGCTGGGTGGCCTCCAGCATGCGGGTGATCTCCGCCATAATGTCCCCTATCCGGCCGGATGAGGGCAGCCGGAAATCAAACCGGGCCGATGTGGCGGGTATGTATATTTCCACGATGATCGTTTGCATGCCAGCCTTTACCTCTTTTGCCTTTCTATGTTCCCAGCCGGTCCAGGAATTCCCGTATAGCCCGCGGGCCCTCGCCCCGGTCCGGCGGATCGTCCCCGCACGCAAAAAGCGCACGCACGTCGGCGCCCAGCCGGTCCGCCGCCGTAAGGAACGGTCCACGCGCCGCTTGCAGATCCTGCAGGGGCTCAAGACTTACCAGCTCTCCCCGCTCCTCCGCCAGCACATACATCCGCTCCCCCCGGTACAGCACCGCCGTACACGCCTTTCCCGCCGCCGTCAGGCGGCCCAGGCTCCGGGCGGCGTTTTGCAGGACCAGGCAGATCGTCCCGTCCACAAAGGTCCGCCCGCCGCAGGCCATCACGGCCCCGCTCTCCACGAGACTTTCCACCGTTCCGCTCTTCGGATCGGCCGGCGCCGCCGATGTATCCGGCAGCGCGGGCAGCCCCATCAGCTTCAGCAGCGCCCCCAGCTCGTTCACGGAAAACCGGAAGACGATCCTGTCCACCCGCTCCATGATCATACCCCGCTCACCTCCCGCATGCTGTCACGAAAGGCGTCCTTATACGACCTGGATACCGGCAGACATTCTTTATCCCGCAGATACAGACACATCTCCGGCGAGCTGAACTTCTCCACATAATTCCGGTTCACGATATAGGAGCGGTGACACCGGATGAACTGCTCCGGCAACGTCTCCGCCAGCTCGTTCAGACTGGCGCGGACCATCACAGCCTGATGGGCCATGCAGATGCGCAGCAGCTTGTTTTGCGCCTCCAGATACAAAATGTCCCGGTAGGCCAGCCGCCGAACGGTCCCGCCCGCGCTCACGACCATGTATTCCCCCTCGTTTTCGCTCTGGTAGAGAGAGACGTAATCGTTCAGCACCCGGCGCAGACTCGCCCGGACCAGTTCTTCCCGCAGAGGAAGCATCAGGATGCCCGCCGGCCGCATGCACCGGCTCAGCACCATATCCAGCCGTTCCTCATCGTGGACGCACAACACCGCATAGCTGTCCCGATTGCGGGCCATCACGCTGAGAAACCGGCGGATGCACCCATCCACGCCCTCCGGCGCCGTGTCCGTCACGCCCAGGATCACCAGCATGATGCCGCTTTCCAGCTCCAGCTCCCGGTCCAGCTCTGTCAGCGTGCCCGTCAGAAGCTCGATCCGCAGGGACGGGTACTCGGCCCGGACCAGCTCTCCCAGCAGCTCCGTCCAGCGTTTCCGGACCGATTCATTGGGCTCGCATATTACCACCGGCAGCATCCGGCTCAGTCCTCTGCCCGCTCGGCCAAGGGCACCACGATCTGCGTGACGCTACCGCTGTCGCCAATGTAACCCTGGCCCAGGGGCAGCGCCGCGGAGCTCAGCTTGTAGCTCATTCCCGCCCCAACGCCGCAGGGGTCGAAATCATTCAGCTTGCCGCCCAGGGCGATCGCCTTATTCTGCACCGCAAGCCGCTTGAGCGGATCATAGGCGCATACGGCCTTTTCCGCGGAGGATACGCCCATCATGAGCGTGATGTTATAGTACGGCGTCTCCATGATCTGACCAAGCGTGCTCTGCACCGCGGCCAGATTCTTCTTGTTGGCCTCCTTGCTGAACTCCTTGTACAGCCATTCTGCGTTATCCACCAGCACACAGCACGGTTTGAACTGCGCCGCCTGCCGGATCGCCGCCGCCTCACTCTTCGCCAGCGCGGCGTAGCGTTTTTCCTTCCGCGGAAAAACATAGTCCTCAAAGAATGTCGAGCGCAAAAACTGCGCGGCTTCCTCCGCCGTGCTGTAATGCTTTGCGTGCAGCCTGCCGGCCAGTTCGCGCCAATTGCTGCCGGCAATGATATGTATGTCCGCCCCGCGGTCCGCCATGACCTTGGCCATCAGCATCAGGAAATTCGTAATGCCGCTGCGCTTTGGCCCGTAGACCATCCACGCCGGGGAGCGATCCGTCCGGATCGCCGCCAGCGTGCCCTGGACCATGTTGTAGCCCACCGGCAGAAGGAAGGGTTCCTTTTGCAGCGCGGCAAACGCCGGCGCCGCGGACAGCGTCTCCCAGGTGGGTTCCTTGGGCAGACGGGGTATCCCGATGGGACGCGTACCCTGCCAGGCGCCGTCCAGCTGTTGGGCATACGCCGTGATCTGGTCGGCCCGCTCGTCGCCGGCGATCTTCGGTTTCTCCGTGCTCAGCGGGACAAATCCCTCTCCCACATGTCCGGGGGCTCCGCTGGCCAAAGCGTACTGGACCTCATATATTTTATCGTCCAGTATCGCCATGCCGCGCCCCGGCTGGTTGGCGATGGGCGGCATGTCATAGGGTACGGACCGGCCAAGGCACTCGGAATAATCGCTCTTCTCCTTCATCTGCAGCGTGACGCCGCCGAAGCAGGGATGAAGCTTCATGGGGATCTCGCTTTTTGTCATCGCCGTGACAACAAAGTGGATACCACGGCCGCTGCCCTCCTGGAGAAGGGTCTGGATGCGGCCGGAATAATAGTCGTCGTCGGCAAACATGGCCCGAAGCTGCGCGTAGCGGTCCACAAAGACAACGATCGCCGGCTCCGGCTTCTCGCCCCGCTTGATCCGCGCCGCGTTATACTCCACGAAGCTGTCCGTAGAGGCTTCCGCGAACAGATTGGCCCTGCGGCTCAGCTCGGCGGCGAGCATGTTGATGAGCCGCTTGACCTCCAAAACTTCCTCGTCAAAGGCGACGTCGCCGATCTGCGGGAACGCCGACAAAGTCCCAAGGGTCTGGCTGGTCAGGCTCAGAATATAAATATTGAGGTGCTCCGGGTCGTAAAGGCTGCACAGGGACCAGATCATGCTCTGCACCAGCGTCGTCTTGCCCGTGCCCGCCAGGCCGCCGATGATCAGATTGCGGTTCTGTGTCAGATCGATGACAAGCGGCAGGTACTTCTGGTTCGCCACATCGTCCGCCAGGCCTGCAGGGATGAGGATATCGCCGACCGGGTTGGGATACGTCTGTCCGTCCCACAGCGACTGGCAGAAGGTCTCCACATCCCGCAGATAGAGCTCCCGGGGAAGCTCCGGAAGCCACAGCTGCTTACAGGCGTCCATTCCGTGCTCATGAGCCACCTGATAGATCCGCTGGAGCACCGCCTCCATCTGGGACGGCGCCTTCTCGTCCTTGCCGGACACGTCCCGCCTGGGAACGGGGATCACGTGCCCGATGCTGTTGAGCAGCTGGGGCATCTCCTCCGCCCGTGGTTCGTCCGGCTTATAGTCCAGGCCGGAATAACTGGTCTGGACCTGGTGAAATTCCTCGTCATTGCCGATCTGGATGAAGCACCGGCCCATGCCCTTGATGTATGCCGCGTCCGGCCGCTTGAGCATCTCCATGGAGTCCTGCCTGGTCTGCACCCGCAGACACAAGTGGAAGCGGGAGTTAGCCCAGATCTCATCGCTGACCGAGTTGGAGGGCTTCTGGGTAGCCAGGATCAGATGGATACCCAGCGACCGGCCTACGCGGGAGGCACTGACCAGCTCCCGCATGAAATCCGGCTGCTCGCTCTTCAGCTCCGCGAACTCGTCCACGATGATGATGAGGTGTGGCAGTTCCTTGCCGGGAACGTCGCTGAACTGGCGGGTGTAGTCGTTGATATTGTTGATCTGGACCTCTTTGAAAATGCGCTCCCGGCGGTGTATCTCGCCGTTCAGGGAGGCTAGGGCACGGTCGATCACACGGGGGCCCTGGAGGTTGTCGATAATGCCGGCCACATGGGGCAGCTTCCGGAAGGAGTCAGCCATGCCGCCGCCCTTATAGTCGATCAGGATGAACTGCACCTGGCGGGGGCTGTAATTGAGCGCCAAGGAGAGTATGTACGTCTCCAGCATCACGGATTTACCGGAGCCGGTAGTGCCCGCGATCAGGCCGTGGGGCCCGTGGAACCGGTCGGAGATGTCCAGCACAAAGGGCTGGGACCCGGCCCGGTAGCCGATGACAGACTTTATCCCGTCATACGTGTGGTTTTCCGACCACATCCGCCAGACCTCCAGGTCCTCCGTCCGGCGAACGCCATAGATGTCCAGAAAAGAGACAAGCGTGGGGATGGCCGCGTTTTCCGCCACATCCCGCACCCGCAGCGGCGCCATGGCGCGGGAGAAGGACTTGATAAGGGGCTTATCGGGATACTCGAAATCCACCACGCGGGTATTGCCGTCGCTGGTGTGCATGTAGCCCTTTCCCTTTTCGCCCTCTACGTCCAGCACCACCCGGGACTCCTTGGGAAGGCCGGTCATGTCCTCGCCCAGCATCACCAGCGTCATGCCCTGATGGTTCGTCAGCAGCTGCCGCATGATGAGCTCGTTTTCTAAAATATGGTAATTCGTGCAGAAGATGACATAGTGCGGCAGAGGCGGAGCGTCCCGTCCGCCCTCCTCCTCGTTGTCCCTGGAGCTCCGGTCGGCGGCGTTGTTCTTACGGATGGTCAGCACCTCCTCCAGATGACTGACCACATCGTGGACGTCGCTGGGGGTGAAGGCCACCATCCGGAGCTGCCGGTCCTCGCTGGCAAACACATGGGGAAGCCACCGGGTCCAGGCCCACTGGGAGACACAGGTCTGCTCTGTCAGCACGGCGATGCGCACGTCGTGGTAGCTGTGCAGGGCGGCGATCTGCATCAGCAGACCCTGGGCGAACAGCACGCCCCGTACCCCGCCCAGAATACCGATCACCGCCTCGTCCCGCAGCGGCACCGTCACCGGCGCGTTATGCACGACGGAATAGGTGTCTCGCAGCCGTTCCGGCTCCTGGCGCAGGGGATCGTCAATGAGCGAGAGCTTTTCCTTGGGGATCTCGATGGCGCAGGGCATATCCACATTTCCGGTACCCACCCTGACGTGCAGGAAGTCCCCGTGAAAGGGCATCCGATCCCAGAGCTGACGCGACGGGCCCGCCGGCAGTGACGCACACTGGGCCGGATTGGGAAACGTGTCCATGAGCCGCTTGTACTCCTGCTCGTTCATGTTCCGCAGGATACTCTCCGTCTCCGCGATATATCTCTGATACATCCCGATACGGCGCTTTTCCGTGTCGATCTCGTTCCGCTTGCGGTAATTGCGGTTGGCAAGCCCCCACATGACCGCCAGGACCGAGGAGGTGGCGATCATCACCACGCCGCTGGAGAGCATTCCCCTGCCGCTGCCGGCCACCATCGTGCCCATCAGCATGGGCAGGACCATGGTCATGGACGGGCCCAGCTGCAAAAGCAGGGGCTGCTGGTCGGTATCCGGCTTCGGCAGAGGGGGCTCGATCTCCATATCCTCCGCCTTGCAGGGTATGAGCATCCGGGGGGTGCGCTGGTATTCCTGGTATACGCTGGGCAGCTCCTGATCGTCCCGCCCCCGGGGCTTTCCCGCCTTTTCCTGCCATTTTTCCAGCATGCACTGGCTGCTGCCGGTCCGGTTGACGGCCAGACGATCGCCCAGATAGACGACCTTCAGACCGGTGGGAAATGCCAGCACGTCCCCGAATTTCAGGCCTACCTTGTTCCCGACCATCTTTCGGCCGTTCAAATATGTACCGTTGGTGGACCTGTCCTGATAGCGGACGTGTCCGTCCTGGGACAGACCCAGATAGCCGTGCTCGCCTGTCATCAGGGCGCTGGTATCCCGGATATCCGCGTTCTCGTTCCTGCCGATCACGATCTTCCTGTCGGAAAGCCGGTATTTTGTAAAGCGCAGCCACTGCTTTTCAAACGTCTTGACGATGACCTTGATCTCCCGCTTGGTCTGCAGATCGCACATGGTAAACATGGCGTCGCCCCTGACTTCATGATCCCGGCGGCTGCCGTCCTTCCAACTCAGCGGCGCCACAGGCGCCACCCACACCTGGCCGTCCAGAGAGCGCACGGAGATATACATATCGTACTCCAACCCGGTCTCATCCTGCCGGAGGGCGATCTTCCTGTTCCAGCTCCGTTGATCGGGAAAGTAGACATCCTTGAACCAATCGTTATACATCAGCCAGGCGGTGTACATACGGCAATCTCCTTTATCTTCTCTCAATAGTGCGCATATTCCACCTCAAAGGGGTGATCGTTGATCATGAGACGGTCTCCCTGCCTCAGGCGGTATGCCTCGCCGGTTTCCATCCGCACGCTGTTCAGATAGGTCCCGTTCACCGATCCCAGGTCCACCGCGCAGCAGACGTCATCCTCCGCTCCGGATTCGATGCGCAGGTGCCGGCGGCCGATCCGCGGATCGTCAAATTGGAAATCATTCGGTTCTCCCCGGCCGATATAGTATGGGAGCTTGTCGATCTTGATCCGCTTTCCATCAAATGCGTTCAGCTCCGCCAGGACCAGATACGCCTTCTTCTCCGGCCCGGGCAGGATGGTCGTGCTCGGCACGAATACGGCCTGCTGTTTCGCCGATCTCAGGAAGGAAAACAGCTCCGGTCTGACCCGCTTCAGCACGGCCAAGCTTGCCAGGACGATGATGAGCCCCGGCAGCAGATACAGTATGTTCGCCGCCGCCAGCAGCGCCAACACCGCCAACACGGGAAGCATACACACGACCCAGCATAGTATTTTTTTCCAATGTACCATGGGCCTTGACCGCCGTTATCAGAATTGGATCGTAATCCTGTGCTTGCCGACCTCAAGCACGTCCCCGGAATGAAGGGCGCGGCTGTCATGATGGCACATGACCCCGTTGACCTTTGTGCCAAAGGACGAGGTATCCCGCAGCGTCATACCGCCGCCCTCCGGAACGATCTCGCAGTGCTCCCGGGAGATGCTGCTGTCGTCCATGTTCAGGGGGAATTTGCCCACGCCCCGGCCGATGCGCACGCGGCTTTTTCCGTCGGAGCTATAGGTGAACCTCTCACCCTCATATTCCACGGTAAAGCGCACCGCTCCCTCTTCCGCGGGCTTCTTTCTGCCAGCCAGCCAGAACGCCAGCACCACGATAACGCAGATCAGGACAAAGCCCGCCAGCACAAACACCACGTTCGGCACGTTTACGCCGAACATCCCGCTGGATCCCTTGATAAAGTCCGTCACCCGCACGAACAAGCCGGTGGGCACGTAAGACAGCGCGTCGTCGCTGAACAGTGCCTTTTGCAGCTCCGCCGTGATACCGTCCTGTTTTTCATAGACCAGCTTGTTGCGGCTGACAAATGCGTCCACAGCCTTCTGCACCGCGCTGTCGTAGACGCCCGGGGTGAACTCGCCGCCCACCGCGTCGTATCCCAGCTGGTTCAGCCGGTTCTGCACCTGGGTCACCGCGTCCCCGCCGGCGCCCTGGGGGATGGTCTCGTATTCCCCCCTGTCCGGGGTGACAAGAGGTCCTTCCGTCTCGCCCATGACGCGCCAGAAGAGCGCGTAGGTCACGCCGTCCTCATAGTAGGTGAACTCGGGGTTGAGCCGGCACACCTCCTTCACGGCCGCCATGGTGAGAGGGTCCAGCTCCTTGTTCTGGAGCATATCATCCGTGACCCCGGCTCTGTAAAAGCCCAGCTCATTCAGCCTTGCTTTGAAGTTGATGATGTCCACATCGACGACCGATGGGTCGTCGCCCACCATTACGAAAAACTTCGCCTCAGACTCGTCCCCTGCCGCGGCATGGGCCGCGCCCATGCAGGCGAAAACGAGGACTGCCGCCAAAAGCCAGGCCGCGGCGGTCCGCAGCTGCCGTCTCGAGCTCATGATCTTTTACCCTCTCCTTGTTTTTCCGATGCTCCATCCGGACGTGCCGCCCACGCCGGATGCCCATGGTCACAAAGGTACAGTTATGTGACCACAGAACTATTGCGTCGAAACCGGGATTATGATACAATGTAATTATGTATGGATTTAACTAATCAGTGTAATTCAAGGTTTCCGACGGTTGGTGACAATTCTGTACTTTTTTCACCGAAATTTGCCTCTCGTGACCATTTCAGGAAGGTTTGGTGGGTGATACCAAGCTCCGACGCCGCAGACCGGGCAGAGAGTTCTCCGTCTTTCCATTGTTGCCATACGGTTTCAAATCCATCTGGTCGCTTCATCGGCTGTCTGCCAAAGCGTACGCCCCGCGCCTTGGCCGCCGCGATGCCCTCTGCCTGTCGCTGGTGGATAAATTCCCGCTCCGTCTGGGCCACATAGCTGAGAAGCTGCAATACGATGTCCGCGATCAGGGTGCCGGTCAGATCGCGCCCCTGTCTCGTGTCCAGCAGGGGCATGTCCAACACAACGATGGCGACTTTCTTCTCCTTGGTCAGCAGCCGCCACTGTTCCAGGATCTCGTCGTAGTTTCGTCCCAGCCGGTCGATGCTCTTGATGACAAGGGTGTCGTCCGGCTTCAGCTTTCGCAGCAGCCGCTTATAGCCGGGGCGGTCAAAATCCTTGCCGGAGACCTTATCGACACAAATACAGCGATCAGCGACGCCGAACTGACGCATGGCGATGAGCTGCCGGTCCACATTCTGCTCTCTGCTTGAAACACGAACATACCCATATGTCTCGCTCATAACGTTTCCTCCTTTGTTTATGTAAAATAGTATAAAGAGGAAACCCTTTTGCGCTGTAACAATATTATAATTTTGCCCGCAGGGACAGTTCGTCATGCCCGCGCATGTATGGCTGTCAAGCAATTCAAAACAGGCGGCGGATGGCGCATTTTAGCACCATCCGCTGCCTGTTGTTCGATTCCAATTCTGCAAGGAATGTCCCCGGCGGAGCCGGGGACACATTTTATTCGCCGAAGATTTCCTCGATGTCGATGGTCTCAAAGTCGTCCTGCCAGGCTATGTCGGCGTCGGTCGTCACCTGGTCCAGAAGCTGGAAAAACTGGTAGCTGCCGGCGGAGGCGCGCAGAGAGGCGGTTGACCCGCTGCTGTCGGTGTACGCCCCGTCCGGGTCCACGGGCAGACGGAGGATGATGTGATAGCCGTAGTCCGATTCAACGGGCTCGGAAAGGCCGTATTCGGCCAGGTCGGCGGTGGTATCCTCAAACACCGGGACCATCACGCCGGAACCAAAGGTGTACCCGTCCGGGTTGGCGGCAAGGCCCGAATCCTCGGAGTGCTCCTGCATCAGCTCGTCGAAAAGCGCCTCCAGGGCCTCGGGGTCGTCCTGCACGGCGGCAAGCTGGTCGTAAAGCTCGTCGGCCTGGGCCTTCTTCTCCGCCTTTTCCTCGTCGGAAAGGGCCTCGTTCGTCTCGGGGTCGATGGTCATGAGCAGGATGTGCTTGCAGCGCATCAGGCCCTTTTGCTCGGCAAAGGCCAGCGCGTCATCGTCCGACACGTCCGCGCCGTCCGCGCCGTAGAGCTTCTCCGTCAGCTTGCTCGACAGAAGGCTCACGCCGCTCAGATAGTCCAGCATGTCCCGGGTCATGAACTGGCCGTCCAGGTATTCGGCGTAGGCGTCCAGCTCCTGGTCGGTGCAGTCCCCGTCGCCGTCGCCGTAATTGTCCGCGGCCTGTTCGTAGGAGTCTGCCAGGGTCTGCCGGTCCTGCTCGTCCAGGGCTACGCCCTCCCGCTCCGCCAGGGTCTCCACCGCCCGGTAGGAGAATATCTCCGCCGCCGCGTTGGTGCGGACCATGGCGGCGTTATCCAGCTCCTCGTCGAAATCGTGGCCGTCCCAGCCGTTAAAGGGCATGCCCATGGCGGCCATATACTTCACATAGCCGGTGAAATAGCTCAGCCAGTAGTAATACTCCCGCCAGGTGGCCTCTTTGCCGTCGTAGGTCAGGACCACGTCGTCCGGGTCATAGGCGGCGTAGCCCAGGCCGGGCTTGGGCGTGGCGGTGGGCTCGGGCGTGGCCGTGGCGTCCGGGGCGTCGGTTGCCTCGGGGGCGTCGGTTGCCTCGGGGGCGTCGGTTGCCTCGGGGGCATCGGTGGGGTCGGGGGCAGGCGTGGCCGTGGCCTCGGCGGTATCGCCGGGGTCGTACTCCCGGATGGAGCCGGCGCCGCAGCCGGTGAGCAGCGCGGCCGCCAGACACAGGCATAAGAAAACAGTGATAGACTTGCGCATGGAAAGGTCCCCTTTGCATCGTTTGTAACGCATGCAGTATAGCACAATTTGACCCACGCAACAAGCGCCCTTGACGGAAAACCCTCCCGGTGCTAAGATGTATTAAATCGTTGAAATACTTTGCTGTTCCTGTGGGAGGGCCTATGAAAATCATCGTTGTGGGCGCGGGCAAGATCGGTCTGACGCTGACCCAATATCTGACGAGAGAGGGCCACGACGTGACCGTCATCGAGCGTGACCCGGAGCGGATCACGCTGGTCAACACCACCCTGGACGCCATCACCATCGCCAGTCCCGTGGACATCGAGGCGCTGCGCATGGCCGGGGCCGAGACCGCCGACCTGCTCATCGCGGCAACGGACTCGGACGAGTCCAATATCCTGTGCTGCATGGTGGGGCGAAAGCTGGGGGTGAAGCACACCATAGCGCGGGTGCGCCGCCAGGACCATTACGAGACGGTCATGCTCCTGCGGGATGAGCTGGGCCTGTCCATGACCATCAACCCGGAATACGACGCGGCCGGGGAGATCAGCCGGGTGCTGCGGTTCCCGTCCGCGGCCAAGGTGGAGCCCTTCGCCAAGGGCCAGGCCGAGCTGGTGGAGTTCCGGCTGGGGGAAAATAACCCCCTGTGCGGCATGACGCTGAAAAACTTCCCCAATAAGTTCGACCGGGGCGTGCTGATCTGCGCCGTGCGCCGGGGCGACCAGGTCCATATCCCCGGCGGCGACTTCGTTTTGCAGGCCGGGGACAGCGTGAACGTGGTGGGCGCGCCCAAGCATATCCACGCCTTCTTCCGGTCCATGGCCATCTTCCAGAAGAGCGCCCGGGACGTGATGGTGGTGGGCGGCGGCATGGTGGGCGTGTATCTGTGCCGGCAGCTGCTGGGCATGGGTATCCGGGTGCGTATCATCGAGCGGGACCCGGACAAGTGCGACAAGATCAAGGACGCGCTGCCCCACGCCATCGTCATATGCGCCGACGGGTCCAGGCCCAGCACCCTGGAAGAAGAAGGGCTGGAGGATATGGACGCGCTGGTGGCCATCACCGGCTCCGACGAGATCAATATCATCCTGGGCGCCTATGCCCGCAGCGCGGGCGTGAACAAGGCCGTGGCAAAGGTCAACGAGGACAGCTTGCTGCCCGTGGCGGAGCATATGGGCCTGGAAGAGCCGGTGCAGCCCCGGTACATCACCGCCCAGCAGGTGCTGCAATACGTGCGCAGTATGGAAAACGCCAGCGGCAGCTCCGGCGTGGAGATGCTGCGGCGCATATTGGACGGGAAACTGGAAGTATTGGAGTTCCGGGCGGGGGTCAGCAGTCCCTGCGTGGGGGTGACGCTGCGGGACCTGCCCACCCGAAAAGACGTGCTGGTGGCCGCCATTATCCGGGACGGCAAGTGCCTTATCCCCGGCGGCGACGACGAGATATGGGCGGGCGACAGCGTGCTGGCCGTGACCACCAAGCGGGGCATGAGCCGCCTGGAAGATATTCTGAGAGGGTAAGCGGCGGTGAACTATCGGATCATCATCAGCATCCTGGGCCGGGTGCTCATCATCGAGACGGGGCTGCTGCTGGCGCCGTTGGCGGTGGCGCTGCTGTATGGGGAGAGCCCGGCGCCGTTTTTGTACACCATCGGGCTGTGCCTGGCGGCGGGCGGTATTTTGACCGCCATGAGCCAAAAGCGCCGGGGCAGTCTGCGGCCCCGGGAGGGGTTCGTGTCCGTGACCCTGAGCTGGATATTCATCAGCCTGTTCGGGGCGCTGCCCTTCGTCTTTTCCGGGGCCATACCCAACTATATCAGCGCCCTGTTCGAGATCATATCCGGCTTCACCACCACAGGCGCGTCGGTGCTGCCAGAGGTGGAGAGCGTGCCAAAGGGCGTGCTGTTCTGGCGGAGCTTCTCCCACTTCGTGGGGGGCATGGGCGTGCTGGTGTTCATGATGGCGATCCTGCCCACCGACGACGAGCACTCCATGCATTTGCTGCGGGCCGAGGTGCCCGGGCCGGTGAAGGGCAAGCTGGTGCCCAAGATGCGGGACACGGCGCGGGTGCTGTATCTTATTTACATGGCGATGACGCTGGTGGAGGTCGTGCTGCTGCTGTTGGGGGGCTTAAGCCTCTTTGACGCGCTGACCACCGCCTTCGGCACCGCCGGTACCGGCGGCTTCGGCGTGCGCAACGCCAGCATCGGGGCCTATGACAGCGCGTACGTGGACATCGTGGTGAGCGTGTTCATGGTGGCATTCGGCGTGAACTTCAACCTGTACTATATCGTGCTGGTACGGCGGAGCTGGAAGGGCTTCAAGAGCCAGGAGCTGGGGTGCTATCTGCTGGTGGTGGCCGCGGCGACCGGCACCATCGCGCTCAATATCATGCACCAGTACCAGGGTATTTTGCAGGCTTTGCGGTACTCCTTCTTCCAGGTGTCCTCCATCGTTACGACCACGGGCTTCGCTACGGCGGATTTCGACAAGTGGCCCAGCTATTCCAGGGCACTGCTGGTGCTGCTGATGCTCATGGGCGCGTGCGCCGGCAGTACCGGCGGCGGGACGAAAGCCGCGAGGCTGGTCATCCTGCTCAAGACCATATGGGGGGAGATACGCCACCTGGTCAACCCAAGGCGGGTGGCCCACGTCACATTGGACGGGGAGCGGCTGGACAGCGACGCCGTGCGCAATACCATGGTGTATTACATGCTCTACGCCCTGTTCGCCCTGGGGGCGTTCCTGCTGCTGAGTTTGGAAAACTACGATCTGGAGACGACGCTCACAAGCGTCATAAGCTGCCTTTCCAACATAGGACCGGGCCTTTCGCTGGTGGGACCCACCGGGAACTTCTCCATTTGGAGCGGACCGGGCAAGCTGGTGCTGAGCCTGTGCATGCTGGTGGGACGGCTGGAGATATTCCCGGTGCTCACGCTGTTCGCCGCCGGCCTGCGGCCGGGCAGGAAGAGCAAAAAGCGCCAGGCGGTGTAGGACAAAATAATACAGGAAATCGGCGGCCCGTGACTCTCGCGGGCAGCCGATTTTTTCGCCTTTTTCACGGGGAAAACAGATGGACAGATGGGGGTCTTGCGTCTGGTAAAATGCAAAATAGCGCATAATGGCTCAAATTATGACCATTGGGGAGGCGACGCCATGAGCTTTGACCAGGCGATCCGAAACGCGTTCAAAAATTACGTCAATTTCAACGGCCGGGCGTGCAGGAGCGAATACTGGTATCTGGTGCTGTTTTACGCCCTGATGAGCGCCCTGATACTGACGCCCCTGTGGCCTCTGGGGCTGGTGCTCGATCTGGCGGTGATGCTCCCCCTGCTGGCGGCGGCCTGCCGGCGGCTGCACGATACCGGCCGAAGCGGCTGGTACCTGCTGGTGGGTCTGGCGCCGGCGGTGGGCTCCATCATCCTGATCATATGGATGTGCGAGCCGGGCCAGGCGGGGCTGAACCAGTACGGGGCCGCGCCCGGCGCGCCGTATACGTCCGCGCCCACCCACGCCGCCGCGCCGGCGGCACAGGCCGGCGCCTGGAAGCTGGTCGGTCTGGCGGGTCCCGCCCAGGGCCTCATATACACCCTGCGCCCAAACAGCGCCAGCAACATCGGCCGCAGCGGCTCCTGCGCCGTATGCGTGGGCGACACGGCCGGCGTCAGCCGTATCCACTGCGCCCTGCGGCCCCTCGCCGGCGGGGTGGAGCTGACGGACCTGGGCTCCACATACGGCACGTTCCTGGCCGACGGCCAACAGCTCCCGCCCAACTTCCCCGCCACGCTCCGCAGCGGCGACCGCTTTTATCTGGGCTCCCCGAACGTGATGTTCCGGCTGGAGCGCGGGTGAACGGCCGCAAACAAAAGTCAAATTTTATTAAAAATAACTGGAGGAAAAAACAATGCCTGACCTGTCTGCAAAATCCGGATACGTGTACTGCCCCAACTGCGGCAAAGCCTATGACGCCCACAGGCACGCCTACTGCCCCGACTGCGGGCCCGGGAAGAAGGGCGACTTCGGCCCTACCGGCGACCCGAACGCCAACAAAAAAAGCGCCGGCGGCGAGACCAGACCGCCCAAGGGCAGCGGCTGGGGCCCGGACGATCCCATCGATCCCTTTGAGCCCACAAAGCCCTTCGGCGAGAAGGACACCCCCAGCAACGCGGTGGTGGGCTGGCTGGTGGCGGTGAGCGGGCCCTGCCGCGGGCAGGACTACCCCCTGCATATCAGCTATAACTACATCGGCCGGGAGGACGGCGACGTTATCATCCGGGGCGACATGAACATCTCCGGCCACCGGGATTCCACCGTCGTGTTCGACGACAGCTCCAACCAGTTCTACATCAGCCATGTGGACGGCAAGAACCTGCTGCGGCTCAACGGCACGCCGGTGCTCAACTCCGCCGAGCTGCACAACTACGACCGCGTCACCATCGGCGCCACGGAGCTGGTGTTCCTGGGCCTGTGCGGCGAGCACTTCAGCTGGGGGAAACAGGATGACTGACCGGCTGCTGGGCGCCCCGGAGGAGGAAAGAGCCGTCGGGGCGGCTGTAACGACGAGCGCGCCCACCGAAACGCCCGTACCCACCGGAACGCCCCGCCTTCCCGGCCAGGGGGAGGATGAGGACGGCCTGCCGGCGGACGTTATCCAGGCGGCGAAGGACGCCGCGGACAAGGCGGAGGCCACCGCGTCCCCCGCCCCCGCGGCAACGGAGGCGCCCGCCGGGACAACGGAGCTGACCGCCTCCCCCGCTCCCACCCCGGAGGATAAAGACGATGGGTCGGACGGCCTGCCGGGCTGGCTGGCCTCCCCCTGGCTGAGCGTCGCGCTGGGCGCGTGCGTGCTGGGGCTGCTGGTCAGCAATACCACACTGCTCCTGCGCCGCCGGAAGCGCGCAGACCGGGCCGAGCCGGGCATACGCGTCGGGCGGGTCCACGAGCAGGGCGCCAGACAGTACCAGCAGGACTGCCTGGCCGTGTCCGACCCGGCCGCGCTGGGCCGTCAGGGCCTTCTGGCCGTGGTGGCGGACGGCATGGGCGGCCTCAGCGACGGCGAAAAGCTCAGCGCCGCGGCCGTGGAGGCCGCGCTGGAGGGGTTCGCCGTGTCCACCGGCATGGAACAGCCGGAACAGCTGCTTTTGACGCTGGCCAGGCGGGCAACCCAGGCGGTGAACCGGGTGCTGGGGCCGGCCAACTATCGCAAGGGCGGTACCACGCTGCTGCTGGGGCTCGTCCGCGACGGGCGGTTTTACTACCTCACCGTGGGCGACAGCCATATCTATCTGCTGCGGGGCGGCGCGCTGGTGCTGCTGAACCGGGAGCACGTGTACGCCAACGAGCTGGCGCTGCGGTGCGTGAACGGCGAGATGACCGCCGCGGAGGCCTACGGCGACAGCGAGGGCGGCGGGCTGGTAAGCTATCTGGGCATGGGCGCGCTGAAATACGCGGATATACCGGCCGAGCCGGTGAAGATCGTGCCCGGAGACAAATTCATCCTGATGAGCGACGGGGTGTATAACGCCCTGCCGCCGGAGGAGATGCAGACCCTGCTGGCAGGTCCCGCGGAGACGGCGGCCGCCCGCCTGGGGCAGGCCGTCGCCGCCAGGGGCTACGTCAACCAGGACAATTATACGGCCGTCATTCTTGAGTGCGGCCCGCAGGCATGAGACAGGAGGCGCGTGATTTGATCGAGACGGCAAGCTATACGGACCAGGGCGGCCGGGCACGGAACGAGGACTCCGCCAGCGTGCGGGTGCTGGACGCCGCCAACGCGTGCGCCGTGGTGGCGGACGGCCTGGGCGGGCACGGCGGCGGCGACGCAGCCTCCCGGGAGGCAGTGCGCGTCATCATGGACGGCTGGACCGGCGGCGCGGACAGCGATGCCCTGGCGGCGCTGGTGCAAAAGGCCCACAAAAGTATCCTGACCATGCAGACGGCCGTGTGCCGGATGAAATCCACCGCGGCGGTGCTGGCGCTGGCCGGGGACCGGATGGCGTGGGCCTACGCCGGCGACACAAGGATATACCATTTCGTCAACGGGGCGCTGGTCTGGCAGACAAAGGACCACAGCGCCTCCCGTATCGCCGTGAGCCTGGGGCAGATCACCCCGGAGCAGATACGCTTTCACGAGGACCGGGCACGGCTGTACCGGGCGCTGGGCATAGAGGGCGAGCTGTCGGTGGACGGCGGCGAGAAAAAGCTGGAGCGGGGCAGACACGCGTTTTTGCTCTGCTCCGACGGCTTTTGGGAGTACGTGTTCGAGAGCGAGATGGAGCGGACCCTGGCGGCCGCTTCCGGAGCGGAACAGTGGCTGGACGCCATGCGGTCCATTTTGGACCGGCGCGTTCCGGACGACAACGACAATAATACCGCGGCGGCCCTGTGGCTGACCGTGTGACCAGCAGGAGGGGAAGAGAAAAATGAAGATGAAAAAGTGGATCGCGGTCATACTGTGCCTGACCATAGCGGCGGCCCTGTGCCCCACGGCTGCGGCGGCGGGAGACTATTCATCCGCCCGCAACGGCGTGGCGGTGGTGGCTGTGGTGCTGGAGCTGGACGGACAAATGATGCTCCACTCCTATGGCAGCGGCTTTTTTGTGGACAGCGATGACGATGAGGTGGAGTACCTCGTCACCAATCACCACGTCGTGAGCGATCACCTGACCATGGGTTCCGGGGAGGGCCAGAACGTGGAACTGGATGACGGCACTGTCGTGTCCGTCCGCAGCCGTCTGCTGGTCTTTTTCGACGAAGACGACTATGTGGAGGCCAAGGTCGTGGACAGCAACGACGTGGACGATCTGGCCCTGGTGAAGATCTCCCGGCCCACGGACGAGCGAAAGTATCTGACCTTATGCCCGCCCACCGACGAAATGCAGGGCCAGAGCGCCTATGCCATCGGTTTCCCCGACGCGGCCGAATCCGTGGGCGCCTCCTCCCAGTGGGGCGTGAACGACGTGTCCATCACCTCCGGCAGCATCAGCCGCCTGGTGGACGAGACCGGCACGCTCACGCCGCTGGTCCAGACCGACGCCGTCATCTCCCCCGGCAATTCCGGCGGGCCGCTGGTGAACGCCAACGGCGAGGTGCTGGGTGTGAACACAAAGGGCATCACCACGATATACGACAGCAGCTCCCGCGAGGTGTTCTACGCCGTCAACGTCAGCGAGGTCATCGCAATGCTCCAGAAAAACGCCGTGACCTTCAAGCTGGCCGGCAAGTCCGGTCTGCTGGACGCCGTGCCCTCATGGGTCTGGATCGCGGCCGGCGCGGTGACAGTCGTGGCGGCGGTCGCGGCGGTGGCGCTGGTGCTGCGGAAAAAGGGCGGGAAGAAAGGCGGAAAGAAGGCCGCCGGGCTCGTGCTGGTGGGTACCGCCGGAGAGCTGGCCGGAAGGCGCTACCCCCTGAGCGGCGTGCAGCTGATGGCGGGGCGCGACACGTCCCAGTGTACCGTGCTCTATCCCAAGGACCACCCCGGCGTCAGCTTCCACCACTGCTGCCTGTGGGCGGAAAACGGCAGCGCTTACATACGGGACGTGGGCTCCACCTTCGGCACATACGTAAACGGCTCCCGGCTGGCGCCGGGGGAAAACCGGCCTCTGTCGCCGGGGGCGGCGATCAGCCTCGGCTCTTCCGACGAGACCTTCACGCTGACCCAGGAGGGAGGCGTCTGACATGGGCGGACAGTTTTGCCCCCGCTGCATGACCGCCATCCGGGACGGGGCCGCCGTGTGCCCCGTGTGCGGCGGCGACGTGAACGCCCAAAACGCCCCCAGCTTCCTGCCCGTGGGCTTTGAGCTGGCCGATACCGCCGGCCAGAAGCGGTACGTGCTGGGCCTGGTCAAGGGCAACGGCGGCTTCGGCGTCACCTATATCGGCCAGCAGACAGGTACGGGCCGGCTGGTGGCGGTGAAGGAATATTACCCCATGCTCTGCCAGCCCAGCCGCTCGCCGGACGGCTCCCTTGTCCCGCCCACCAGCGAGCGCGGCGCCTATGAACACGGCATGGAGAGCTTTCTCCAGGAGGCCCAGACGCTGAAAAAGGTGGCCAACATCCCGTCGGTGGTGAAGGTCATCGGGTCCTTCCGCGCCAACGGCACCGCCTATATGGTCATGGACTATCTGAAGGGCACCACGCTCCGGTATCAGGTGGCGAAAAACGGGCCCATGGACTTCGAGTGGCTGATGGAGCGGATACTGCCCATGGCGGACAGCCTGGCCAGGGTCCACGACACAAAGCTGCTCCACCGGGATATCGCGCCCGACAACATCATGCTCACCCCGGAGGACCAGTGCGTGCTGATGGATTTCGGCTGCGCCCGGTCCATGGAGGACGGCCGGTCCATGTCGGTGGTGCTCAAGGAGGGCTTCGCGCCCATCGAGCAGTACACCGGCCACGGCCAGAAGGAATATACGGACGTGTACGCCCTGAGCGCCACCGTCTATTACTGCATCACGGGCCAGGTCCCGCCGGCGGCGTCCGCCCGGCTCAACGCCAAGGACGACCACCTGCCCGACCCGCTGAAGCCGCCCTCCGCCCTGGGGGCCAAGATCGGCCCGGAGGAGGAACAGGCCCTGCTGTGGGGTCTGGGGCTCCAGCCGCAGGAGCGGCCGCAGAACGCACGCCAGTGGGCCAGGCGCATACGGGAGGCGATACCGGGCCCGCACCCGGACCCGGACCCCACGTTCATGGAGAAGCTCCTGCGCTTCGTCAGGGAGAATAAGCTGCTGGCGGCCGTGCTGGCGGCGGTGGCGCTGGGGCTGCTGCTGCTGCTGTTCAACTGATCCCGCCGGGAAACAAAGAGGAGGAGACTGCTGTGGATAAGCGTTACTGCCCGTATTGCATGGCATATATCGGCCAGGAGGAGGTCTGTCCCGCCTGCGGGCGGCGGCCGGCGGAATATGAGCCGTCGCCGTTTCACCTGCCGCCGGGGACGCTGCTGCGGGGCAAATACCTGGTGGGCAGCGTGCTGGGCGAGGGCGGCTTCGGCATCACCTATGTGGGCCGGGACCTGACGCTGGATATGAAGGTGGCCATCAAGGAGTATTATCCCCGGGAGATGGTCTCCCGCAGCGCCACCTCCTCGACCCGGGTCTACGTGCTCAAAAGCGGCGCGGGCGCGGGCTACGAGAAGGGCAAGGAGCGGTTTCTGCACGAGGCGCAGGTACTGGCCCAGCTGGAGAAACAGCCCGCCATCGTGCGCGTGCGGGACTTCTTCGAGGACAATAATACCGCCTATATCATCATGGAGTTCGTGGAGGGCATCACCCTCAAGGACCTGGTGGCCCAGCGGGGCGGCAAGCTCCCGCCGGGGGAGCTGCTCGAGCTGGTGGAGCCGCTGTTCAAGGCCCTGACCGTGGTACACGACGCGGGGCTCATCCACCGGGATATCTCCCCGGACAATATCATGCTGGAGGGCAGTCAGGTACGGCTGCTGGACTTCGGCTGCGCCCGGGACACCAGGAGCGAGGGGACCCAGGCCATCTTCAAGAAGGAGGGGTACACCCCGCCGGAGCAGTACCAGAGCAAGGGCCAGGGGCCCTGGACGGACGTGTACGCCTTTTGCGCCACCCTCTATTACTGCCTGACCGGCAAGACGCCGCCATCCGCCTATGAGCGCCAGGACAAGGATAAGCTTCACCCGCCCACCAAGATGGGCGTACACCTGTCCGAGGGGCAGGAGCAGGCGCTGCTGAAGGGGCTGAGCTACGCCGCCGGCGAGCGCTACAAGAGCATGGAGGAGCTGCATAAGGACCTGTACGCCGCTCCGCCGCCCGACCCCACGCCCTGGCGGAAGCGGTGGCTGGCGCCGACCGTCGCGGCCCTTGGGGCGGCGGCGGTGGTGATAGGGACGCTGTTCGCCACGGGGGTGCTGCCCCCGGAGACGGCGCCCACGCCGACGCCCGAGCCCACCGCCACGGCGGAGCCCACGCCCACGCCGGCGCCTACCCCCACCCCCACGCCGGCACCCGGGTCCGGCGAGGCGCCGGACACCGCCATCTTCTCCGAGGGACGCACCCTGACCGCCGGGATATACGGCCGGGCGGACATGGACGCCATGCAGACGGACCCGTACGTGACGGCGGTGGTCCTGGAACAGGGGGCGGTGCTGGACCTGAATGACCCGACGGCCGGGGAATACATCGTGAAAAAGCCCCTGTGGGTGAAAAAGGGCGCCATATTGCGGGCCAACTGGCTGACCATCCCCGGCGGCGTGAGCGTGGAGATGGACGGCACGCTGGACTGCCGGGGCCTCATCACCCTGGAGGGCAGCGCCACGCGGCTTTATATGGCCGGCGACGTTACGGGCGAGACGCTGGAGCTGGCCGCCATCGTGATGGACTCCGGGGCCAACATCGGCTTTCAAAACGACGAGCTGGCCGACAGCATGGACGGCATGCTCCTGCCCGCGCCCAAAAAGACAGAGGACATGGTCTCGGTGACAACGCTGGACGAACTGCGCCAGGCCCTGGAAAACGGGCAGGACGTGTCCATCGACGCGGACATGACCGGCGTGGACGCCTTTGTCCCATCCGGGGTCACGGTCTGGATCGGCGAGGGCGTGACCGTGCGGGGCGCAGGCTTCTATCTGTACGACGGGGAGGGTCCGGCCACCCTCGTCAACGAGGGGACCTATGTGGGCGCGCTCAACGCCAGCGAAGGCGCGCCCGGCGCACGGGTGTTCAATTACGGCACCATGACCACCGGCGACCGGGAGACGGCGAACAACGGGCTCTATTTTGAGTCCGGCACGCTGCTCAACTACGGCTCTTACATCGGCGGCGGCTTCATCTCCCGCCTGTGGGAGCAAGGGCGCATGATAAACCTGGGCTCCGCGGAGCTGTATCACTTCGAGATCCTGGGCTCGCTGGCCAATCTCGGCTCGCTGGCCGGCCACCAGGTCAACGGGACCGAGGATCCGAACGGGGACCCCTTCCTGTTCAGTCCGGTGGTCTGCGAATGCGGCCTGTTATATAACGCCGGGACGATGACGGCCGACGGACGGGACGGCATCCGCGGCGACGGCATCCTCTATAACGACGGGATATTCGAGGACCGCTCCACCGATTTGGTGGGGTACATCATCTACAACCGGGGCAGGGCCGTCCTGTCCGGCACCCACGAGGGCGTGGCCATAGGGCCGGGCAGCGTGGAGGTCCCGGAGGACCAGCCGTGCAAAACCGGCGTCGCCCAAACCGCGTCGCTGGTCCAGCCGCCGGCGGACGCCGTCTTCGTCCGGGACGAGGCGGCCCTGCGCCAGGCGGCCGCGGCCGGCCAGAGCGTATGCGTGGAGGGCAGCGTGACGCTGGGCGAGCCGCTGGAGGTCGCGGCGCCGCTGTACGTGACCGGCATGCTGCGGGGCCAGAGCCTGAACGTGACGAGAGGGTCGCTGGCGATCCTGTCCGGCGGCTCGGTGACGCTGGAGGCCCTGCAGCTGATACCCGCGGACGTTCAGGGCGGCGACGCCGTGGACCTGAGCATGGCGGCGGGCGGCGCGCTGAAGGTGACCGGGACGATGGAGATGCGCCACGCCAACTTTATCGCCGAGGGCGGCACGCTGGACCTGACCGGCGCGGCGGTCAACATAAACAACACCAGCTTTACGCCCGTCCGGCTGGACGCGTTTTTGCTGGATAAGGCGGACGTGAGCGTCAGCGAATGTTTGGCCGTGACGCCGCCCAGAGGCGGTAAGCTGGTCGCCGAGGGCCTGCGCCTGCACCTGTTCCACGCCGGATGCTTCCGGTTCTCCGCGGGCTGCGAGCTGACCGGCGCGGACATCACCGTGTCCAAGACGGGCGAGGAGGACCCGGGGGGCATCGCCTTCACAGGCGACGCGGTCCTGCGGGACTGCACGATCGACGTGGCAGGCGGCGACATGCAGACGAACCTGTGCGATCTGTCCCTGGAGGGCTCCACCAGGCTGATCAACCGGGGCAGAGTGGGCTTTGGCGGCTGGGACGAGTATTCCGTCCGGTCCGCCGCCACGGTCCGCATCACCAATTACGGCAGGATGGAGCTGGATATGACCGACATCGTTCTGCGCCAGCCCATCGACAACCAGGGCAGGCTGGTGGTGCAGGAGGACGAGTCGAACCCGAATTACAAGCCGTTCGACATGTACATGGGCGACCCGCCGGTGACCTACGAAGAGGACGAGGCGGAACGAGCAGCGGAACAACAACAATAAAGGAGAGCGCGTTATGGAGAAACGATTCTGCCCGTACTGTATGACGGTGCTGGGGACGGAGAGGGTCTGCCCCGCCTGCGGGCGGCGGCCGGCAGAATACGTCCCCGCCCCCGCCTATCTGCGGCCGGGCACGGTGCTCAACGGCAAGTACGTCCTGGGCGGCGTGATACGCGACGACGAGGCCAGTATCACCTATATCGGCCGGGACCTGCTGCTGCACAAAAGGGTGTCCGTGAAGGAGTTCTTTCCCAGCGGCCAGGCCGACCGGGACGCCGCTCAGTCGGACGAGGTGCGCGCCAGCACCACGGACATCAGCGGCGCCATCAGCGCGTTTGAGCGGGGACGGCGCAACTTCACGCGGGAGGCCCAGGTCCTGGCCAAAATGGAAAAGCAGTCCGCCGTCGTGGACGTGCAGGACCTGTTCGAGGCCAACGGGACGGTCTATCTGGTCACGGAGTACGTGACCGGCTCCACGCTCCGGCAGAGGGTGATGTCCTCCGGTCCCATAGCGCCGGGCAAGCTGTTCGCCATGCTGGAAAAGGTGTTCATCGCGCTGGAGGCGCTGCACAAACAGAACCTGTACCACCGGGACATCACCCCGGACAACATCATCCTGGAGCGGGACAACGCCCGGCTCATCAACTTCGCCAGCGCCCGGGAGACAGGCGGCAAGCAGACCTATACCCTGTCCACCACGATACACCAGGGCTTCTCCGCCCTGGAGCAGTACGTCAGCGACGAGCAGGGCGCGTGGACGGACGTGTACGGCCTGAGCGCCACCATCTATTACTGCCTGACCGGGCGGACGCCGCCGGCGGCTCCCGACCGGCAGGAGGACGACCCGCTCATACCCATGACCGAGCTGGACGTGGCGGTGAGCCGCGTGCAAGCCCAGGCCGTGGCCATCGGCATGCGCGTGCGGCGGCAGAAGCGGTTCCAGAGCATCTCCGAGCTTTACAACGGGATATATAACGGAAAGATCCCAAAGTCGTATCTGGACGATGATGACGACGATGACGATGATGACGACGATGACGATGACGTTCATCCCAAGCGGTGGGGATGGATCGCCGCGCTGGCGGTCCTGGGGGCCGCGGCCATCGCCGCGGCGCTGTTCGCCACGGGGGTGCTGCCAACGGAAAAGGCCGCGCCTACCGCCCAGCCCACCGCCACGGCGGTACCTACGGCCAGCCCCACGCCCAGACCCACCGCCACCCCCAGGCCCACCGCCGCGCCGGGGTCCGGCAAAACGCCCGCGATGACGGTATTCGCCGGGGCGCGGACCCTCTCGGCGGGAGAGTATGACGCGCCGACGATGCAAACGCTGATGGACGACGAGACCGTGTCGGCCATCGTGCTGCGGGAGGGCGCAACAGCCAACGTGCACGGCACCGAGTTCGAGGTGACAAAGCCCCTGTGGGTGGAGGCCGGAGCCAACCTGCGCGCCGGCGTGCTGCATGTGCGGGAAAAGGGCCTGCTGGTGCTGGACGGGTCGCTGGACTGCCAGGGCATAGTCCATCTTCTCGGCAGCGGCACCCGGATGGCGGTCAACAGTCCGCTCCCGCCGGAGACCGCCGCGGATGTCACGGTGCTCATGGACAACGGCAACAACCTGGCCATGGACGAAAGTCTCATGGATGACGCCCTGGAGGCGTCCCTGTTCATCGAGCCCCGGCAGAAAGATGATATCACCGTCGTGTCGGACGCGGCCAGCCTGCAGGAGGCAATACAGAACGGCGGGAGCGTGCTGCTGACGGAGAACGTGACGCTGCAGAAGGGCATCGTGCTGAAAGACGCCACGCTGTTCGTCGCCGAGGGCGTCACGGTCACAGGCAGCTCCAGACGGATATCGGCCCACGTGAAGGTGGAGGAAGGCGGCACGCTGGTGAACCTGGGCACGATGAACGTCAAAATGAACGTGGCCGGCGGGGTCGTTTACAACAATGGCGTCATGAGCGACCAGCGGGGTCTGCTCCTGCTGTCAGATCGCGGGAGGCTGTTCAACTTCGCCTCCCTGGAGGTCCGCCGGGGCACGCTCCAGGAGTCGGCCCGGCTGGTGAACAGCGGGGAGCTTTCCTGCCTGACGATGAGCGTGCTGGGCGGCAGCCTGGTCAATATGGGCCTCGCCGAGACGCCGGAAAAGGTCGATGGCGGCTATAATATCGACGTGCGCAACGGCGGCACCATACACAACGGCGGCACCATACACATGCTGGCGAACAGCTTTTTGGACAGCGACGGCTGGCTCGTGAACGACGGGCAGATCACGCTGGACGAGGGCGCACGGCTGGAAAACGCCTGCATGCTCTATAACCGGCGCAACGGCGGCATCTCCGCGCCGATGGACGCCCTGATCACCTACGACAGCGGCGTGCTGATGAATCAGGGGACCCTGGATATCCCGAGCGAGAGCGGATCTTTGCGGTCGGTCATGCCGCGGGCGGCGCTGGACGCGACGCCGGAGGCCACAGAGGTCTATAACGGCGAGGCGCTTCTGGCGGCCATGAACGGCCAGACGCCGGTGTGCCTCCGGGGCGACGCGGTCCTGGACCAGGCGCTGACGATCGGGGGACAGCTCTACGTGGACGGCGGGACCCTGTCAGCCCCGGCCGTGACAGTCGGCGGCGGGGCCCTGCTGGTCCTGCGGGACAGCGGGTTGAACACGGGGGACCTGACGATACAGGACGGCGCGGAGGTGACGGTGCTGGGCGAACAGAGCTCGCTCAACTTCACCGGCACCCTGCGGCTGCAGGGGGTCTCCGACCTCTATTGCCCCGACAGCGGCCTGGACGTGTCCGGCCGGTCCGTGGAGGTCCTGGACGGCTCCACCGTGGTCATGAAGCGGGGCGCGTTCACGGCGGACGGCGCCGGGATCACCCTCAGCAGCGGCGGCACGCTGCTGCTGCCCTATTGGACCGCCTTTTCCGCCCGGGACCTGACGCTGAACATGAACGACGGCGGCACCATGGCTATCCCGGCGCCTATCGAGCTGACGAACACGACCATCACCATAACCAACAGCTCGGCGCGCATCACCGGGCAGACCGGCCAGATGCGGGATTGCGCGGTCACGGTGAACACGGACGGCAGCCTGGTCTTTGACAGCATGCACCTGGCCCTGACGGGCAGCACGGAGCTGATCAACAACGGCTATGTGTACGTTCGCAGCGACTCCTCTTACGCCGACAGCGCCCTGACGGCAGAGGACACGGTACACATCGTGAACAACGGGCGGATGCTCCTGAACAACACCGTCCCGGCGGAGGGGAATGCGCCGGAGTACGATTGACGCGGATGGGACTTAACAGGCTTGCGCAAAATGTGTTATGATAAAAAGCGGGAGCCGACGAGGGAGGCGAGAGACCTGGAAAAGCGTTGTCCATACTGTATGGCGCCGCTGGACGGCGAGGGAACGGCCTGTCCCGTCTGCGGACGGGACACCGCCTACGCGCCCCAGGTCCACCACCTGCCCCCGGGGACGCTGCTGGAAGGGCGGTACCTGCTGGGCGCGGTGCTGGGCGAGGGCGGGTTCGGCATCACCTACGTGGGCCTGGACACCCGCCTGGACGTGAAGGTGGCCGTGAAGGAGTATTACCCGCGGGACAGAGCCGCCCGCAGCGCCGCCGATTTCCCGGCGGTGGTCAGTCTGGTAGGTATGCCGCCGGAGGGCTTTGCCCGGGGCAGACAGCGGTTTCTGGAGGAAGCGCGGGTCATGGCCCGGATGGAAAAACAGCCGGCCATCGTGGGCGTGCGGGACTTTTTCGAGGCCAATGGCACCGCCTATATCGTCATGGAGTATGTGCAGGGCGTCACGCTGACGGCCCTGACGGCCCAGCGGGGCGGCCGGGTGCCGCCGGAGGAATTGTTTCCCCTGCTGGAGCCGGTATGTCTGGCGCTGGGAAAGCTCCACGCCGCGGGGCTGGTCCACCGGGACATCTCCCCGGACAATATCATGCTGGAGGACGGGCGCGCCCGGCTTCTGGATTTCGGCTGCGCACGGGAGACGGCCGCCGGACGGCGGACGCTGACCATCTCCTTAAAATACGGCTACGCGCCCATCGAGCAGTACCGGCAAAAGGGCCAGGGACCCTGGACGGACGTGTACGCCCTGTGCGCCACCATGTACTACTGCCTGACGGGGCAGGCGCCGCCTCAGCCCCTGGACCGGGTGCCGGAGGACACGCTGCTGCTGCCCAGCAAGCTGGGGGTGGCCCTGACAGGACGGCAGGAGCACGCCATATTGAAGGGCCTGCGCATCCAGCCAAGGCGGCGGTTCCGGTCCATGGGACAGCTTTACGAGGCTTTATACGAGGACACCGCCCCGCTCCCGGAGCGGAAAGAGCCCTGGCAGACGCCGGAGAAGATCGCCATAAGGGAGACCGAAAAGCCCGCCCGCCGGCGGAAGGGCCGGGTCATAGCCGCCGCGGCGGCGCTGGCGCTGGCGTTGGCCGGGGGACTGTGGGCCTTTCTGGGCCGGTCCGCGCCCGGTCCGGCGGCCGACAGGGCTCCCGGCCGCGGCGCGGCCATCGACAGACGGGTGTTCGACGGCGCGGCGGAGCTTGCGGACGGGGCCTACGGCCCGGAGACGCTTCGCCGGCTCATGGAGGACGACGACGTACCCGCCGTGGTCCTGAGCGAGGGCGCGGTGCTGGACCTGAACGACCCGGAGGACGGGCCGTTCGTGCTGGAAAAGCCCCTGATGACCGAGAGCGGCTCCACCCTGTTCGCCAACTGGCTGACCGTGCCGGAGGGCGGCGCCCTGCGGGTGGACGGGGAGCTGGACTGCCGGGGGCTCATCCTCCTGGAGGGGTCCGGTACCCGGCTGCAGTTGGCGGGGACCATGTCGCAGGACGGGGAGGAGCTGGCCGTGGTGCTCATGGACGAGGGCGGCAACCTGGCCATGGACGAGGACCTGGCCCAGGCTATGGCCGGGCGGCTGCGGCTGCTGCCCCGGCGGGAAAACGCCCAGCCGGCCTCGGACCTGTGGCAGCTGCAGGAGGGTCTGCGGCTTTACGACACGGTCCTGCTCGACGCGGACATGACGCTGGACAGGTCCTATGACCTGGCCGGGAAGACGGTGTTCGTCGCCCCGGGCGTTAAGATCGACGCCGCGCCCGGCGCGGGCTTTCTCCTGAACGGGTCCGTGCTGGCCAACGAGGGGGAGATGAGCTGCGGCCTGGAGGCAAAGGACGCCGTGGTGTATAACGGCGGGACCATCGCCCGGACCGGCGAGGGCGGGTCCTTCCGCCTGGACGGCGGCGGTCTGCTGGTCAACGGCGGCGTGTTCACGCCGGATGACTGGGGCCGCGTTTCGGCGGGCGGACAGGTGGTGAACCTGGGCCGGATGGAAACGGGCGTCCTCCCCGTCTTTGGCGGGGCCGTGGTGAACCTGGGGCAACTGGACCTGCTGGAGGTGGAATGGCCGTCCCCCGGCCTGTCCTTCCAAAACGACGGCGCGTTTTATAACGGCGGCGTGTTCACCGCCCACGACGGCAGCGTTTTCGAGAGCATAGTGTGGACGGTCAACGACGGGCTCATCCGGCTGGGTGACGGCCAGGATCTGTGGGCAGCGCTGGTCTATAACCGCCACGGCGCGGTGGAGGCCGCGGCGGACCACGTGCAAGCCAGCGGCCAGGTGCTGGGGCCGGGCACGGTCCGGCCGGGCAGCGAGGACCAGATGGGCTGGCTGGGGCGGCTGCACACGCCCGAGCTGGAACGGCTGCCGGAGAGATACGTCACGGCGGAGGACGAGTCCGCCCTGCGCGAGGCGCTGAAAGGTACGGACCCGGTCTATGTGCCGGGGGACATGACGCTCACCGGCCCGCTGGAGGTCATGACGCCGCTGTACATCGGCGGGTCCGTGACGGCGGGGCCGGAGGCGCCTGTCGCCGTCCGGGGCGCGAGTCTGGTCCTGTGGAAGGGCGGCTCGCTGCGGGCCGATACCCTGCGGGTGTGTGAAAACAGTCTGGCGGCGCTGACGGACGGAAGCTCCCTGACCGTGGAGCCGGGCGGGGAGCTGACATTGGAAGGCCCGGTCGCGGCCCTGTACGGCACCGGCCGGAGCCTGAAGCTGGACGGGGCGCATATCACCGTGCGCGGCGGGCTGTTCGCCCCCCTGCGGACGGAGCAGGTCACCATGGACGGCGCGGACCTGACAGTGGAGGACAGCGCCGGCGTTTTCGCCCCCTTCCGGGGCGGCTTCTCCGCCCGTGACGCCAGCATATCCGTCACCGACGGGGAGCTCTTCTTCCCCGGGGATACGGCGTTGGCAGACGGGACGCTGGACCTGTCGGGCGACGGCTCGTCGGCGCGCTTTACCGGAAAGACGGTCCGGCTGGACGGCTGCGCGGTCACGGTGGGCCAGACGTGCTGGCTCACGTCCAACAGCGCGGACGTGACCATGACGGCGGGTACCACGCTGGAAAACGACGGCAGCGTTTGGATAGACGGCCAGGAGAACGGCGATCTGGACGCGGCCGGCGCGCTGGTGAACCGGGGCGAGATGTACCTGGGCACGCCCAAGCGTGTCGCCGTCCCCATCCAAAACAGCGGCTCGCTCCGGCTGCTCCGCCGGGACGGCTGGAACGATCGGGTGGACGTCGAGGGCATCGAGCCGGTGTGGGAGTAAAAAAGGCGGAGATATGGACAGGCCCCGCGCATCGGACAGATGCGCGGGGCCGTGTTATCTAAAATTTAACAACTCATTCACTACACGGGGCGCATTTGTGCTATAATCAGTAAAAGCATTGAGGACGGAGAGGCGCGATGGAAGAAAAGAAGACAAGCTTTGCATATAAGATCATACGGCGGCTGGTGCTGCTGTTTTACCCAAAAACGGCGGTGTCCGGGGCGGAGAACCTGCCGGACGGACCCTGTATCGCGGTGGGCAACCACACCCAGATGAACGGCCCCATCGTGGGGGAGCTGTATTATCCGGGGCCCCATTATATCTGGTGCGCCGCCCAGATGATGGACCGGAAGGAGGTCCCCGCCTACGCCTATCAGGACTTCTGGTCCGGCAAGCCGAAATATATCCGCTGGTACTATAAGCTGGCCAGCTACCTGATCGCGCCGCTGGCCCAGTGCATCTTCACCAACGCCCACACCATCCCGGTATACCACGACACCCGGCTGCTGACCACCTTCCGCCTGACCATCCAGCGGCTGCAGGAGGGGGCCAGCGTGGTCATCTTCCCGGAGCACGACAGGAAGTACAACAACATCCTCTATGAATTTCAGGACCGGTTCGTGGACGTGGCACGGCTCTATTACAAAAAGACAGGCCAGGCGATCCCCTTCGTGCCCATGTACATAGCCCCCGCCCTGCGCACGGTCTATCTGGGCAAGCCGGTCATATTTGACCCGGCGGCGCCTATCGCAAAGGAGCGGGAGCGTATCTGCGCCTATCTGCGGGACGAAATCACGGCCATCGCCGCCGCCCTGCCGGAGCACACCGTGGTGCCGTACCGGAACGTCCCCAGGCGGCTGTATCCCAAAAATAAGCCCGTCGAGGTCTATGCCCATGAAGAAGAAGCCCGTTGATTACAGCGGCTTTCGCCTGTCAAGGCTGAACGAGCCCCGCTTCGCCCACGCAAAGCTCCTGGCGGGGTGGCTGGGGTATTTCGCCCTGTATCTGCTGACGGAGAACCTTATCCCGGCGGACAGGTGCCATCCGGTGCACTGTTTTCTGGACGATATCATCCCCTTCAACGAGTGGTTTTTGCTGTTCTATGTGAGCTGGTACCTGCTGGTGTTCGGCTCGCTGGCCTACACGTTTTTCTACGACGTGGACCGGTTTCGCCAGGTGCAGACCTACATCATCCTGACCCAGATCGTCGCCATGGCGGCCTACATCCTCTGGCCGTCCCGGCAGGACCTGCGGCCGGAGGCGTTCGACCGGGACAATGTTCTCACCCGGCTCATGGGCCTGATCTACGCCTTCGACACCAACACGGGCGTGTGCCCGTCCCTGCACGTGGGGTACTCGCTGGGCATCTTGTCGGTGTTTTTGAAGGACAAAGCCCTCTCCGGGCTCCGGAAAGGGCTTTTGACGGCGTATGTGCTGGGCATATGCGCGTCCGTGTGCTTCGTCAAGCAGCACTCCGCCGTGGACGTGCTGGCGGCGCTGCCCATGTGCGCCCTGGCGGAATACCTGGTGTTCAAAAAAGAGCTTTGGAAAAAGTGGGCCCGTTAGGCGGCCACGGTATACAGGGAGTAAAAATAGCCCTTTTGCGCCATCAGGTCCCGGAACGTGCCCCGCTCCTGTATCGCGCCGTTTTTCAGCACGAAAATCTCATCGTACCTCTCCAGGAGGGCCGGGTCCAGCCGGTGGGTGACCACCAGCCGGGTCAGGCCCTTCAGGTTCAATATGGCGTCGGTGACCGCGTAAGCAGTCTGGTTGTCCAGGGCGGCGGTGGCCTCGTCCAGCAGCAGCACGCTCGTTCCCCGCAATAATGCCCGGGCGATGCTCACCCGCTGGCGCTCCCCGCCGGAAAGGCCGGACCCGTTCTCCCCGCAGCGGTAGTCCTCCCCCCGCCGGGCCAGCAGGGCCGTCAGCCCCGCCCGGGCCACGGCGTCGTCCACCGCGCCGGCGGGAAAGTCCCGGAACATGGTGATGTTTTTCCGGACCGTGTCGTCAAAGAGGAAAACGCTCTGGCCGATCAGGCTCTCCAGGTCGTACAGGCTGGCCGGGTCCACGTCCCGTATCTGGCGTCCGTCCACGGTCAGAGAGCCGGTGTAGCCGTCATGCACACCCATGAGCAGGTCGAGAAGGGTGCTCTTGCCGGAGCCGGAGGGACCCACCAGGGCGTATTTTTTGCCCGCCTCCAGCCGCAGCGAAACGTCCCGCAGCACCGGCTTTCCCGGCTCGTAGGCGAAGGACACATTGGTAAGCTCGATGGCGTCATGGAGCACGGGCTCGATGGGCTCGCCCGTCCGGGCGGCGTTTTCCGCCGTCACCGCCGCCAGCTTTTCGATGAGCCCCCGGGCGGCCTTTCGCTGGGCCAGCAGCTGGGGGACCTGCCGGACCGGCTGGACAAGTGAACCGGAGAGGTTGGTGAAGATCAGCACCGTGCCCGCCGTGACGCGGCCACGCAGGGCCAGATACGCGCCGATGAAGAAAATGCCGAACTGCATGGTGACGCCCAGGCTGCTGCCCGCGCCCTGCATGGCGCCCCACCAGCGCAGCCGGCGGCTCCGGGCGCGCTCCAGTACACGGTCCTCCCCGTCGAAAATGCGCCCCGCCTCCGGCTCGGCCTTGAAGCTCTTGATGACGGCAAAGCCCGCCAGAAGGTCCTTGACCCTGGCCGCAAAGGCCTCGTTCCGGTCGCTGAGGGCCTTTTCCCGCCGGGCCAGCTCCGGGCTGAAAACCGTCACCCCCAGCAGGGGCAGCACGCACAGCGCCAGGACGGCGCCCGTCATCGCCGGGCTGTAGGCCAGCAGAAATGCCAGGATGGCCACGAGCTCCAAGGGCAGCACGAGCAGATCGAACAGGTTTTGCAAATAGTCGGTGACGATCACCGTCACATCGCTGGTCAGCACGGACAGGTACCGGCCGGGGTTCTCCCTGGTAAAGGCACTGACGCTCTTTTCGGCCAGCCGCCGAAAGGCGTAAGACTTGTACCGGCGCAGCGCCCGGCCCTGCCAGATGCTGAGGGAGCGGTAATACAGCGCCTCCGACACGCCAAGAAACACCGCCACGCCCGCCGCCGCCCATAAGAGGCGGGTCAGCCGGGCGGCGTCCAGCGCCGTGACGGCGTCGATCACCGCTCCCAGCACCCACGACACCAGCAGTACGGCCGGTATTTGCAGCATATACAGCGCCGCCGTGGCCACAAGACGGAGGCGGTCGTGCTCGTAAAAGGCCCGGATGTAGGGCCGGGCTTGGTCAGGCTTTTTCCGCTTCATCCCGCGCCGCCCCCTTTTCAAAGCACTTTTCCCGCATCAGGTTGCCCATCAGGTTCATCCCGTGGCCCTGCCACGCCCAGCGGGCAAAGGTGAGCAGCGGCACGACGCCGCTGAAGTCCCGCAGAGCGTAGACGCTCACCGGCCCCTCCGGCATGGTGATCTGCTCCCGCACCAGCAGGTGCGCCTTTGTCAGGGCCTCCAGCGCCCGCTCCGTCTCCGGCAGGGGCACGGCCGCGGCGTCGGCCACCACCGCCGGGGCGTAAAGGCCGTCCCGGCTCCGGCAGAGATACCGCAGCGCCTCCATGGCCCCCGGCAGCGCCAGGGCGGCAAACAGCGAGCGGTATTCTTCGTCGGCCAAGAGGTACTTCTCATACCCTGCCTCCGGCTCCGGGAACACCCCGAAATAGGAGTAGTCCTCCGCGCCCACGCCCAGGAGGTAGCCGCTGTCCGTGCCCGTTATCGTGCGCATCAGCGCCTTGCCCTGGCCAAACAGACCCGGCTTGTCCAGTTCCGCCTTTTCTGGGTAGGCGATCCAGGGCGCGTCAAACAGCGGGTCGCTGACGCCGTAAATGGCCGCCTCCCACAAAAGCCGGGTCAGGCCGGTCAGCCGGTCCTTCTCCGGGATGGACCGCAGCCATTGTATAAGCTCGTTGGACATGTCTTTCGCCGGGCCGCTCTCCCGGCCAAAGAGGGCGTCCACCGTCACGTGCAGCCGGTCCGCGATGGCCGGCAGCAGCGTCACGTCCGGCGTCCCGCCGCACTCCCACCGGCTCACCGCCTGGGTGCTCACCCCCGCCGCCCTGCCCAGCTCCTCCTGGGTCAGGCCCGCCGCCTTTCTGTATTTGGCGATCTGCTCGCCGATCAGGTTCGTACTCATGCAAAAACGCCTCCCGATTCAATCGTCGCTTGTATTTTACCGCAAGCGATGCTTGAATACAACGGAGGCGTTTTTGACAAAAATCAAGTTGGACTTGAATTTGCAATAAATAGGGGCGCGGCTTCTCGCCGCGCCCCGTGTCCTGGTCCGCTCACATATTTTTCGCGTGCATGGCTTCCAGGACCTCGTAGCGGTCCATGGGCAGGTGCTTTTTCTCGGCCAGGGCCTGTTCGATGGGCTTGGTGACCAGGTGGCCGTCGTGGGTACAGACGATGCAGTTGCCCTCGCCCTGGACAAGGCTCATGACGGCCTTGTAGCCCATGCGGGCGGCCATCTCCCTGTCCCGGGCCGTGGGGGACCCACCCCGCTGGATGTGGCCCAAAACCGTCACACGGGGGTCCATGCCCAGCTCCTCATGGATGCGCTGGCCGATCTCGTTGGCGCTGCCGGCGCCCTCGGCCACCACGATCATGAAGTGGGTGTTGCCCATCATGCGGGACTGGCGGATGCGCTCCACCACGTCCTTATCGAAGTCCACCGGCCGCTCCGGGATGAGCACGGCGGTGGCGCCCACCGCCAGGCCCACGTACAGGGCAAGGTAACCGGCGTGACGGCCCATGACCTCCACCACCGAGCAGCGCTCGTGGCTCTGCATGGTGTCCCGCAGCTTGTCGATGCACTCGATGGCGGTGTTGCAGGCGGTGTCAAAGCCCAGGGTGTAGTAGGAGCAGCCCACGTCGTTGTCGATGGTGGCGGGGATGCCCACCACGTTCACCCCCAGGCGGGACAGCTCCAGCGCGCCACGGAAGGTCCCGTCGCCGCCGATGGCGACCACCGCGTCCAGCCCCAGCAGCTTGCAGGTGGCCACGGCCTTGTCCCGGCCCTCGGGGGAGAGAAATTCCTCGCTCCGGGCGGTGTACAGTATGGTGCCGCCGGTGGCCAGGATATGGCTCACCGCCTCGGAGTCCAGAGGTACGAAGTCGCTGAACACCAGGCCGTTCCAGCCCCGGCGAATGCCCACGCACTCGATGCCCTGGCCCAGCGCCGTGCGCACCACGGCCCGCACCGCCGCGTTCATGCCCGGCGCGTCGCCGCCGCTGGTCAGCACGCCGATCCGCTTGATCTTGTTTTCCATAGTCCTTCTCCTTTTATGTATTGTTGTCTGTTTCCTCTGTCTCGTCCCTGTCGTCCTCCGGCTCGTCCTGGGGCAGATACGGGGCAAATATGCGCTCCATGAACAGCGAGCACAAAAGCGCCGCCAGTCCGGGCGTGAAGAGCACCGGTAAAAACGCCTTTTTATACGTGAACAGCGCCGCCTCCTCCGCCAGCAGCGCGATCACCGCCGCCGATGGCAGGTGGCTCATGACCAGCCTGGCCGCCGTCTTGACCAGATCCCAGGGGCCGAAGGTGAATCGGCTCAGGGTGAACATGGCGAACAGCCACACCGCCAGCGGCGCCAGCAGCAGTATCCGGCACGCGTTCAGCCACACGTACGCTGCCTCGCTGCCGCCGGCGGCCATCACATAGGCCACGTACCAGAGATAATATAGCGCCGCCGCCAGAATGAGCGCCGGGACCGTGATCCACGCGGCGGGTTTGAAGCTCTCCCGAAACGTGCGGAAAAAGCGGGCGTAATCCCCCAGCTCGCCCTTGCGGACGCCGTGAAACACCGCGTCGTACAGCGCCACGGTCGCCGCGCCGATGGTAATGACAGGCAGGGAGCACACGGCCCAGCACACGCTCAGACCCACCACGTCGCACAGCCGGGCAAAGCCCCGCCAGAAGCCGTTCAGCGGGTCAAATACGCGCCGAAACACGCCCTTATTCTCCCGTACACAGGTCGGCCACGGCCTGGGCGAATATCTCCGCCGCGGTGAGCAGGTCCTGCACCTTTATGCGCTCGTTGGCTCCGTGCATGCGCACGTCCTCGCCGGGCATGACCACGCCGAAGGCCACGCCGCCGGGCACGTCGTGTACGTAGGTCCCGCCGCCCATGGAGTAGCAGCCGCCCTCCCGGCCGGAATAGGTCTCATAGCACCGGTTCAGGGTCCGGATGAAGTCGCCCTCCGCCGGGGTATAGTGGGGCGGTATCATGTCCCCCTCCGACGTAAAGCCCTGCGCGGCCATGGCGGCGTCCGCCACGCGCTTGCAGTTTTCCTCGTTGGCGCACACCGGCACCCGGCAGTCGCACAGGCCGAAAAGCTCCGTATCCGCGATGTCGATCTGGGTGAAGGAGCAGGTGAGCGGCCCGGTCACGGCGTCTCGCTGGGCGATGCCCAGGGCCTTGCCGTAATAGTCCCCGTGGGGCAGCAGCGTATCCAGCGCGTGCAGCGCTGCGGTGGAGGCGCAGTCCGCCAGCGGCAGGCTGCACAGCACCCGCACCAGCGCCGTGTTGGCGTTGACGCCGGTCTCCGGCTCGGCGGCATGACAGCCTTTGGCCGTCAGTATGAGCTTCACGCCGTTTTCCGCCTCCTCCGTCCGGACCGTGGCTCCCAGCGCCGCCGCCAGAGGCTCGGCCTTCGCCAGCAGCGACCCCGGGTCCATGCCCGCGACAACGGCGAAGGCCACCCCCGGCACCACGTTCACCCGGAACCCTCCGTGCAGCGCCGCCACCCTTGGCAGAGCCGTCTCAGGGGCCCAGGACTTTTTGAACCGCAGGCGGTAAAAGCCCTTCTCGGCGTTGCACACGGGGAAATTGGAGTCCGGCGTAAAGGTCATGGGCGCGGGCTTCACCCGCTCGTAATAATAGGCCACGTCGCCGGAGCCGTTTTCCTCGTCCGTGCCCAGAATGAGACGGCACCGGCCCCGCAGGGGCAGGCCCAGCTCCTTCACGCACCGCATGGCGTACAGCGCCGCGACGGCGCCGCCCTTGTCGTCCGCCACGCCCCGGCCATAGATATACCCGTCCGGCTTTTCCACGGGCTCGAAGGGGTCCGTGTCCCAGCCGTCGCCGGGGCCGACCACGTCCAAATGGGCCAGTATGTCCAGCGTGGGCGCGGCCGGGCCCATGTCCGCCGTCATCACCCGGCCGGCGTGGTCCGTCACCGTCAGGCCATATTCCGCGCACAGCTCCATCGCCGTGTCCAGCGCCTTGCGGGCCTGTCTGCCGTACGGCGCGCCGGGCTCCGCCGGGCCGCCCACGCTGGGTACCCGGCACAGAGTCTTCAGGTCCTCGATCAGCTCCCCCTGATGGGTCAGCATCCATGAGACGATCCGCGGGTCTTTTTCCATATCCTGTTCCTTTCCGCCCTGCCGGGCTGCCAGTCATCCCCGGAAGGCAAGCCCTCCGGGGACGGTCGATCTCTTAATATTTATTCGCTGCCGGACGGCTCCGTCACGCCGACAGAGGCCGTCTGTCCACCATCGGCGGCGGACCCATCGGTCCCCGGGTCCACGATCGTGCCCGCGCCCGCGTTGGGGTCCGTGCCGGTCCCGGCGTTGGGGTCCGTGACCGTTCCCGCGTTCGGGTCCGTCACTACCGGCGGGTCTGTGACCACCGGCGGGTCCGTCACCACCGGTACGTCCGTCACCGGCGGCTGCTCCGGATAGGAGGGGTCCTCATCCGGAGGCACCGTCGGGTCCACGGTCGCGCCGCCGCCGTTCGGGTCCACGGTGGGCTGGGGATTATTGGGGTCATAGTCCGGGTCCTCGATGGTATAGCTGGTGGACGTGCCCGCGCTGGCGCCGGTGAGGTAGGTGATGGTGACCGTGATGGTCCCGTCGCCATTGTTGTTGTAGGAGACGGTATAATCCACGCCCTCCACCATATCGTCGCCGATCACGTCGCTGGGGCCGGTCCCGGTCCCGTTGCCGCCCGTCTGATTGCCCAGGGCGTCCGTATCGTCCATGGGCGGCTCGCTCCATGTATCGCCGGGGAAGATATACAGGCACACCGACTGTCCCCGGGTCTGCTTGAACAGGTCCCGGCCCGGCCGGATAGGCACCCGGCCGTGGGCGCCGGTCCGGTAAGCCCAATCCAGCTCTATGTCATAGATATATTCGTCCGGGTCGATTTTACGCGTCAGCTCGTTTTTGCTCTCCTCGGTGTTCACATCGTTGTCGTCAATGTCGCCGTGGTCGATCATGACCCAGGCGTGCAGGGCGTTGTTCTCGTTGACGCCGCCGCAGACCGGGTAGGCCTGGAAGCCCAGCCGACGGGCCAGGTACAAAAACGCCGCCGCCCAGAAGTAGCAGGACCCGCGCTTTGTCTCGTACATGGTCTTGGCGCACTCCAGCGACCAGCCCACGGACCCGCGTATCCAGCCCACGGGGCGGGTCATGTAGTCGTAGTCGCCGAACAGCAGCACGTTATACGCCTCGCGCAGCTTGCTCTCGTTGAGCAGATTGGAGGTCTGGCCCTGGATGATGTCCGCCAGAATGGCGTCCACATAGCCGTCCACCTCCGCGTCGCCGGTGGTATAGCGGCCGTTATCGCCGAAGTAGAGGTAGCCCAGCTCATAGTGCGTGGCGAAGGGGCCGTCCTCCCTGGGCACATAGAACAGCGAACCGTCCACCTCCTGCAGACCGGACTGGAACCGCTGGAGGAAATAGCCGTCCTCCGGCGCGTAGTAGATGCCGTCCGTGGCGAGGCCGTCCTGGAAGGTGTGGAAGCCCTTTTCAAAATAGTCCAGCTTGTGCTCGGCGTTGACGTGGCACAGGCGCTCCTCCAGCAGGAGCATGCCCGGCTCGGCGTCCGGGGCGCCGTCCATGATATAGCCCAGCAGCTCGTTGGTATAGGACGCGTCCACGATGTCGTAATAGGCCCACATGCCCTGGTCCACGTCCTGATAAGGCGACGTCTCGCAGGCCAGGTCGATGGCCCGCTTATTGGGCGTCCACCCTCTGACCCGGTTCAGGAGCACCACCGCCTCCGCACGGGTCAGGGGCGCGTCGGGATAAAAATCCCCGTCCTGGTACCCGCTGAGCCAGCCGCTGGTCATGGCCGCCGCCACGCTGCCCATGGCCCAGTGCTCCGCGCCCACGTCATCGAACGCCAGCGCCATCACCTCGTCCTTGTGGGCCAAGCGGCACAGCATGGCCACCGCCTCGCCGCGGGTGACGGGCTCGTCCGGGCGGAAGGTCCCGTCGCCGTACCCGCCCAGCACGCCCAGCGCCGCGAGCCGTTCCACGTCGGCCTGGAGGGGACTGCCCACCGGCAGGTCCGTGAACGCCGAGCCGCCGTCCGCCGCGGCCGCTTCATCAGCGTCCAGCAGCTGACACACGATCTGCGCCATCTGCCCGCGGGTCACCGCCTCGTCGGGACGGAACGCGTCGCCGTCCGATTCCATATACCGGGCATAATCGTCCCGCAGCAGCCCCGCCGTCACGGGCGCGGCGGCGCCGGTCGTGGCCGTGGGCTGATACTCCATGGACTCGCTCACATGGGGCGTTTTGTCCGCCTCGCTCTTGTGGCACGCCGCGAGCACGCACGCCAGCGCGACGCTCACCACGGCCGCCAATATGATAAACCGGGAACGTTTCATAAACCTTCCTCCGTAAACGCTTTTCCACATACGCGCCAGTATACCATAATACCGTCGAATATTCCATAGGCAAATCGCTGATATGGCCCAACCGCGTTTTATCCTTTTCAATAGGGGAAAAATATGTTATAATAATTATTTGGGAATATCATACACCCATTTCCCCATTTTGTGTGAACGGTATTTTATTTTTCACGTTCAGAAAGGCGATATACATGACACGTATCGACATTTTTTCCGGCTTTCTGGGAGCCGGGAAGACGACCCTCATCAAGAAGCTCCTGGCGGACGGTTACGCGGGCCAGAAGCTGGTGCTGATCGAAAACGAGTTTGGCGAGATCGGCGTGGACGGCGGCTTTTTGAAGGATGCCGGCGTCATCGTCAACGAGCTGGAGTCCGGCTGCATCTGCTGCAGTCTGGTGGGCGACTTCCGAGAGGCGCTGCACATGGTGGCGGACCAGTACGCCCCCGACCGCGTCCTCATCGAGCCCTCCGGCGTGGGCAAGCTCTCAGAGATCGTGGCGGCGGTCAAGTCCGCCGGGGACGAGTTCGCCCTGGGCGGGTTGACCACGGTGGTGGATGCGTCCAAGGCGAAGATGTACATGAAAAACTTCGGCGAATTTTTCGACGACCAGGTCAAGTCCGCCAACTGCATCGTCCTGAGCCGCACGGGCAGCCTGGCGCCGGAAAAGATCGCCCAGGCGGAGGCGCTGCTGCGGGAGAAAAACCCCGACGCGGTGATCGTCTCCACGCCATGGGACGCGCTCACCGGCGCGCAGATCCTGGACGCCATCGACCGGCGCAGCTCCATCACCGCCGACCTGGCGGCCCTGCTGGCCGAGCATGAGCGGGAGGAAGCGGAAGAGGACGACGATGACGACGAGTGCGACGACCCCGACTGCGAGTGCCACCATCATCATCACCATGACCACGACCACGATGACGATGACCACGACGAGCACGAGCATGAGCACCATCATCACCACCATCATCACCATCACCACCACGGCCACGACGCCGACGAGGTGTTCCAGAGCTGGGGCGCGGAGACGTCGAAAAAATACGCCCCCGCGGACATCGACGGCATCCTGGACGCGCTGGCGGACGGTGACAAGTACGGGCTCGTGATACGGGCCAAGGGCTATGTCCCCGCGCCCGACGGGAGCTGGGTCCACTTTGACTACACCCCGGGCGAGAAGAACGTCCGCACCGGCCCGGCCAACGTGGCCGGACGGGTCTGCGTCATCGGCGCGAACCTCAACGAGGACGCGGTGAAGGAGCTGTTCGGCCTGTGAACCAGATACCCGTCTACCTCTTCACCGGCTTTCTGGAGGCCGGCAAGACGAAATTCATCCAGGAGACCCTGGCGGACCCGCGCTTCAACCAGGGGGAGCGGACGCTGCTGCTGCTGTGCGAGGAGGGCGTGGAGGAATACGACCCCTCGACTTTCGCCGGGCCAAACGTGTTCATCCGCCAGGTCGAATCGCCCGACCAGCTCACGGCCGCGTTCATGTCCGCCGCGCTGCGGGAGTGCCGCGCCGAGCGGGTGATGGTGGAGTACAACGGCATGTGGCTGCTGGACGACCTCTACCAGCGCCTGCCGGAGGCGTGGGTGGTGGCCCAGGAGTTCCTGTTCTGCGACGCGACGACTTTCCTGACCTACAACGCCAACATGCGCCAGCTGGTCTACGACAAGCTGAAAAGCTGCGAGCTTGTTGTCTTCAACCGCTGGCGGGCGGACATGGACCAGATGGAATTTCACAAGATCGTCCGCGCCGCGAACCGCCGGTGCGACATCGCCTACGAGGCGGCGGACGGCCAGGTGACGTACGACGAGATCGAGGACCCGCTGCCCTTCGACCTGAACGCACCCGTCGTCGATATCGCAGACGAGGATTACGCGCTTTTTTACGCGGACCTGTCCGAGGACTTCTCCAAGTATGACGGCAAGACGCTGCGGTACAAGGCCATGGTGGCCCACAGCCCCCGCCTGCCCCGGGACAATTTCGTCTTCGGGCGCCAGCTCATGACCTGCTGCGCCAACGACATCCAGTTCACGGGCCTGATCTGCCGCTGGGCTGACGCGCCGTCGCTGGAGAAGGGGCAGTGGCTGATCGTGACGGCAAAGGTGGAGCTCAAGTGGCACCGGGGGTCCGGGAAGAAGGGCCCGGTGCTGAACGTGCTGGAGGCGGAGCCGGTCGCACCGCCCGCCCAGCCAGTGGCGACGTTTTATTGAAAATTTATCTCTCCCCCAGTCAGCGCGGAGCGCTGACAGCCCCCTCGTCTGAGGGGGCCTATTTATAAGGCAAACAAATCCCCCGGTCCGAGGACCGGGGGATTCGATTAGGTTGTTTGCTTACTACGCGTTAACTTACTTCGCGTACTTGATCGCCTTGCTGGTATTGTACCCGGTGCCGAACACAGTCTTGGTGGTACCCTTCACAGTGCAGGGACGGACCGTGAACTGATAGCTGGTGCCGACGGTGCCGTGCTTCCAGGTGTAGGTCAGGTTGGCGTTGTGGCCGATGGCCTTCCAAGCGCCGCCCGCAGTCTTGTAGTACACGCGGTAGGTCTGCGCGCCCGCGACCTTGGTCCAGCTGATCGTGATGCCCTTGGCGGCCTGCTTGACCGTGACGGTGGGCGTCTTCACGAACTGGACTTTGCCGCTGGCCTTATAGGTCGCGTCGGCGATCAGGGTCGCCTTGTTATTGACCAGCTTGCAGCCGCGGACCGCGAACTCGAACGTCTTCCCATCCGGGTTGGTGGCCTTGTAGCCCTTCCAGGTATAGGTCAGGTTCTTGTTGTGGCCGATGGCCGTCCACTTGCTGGTGCCCGCGATGCGGTAGTACACCCGATAGGTGTCCGCGCCGTCCAGCTTGTTCCAGCTGATCTGGATGCCATTCGCGACCTGCTTCGCCGTGGCCGTCACGACAGCCTTGGTGGGCTGGGTCGTGGGGCTGGTGGTGGGAGGCGTAGTGGGCTGATCGCTGGGGCTGGTCGTCGGGCTGGTGGTCGGGCTGGTGGTGGGAGACGTGGTAGGAGTAGCGGTCGGGGTGGGAGTGGGCGTGGTCGGCGTGGTCGGCGTGGTGCCGGGCTTCTGCGCGCCGCACACGGTGCACTTATTGTCCGCGCCCCACTTATGGACCTCGCGATTGTATTCCGCTTTGCACACGGTGCAGACGGACCAGTGCTCATACGCGTCTCTGCCCAGCTCGGCCGCGGGCGTATGTGTGTCAAAGTTGATCGCGCTGTTGCACACGGAGCAGGTCTGCCAGTGGTCGGTGCCGTTGGACTCCCACTTCGCGTTGGGCTTGTGGTCGATCTTATCCAGCGTGATCTTATCGGGATCCATGGTCGTATGGCCGCCCTCGTCGCTGAAGATCGCGTCGCACTCAGAGCACTTCCAATAGGTCGCCTTGCCCTCCTGCGTGCAGGTGGCGGGGGTACCCTCGATCTTATCCAGATCGCCGATCTTGTGGGTCTTGTCGCCGTGGACCATGTAGCCCGCCACCAGATCGGGATCCAGCGTCTTACCATCGATGACGATGTTCTTCTCCTTGGGGGTGTTCACAAAGGTGATCTCAGCACCGCCGGTAGACACTTTATAGGGGGCGTCCTTCGTGGCCGCGAGCAGTTTGCCCAGAACCAGGGTGTCGCCGTCGGCCAGGTTCGCGCCGTCCGTGCCGGTGGCCTGGTTGATCACTTCCTGCGGGGTGGCCTTGGTGTCCACGTAGTACGTGGCGCCCTTAGCGGTTTCCACGCCCACGCAGGCATTCACGTTACTGTTATTAACATGATCGGTAACGTTACTGGTAAACTTACCCTGATTGACAACGAACGCGTTAGAACTTGCGTTCTTCGGCGCCGCATTCGCGGGCTCCTCGCCGCAAACGGTGTAGACCAGGGTCTCCTGACCCAGCTCCGCGACCACGTTGGGATAGTTTTCAAAGTCCGTCTTGGGCGAGCTTCCGATGGTGACCGTTACATAATTACTAGCGTCGTCCAGCTTATCGTTCACGATGGCCGCGGGGGGCACCGCGTACTTCACGCCCATGTGGGTGGCTTCGCCCACGCCGTAAACAGGCTCAGAGCCGTTCGCCGCCACATCGCCGCCTTTCACGGCAACAGTCGCCCCGCTCCGTGCCACGATGCCCACGCTGCCGCCAACGGTGCCGTTGGTCTGGACAGTGAAGCTGGTCCCGCCCTCGACGCACGCGCCGGCCAGATCGCCGGTGACCACAGGGCCCACGTCGCCGGAAGTGGGGATCGTCTTGCCCACGGTGACCGTGCCACCAGACATGTACACACCGGAGTTGCCGCCGTTGACAGTGCCGCCATTGACGTTGACAGTGCCTCCGCTGGCTTTGACGCCGTACTGCGCGCCCTTGATCGCACCGTCTTCGACCGTCAAAATGCCATTGCTGATCATAACGCCGTTGTAGCCTCCCACGTCAGCCGTGTCATCGACAGTGACAGTCACGTCACTGTCCGCGGCCACGATGGCGCTGTTCTGGTCCAGACCCGCGTTTTTATTCGCGGTGGTGGGGGCCGTGTCCCCAGCCAGGACACTGCCGCCCTCGATGACGACCTTGCTGGTGGCCCCGCCGCCAAGCACATGGATACCGATGTTGCTGGCCGTGCTGCCCACGGTGCCGTTCGTCAAGGTAAGGATCCCAGCATTCGTAGTGCTCGCGGCACTGTCGATCAGGACACCGGTCTCGCCCTCGACCTTGGCGTCCGCGCCGTCGATTTCCACAGTGCCAGCGAGCGTGATCCTGATGCCGGCCTTCTCGTTATCGGTGGCCGGATCGTCCTTCTCAACGCTCGTGCCGTCGCAGGTGATGGTGCCGCCAGTGACAGTCACCTTCCCCGCCGTTTTCACGCCGGCCAGATCGCCGGTCACGACGCCGCCGGAAATCGTCAGGCTGCCACCGCTGCCGAACGTACCACCGACATCGACGCCGACGCCACCCTTCATCTTATAGGTTTTGGCAGAATCCGCGTCACTCGTCCCGTTGGCCTCGATCTCGCCGCCCTTGATGACGGACTTGCCAGTCGAACTCCCAGCGATCGCGATGGCGGTAGACTTACCCTTGGCATTGTCGGCGGTGATGACGCCGCCCTCGACGCTCAGCGCGCCCGCACCACTGACGCTGATCGCGGTCACGCCATTGGTCATTTCCTTACCGGAGCCGGCGGCGCTGATCTCGGTGGTCGCGCCCTTCACGGTCAGTTTCCCCTTAACATCTATAGCAGTCAAGGCATTGTTGAACGTGCCGGTTTTCTCCTTATTTTCGTTCCGCACGGTACCGCCGCTGATGGTTACACCATTGCTGTCAGTGCCGGTACTCACGACATTGATTGCGACCTTCCCGTCAACGCCGGGGCCGTAAACGTCGCCGTTGCTGATGCTCACCTCGCCGCCGGTGACCTCGATCGCGTTGGCTGCGCCGACCTCGCCCTCGCCGGTGCCGGAGGTCGCGGCCTTCCGGGAGCTGATAACGCCGCCGTTCATGGTCAGCACGCCATCCCCAGCGACCGTCACAGCCGGGTCAGAACCGCCGGTGGTGCCGCCGCGGACCGTGCCGCCGGTAACGGTCATGTTGCCGGCCTCCAGCTTAACAGCCGTGAACCCGCTCACGATATCGCCGCCCTCGACGTTCAGGGTCGCCTCGATAGCGGAACTGGAGCTTGCGGCCGTGCCGACCACGATGGCCTGGCCGTTGGTGGCAGCTCCGGTATTCACGACCTTGCCGCCCTTGACGGTGATTTTGCCGCCCTTGGCCGCATCGATCACGGTGGTGGTTCCGACCGCTTCGCCCACGACGCCGCCTTTGATCTCGACCTCGGCCTTGCTCGCGGCGCCGCTCACTTGCGCGGTGGTGATCTTTTCGACCGTGCCGCCCTCGACAGTCAGCTTTCCTTCCTGGATCGTGGCAGAGGTGACCACGCCGTTCACCGCGGTCGCGGCCGGGGTCGTCTTTTGCTCCTCAGCGGACAGACCCTTCACGGTTACGCTGCCCTTGTTCATCGAGACGCTGGCGACCGTGCCGTTATTGACGTTCAGCGCGCCGCCTGTCACGGACACGGCATCCGCGCTGGTCTCGTGGCCGTCGATCTTCGCGCCCGCGCCCTCGACGGTAGCGGTCGCGCCCTCCGCGACAGTCACTGCGTCGTCATTATGACTCGAAGCGTCGCTGTTGCTCGCGACCTGGCCATTTACGCCAACGGTCAGGCTGCCGCCCTTGGTCAGGACCACAGCATGTGTCCCCGCAGAGCCGGCGGTGATCTTCGCCTCGTTCCCAGCCCCGGCGGCGCCGGCCACCGTGACCTTGCCGGCCGTATTAGCCTTCACGGTGCCTGCGATCTCGCCCTTGGCGCCGACGACGACCTGGCCGCCGGTGACGGTCACGTTACCGGTGTACTTCGTGGTGGTAGCAGCCGTGTTGCCGCCCACGCTCATGGTGCCGCTCTTTACGACGATGGGGTCGATGGCGGTTGTTTCCGTTTGCGAGTGCAGATAGGTGCTCTTAACATCCGAGCCGCCAATGACCAGCTCGCCGCCGTTGACGCAGATCGCCTCGCTCTTCATTTTGCCAGTCTCGCCGACAGTCAGGGTCTCCGCCGTGATCGTTACGACGCCGCCGTTTACGCCCAGAGGCGCCACAGCGATTTCCTTCTCGTCGTTCCCAGTGTTGCTCTTGATCGTGCCGCCGGCGATATTCAGCTTGCCGCCGGTCACGAGCACGGCGTTCTGCGCGCCCGCGGTGCCGGCGTCGTTCGCGACCTTGCCGCCCACGATGCCGTCAGTGGCGGTGCCTTTCAGGTTGACCGTGCCGTTTTCGACCTTCAGCGCGGTGTTTGACTTGTTGGCGATCGTCGCGCTCGAGGCCTCGATATCGACCGTGCCGTTGGTCACGGTCACAGCCGCCCCGGTCTCGATGCCCTCGGTGGCGTTCGCCGCCGTCGGGTTGGTCTTCGCCACCACAGCGCCGGTCAGCTTCGCGTAGCCGCCGTTGATGGCCACAGAGCCATTCACGGCCGCGAGCTTGGCGTTACCGCCCCTGACCGTCACGGTGCCATTTACTGTTCCCAGCTCTACGTTGAACGTCCTGTTTCCGGTCGGAACGTCATCCGCCGGGGCCGTGGCGTTAACACTCACGTTGCCGGTGATCGCGCCGCTGACGCTGGACTTGCCGCCAGTGATGGACACGTCGCCGGTGATTGTGCTGCTGATGGTTTTCGTGTCGCCCGTGATCTCGCCGCTGATGGTCAGGCCCTTCAGGGGGCCGGTGACGTCCACACTTTCGGCACTCACGATAGACAGATTGTTGATGGTGACATTGGCATTTTTAGCCTCGATCCCAGCGTTCGCGCCGTTCACGGTGATCGTGCCGGCCAGCGAGCCCTTCTTTGTGTCGCTCGTCTCAATAATCAGCTTGCCCTGTACGGTCGCGCCGCCAGACAGCGTGTGGCCGTTCAGTTTCAGAGTGACCGTCACGCCCTCGGGGACCGTGAAGTTCTCCGTGAAGTCGGCGTCCAGCGTGATTGTGAGCGCCTTGCTCTCACCCACGCCGTCGATGAAAGTTTTTATATCGCCAGCCGCGTCGGCATGTTCGTCAGTATACGTTGCCGCCGTCTCGGGCTCGGCCTCTTCCTCGGGCTCCTCCGCGGGCTCTTCGGGCTCCTCCGCGCTGGGCTCGCCCTCGGGCTCCTCGTTCACCTCGGGCTCCTGCACGGGTTCCTCGGTGGCCACGGGCTCCTCGGTAACCTCGACAGCGGGCTCCTCGGTGGGCTCGGTCTCAGCCGGGGCCTCGGTCTCAACCGGGACCTCGGGCTGCTCGGGCTCCTGGGTGGGCTCCTCCGCAGGAGCGGACTCCTCAGGTGCGGGAGCTTCATCCTCCTCCGGGACCTCAGGCTCCGCCGGGGCCTCGGTCGCTTCGACCGGTTCCTCGACAGCGGGCTCATTGGTGGCTTCCGGCGCGGGCTCTTCATCCGCGTAAACGGGCAGAGCCAGCGACAGTACCATGAGTACCGCCAGGAGCATGGATAAACTGCGTTTTGCCATGATCTTGTACCTTTCCTTTCCATTTTTTGATTTCTGGCAAATCAGTCCCGGGGCCAGGATATCATTATCCCGTCCTCGCGACCACTCCGCCAAGATAACACCAGCGGCGCAGGGTCAAAGCCCCTACACCGCCCGCCCCACGCGCCCGACATGCTTATGTACTCTCGCAAAGCCGGTGCGCAGAGGGCTCCGCCGTGTCAGGAGGACCGCTCCTGCATTGCGACTCGCGCCGGGTTTTCCCGCCACAAGTCATGCCTCTGCTATCTTGTCTTCTTGATTTTAATACGTTCTTCCGCGAAATGCAAGGGTTTTTTAAAAAAAATCGCTGCAACTTCCCCCTTTGGCAGCAATTCCCTTGCGCAAAAACCAAATTATGCTATAATTATATGGTACAAACAGACGCTTCGCGCTGTTGTACCAAAAGAATACCAGTCGCGCTCTCGCTTACGCGAAACCGCGCGACATGGTACAAATGCGTGCGGGTATGGTGGAATTGGCAGACACGCGGGATTTAGGTTCCCGTGGGCAACCGTGGGAGTTCAAATCTCCCTACCCGCACCACGTCAGAAGAGCTTTGAAGATGTCCGGTCCCCGCAAGCGGGTACCCTCCATCGGTCAAAGCTCTTCTTCCTTCTCCCCACGCGGTAAGCGTGCCGCGTGGGGACCCCGGGAACAAAGCCGCCGCCAAAGGCGGCGATCCAATTTCAAAAAGGCGGATCTCGTTGACGAAGAACCTCCGACCGGGTATAATGTTTAATGAGGTGAGCGCATGGTCTACTCTGTGGAAGAATTGAAACGGCGGATAGCGCCCGTGGCCGAAAAATACGGCCTGCGGGAGGTCTATCTGTTTGGTTCCTATGCCCGCAGCGAGGCCACGGAGCAGAGCGACGTGGACATCCTCATCGACCGCACCGGCTCCAAGATACGCGGCATGTTCGAGATGGGCGGGCTGTACGAGGACCTGTGCGCCAGCATCGGCAAGGAAGTGGACCTGGTGACCACCCAGACCCTGGAGCAGTCCAGCACCCGTCGGCGCTCGCCGCTGTTCATCCAAAGCATACAGGCGGAAAGGATGCGGCTCATATGACCCGGGGCGACTGGCAGCGGATGCTGCATATCCGCACCTACTGCGAGGACATCGAGCAATTCATGGATCGCTTTGGCCGGGATTTTGACACGTTTACTTCGGACCGGGCCTATTTCAGCGCGGTCGCCATGTGTCTGCTCCAGATCGGGGAATTGTCCAACGGCCTGTCCGACGAGTTTCGGGAGGCCACAAAGGACCAGCTTCCCTGGGGGATGATCCGCGGGATGCGAAACTGGCTGGCCCACTCCTATGCGGAGGCGGACGAAAAGATACTGTGGGAGACGGCCTGCAGCGACATTCCCAAAGTCCTGGCCTTCTGCGAGCAAATGTTGAACGGGCCTCGCCCGTAAAACCCAAAACCAGCGGCCCGCGCCAGAGGGGGCCGCTGATTTTTTCGTGCAAACTGTTGCATTTTTCGTGCAATACGCATATAATACATACGCCGACAGAAAGGAGATGATCGTATGTCGGGCACAACGACCAATATCAGCATCCGCATGGATACGGACTTGAAGGCCAGGGCCGACGCGCTTTTTAGCGATCTGGGCATGAATATGACCACCGCGTTCAACATTTTTGTCCGCCAGTCCCTCCGCGAGGGGCGCATACCCTTTGAGATCTCCCTGCATCAGCCGAACGAGGAGACCGTCGCCGCCATGCTGGAGGCGGAGCGGATCGCAAAGGACCCGTCCGTGAAAGGCTACGCCGATCTGGACGCGCTTCTCGCCGATTTGAAGAAATGAGAAAAACAACGTACGTCGTCAAGCTCACCACGCAATTTAAAAAGGACTATAAGCTGGCGATGAAGCGCGGATGGAAGATCGGTCTGCTGGACGGCGTTATCGCCACCCTCGCTATGGGCGGGTCCCTCCCCGACAGCGCCAGGGACCACGCACTTTCCGGGAATTGGACCGGCCACCGGGAATGTCATATTCTCCCGGACTGGCTGTTGGTGTATCGCATGGAGGATAACGTCCTGGTGCTGACGCTGACCCGTACCGGCTCGCACAGCGATCTGTTTGGAAAATGATCGACGGCCCCCTCTGACGAGGGGGCCGCGTCCTTAAAACTGGCTGGGCGCGTAGCGCACGGTCACCACGTGGACCTGCCGCCTGTCTTGCAGCACCTTATAAATGATGACATAGTTCTTGACAAACAGCTGGCGGTAGCCCCGGTCAGCATAGACACCCGTCCGCCGGACAGCCCCGCGCTCCGGCAATTCCTCCAGGCTGTAGATCGCCTCTTCCAGCGCGGCTATCATGTTTGCGGCGGTGCCTGGGGCGAGTAAATTCTGCGCGATGTAGGAATAAATGTTATCCAAATCGCGCTCGGCGCGGGAATAGAGCTTGACCATATACCTATCCAAGATGCTTCCTCCGCAGGGCAGGAAGCGCGGTCCTGGCGTCCAGAAGAACGCCGTCCGCCTCAAATTCCTTCTCCGCCTCCCGGATCGCGTCGTCGGTCCGGGCGGTCCCGATCAGCTCGTCGTATGCCTCGATGCTCATGACCACCAGGTCGCCATAGCCGTTTTTCGTGATGAAAAGCGGCTCCCGGTTCGCGTGGCAAAGCTCGGAAATTTCGGTCGTGTTCCGCAGGTCGGTGATCGGTCTGATTTGCGGCATGGGTCTCAGCCCCCCTTTCTTGCGCATGATTATAGCAGAATTATGTGCAAAATTCAACGCAAATATGCCCTCACCGTATCCGGCGGCACTCCACGTACCACCGCTTGTCCAGCGTCTCGCCCACGGAAAAGCTCTTTTTCGGGTACGTGCCATATTTTAATATGTGCGGGAACAGCTCGCCCTTGTCCAGCGCCGGCAGCAGCCACGCGCAGCAGCCGGGCAGTGTACCCATGGTCCGGGCTTCCTCCGTGCCGTGGATATAGTCGATATGACCGCCGTGGGCCGCCACATACGCCTGGGCCAGCTCGTCCGCCTTTGCCACCAGCTCGCCGGTGTCCGCCCCGGAAAGCTCCTGCACAAAGCCGCCCGCGTCCGTGTCGAACGCCACCCGGTGGATGGGGTAAAACTCCACCGCCCCGTCCCGCAGGTTTTCCAGCTCCGCCAGGGCGTACCGGGCCGGGTGGTCCATGGGAGCGCCCGCCGCCTTCAGCTCCTCCCAGCGGTTTTTCGCCGCCGCGAGAGAGTGGTTGCCGTCGCCCATGGCGAACACCAGCGCCCCCGGCAGCGCGTCGATGGCGGCCTTTATTTTATCCGCCGCGGGACCGGTCAGCCGCGAGCCTTTGATATGCCCGCCGCCGGCGTACAGATCGAAGTCGTACAGCGCCTCCCCTGGCTCCGCCGCGCCCAGCACACTGTCGGGCTCGTCGTCCATGAACAGCACGATATGGGGCATCTCCAGCGCCGCACGCCGCCGCAGCTCCACCCGGGTGGGCAGCCGCTCAGGCACCGTGGCCTCCGTGGACCGGACCGGGGAGGCGCTGCCGGTCGTCCAGTCGTACGCCTCCAGGTCGAGCTTCCCCACCAGACCGCGCCGGAGCTTTCCATTTGGCAGTGTGCGCTCCACATAGACGTAAGAATCCGGTATTTCCCGAAACACATCCCCCACCAGGTAATCCTCCATGGCTTGGCACATCGCCGCCTTGCGCGCCTGAACGTCGGCCGCGTGTAAATACGCCTCCGGCAGCATCAGCCGCAGGGCCGACGGCTCGCCGCCCACATACTGGCTCATGTTTTCCCAATACGCGGGCTCGGCGGAGAACTGGTCGCAGGCCACCGCCGCCCATTTCGTCATGTCCGCGCCGGACCTGGGCAGCAGTATATCCGCGGGTGTGAAGATGTCTTTCATGGTCCTTTCCTCCTTATGCCTGAGAGCGGGTGAAGCTGATGTATGTGAGCGAGCCGTCTTTGTTGCCCAGAGACATGTTCCGGTTGCTCTTTATGGGCACGGCCGCCGACGTCATGGGCCCGCCGGCCACGGCCGGGTCCGCTATCAGGTATTCGCCCAGGGTCTCGTCATAGCCCACCGCGACCACGAAATGGGTGTTGGCGGTGGACAAGTTGTGTACGGGGATGATGATGGGGCAGCCGTCCGCCAGGGACCGGTCGATGATGGTCCGCAGGTCGTCAACCGAGGCGGCGGCGCTGATGTGGACCTTATAGGTGTACCCGTCGGAGCCGGCCAGCGTGGTATTTGGACCCACGTTCGCCGCGTCGCTGCCCGGGGCCGTCCAGTCATAGGGCCCGTATTTATCCCAGCCCAGGATGAGATTCGCGGCCATGGAAAAGCTGGTGGCCAGACAGCAGCCCCGATTTCCCTGAGAAAGGCCGCTGACCTTGCTCAGGTTCTCCAGCGGGCGGGTGGCCTTGAACTCGTACAGGGCTGGGTATCCGGCGGTATCGTAGGCGCTGGTGAAGCGCTTGCCGTCGGCGCTGAGGCACCGGACCGTGAACACATACCCCACCTGGTCCCGTGCGTCGGTCCAAGTGAAGCTGGTACCCGTGGTGTCCCCAAGCTTGTCCCAGCCGCCCGGACCCCGGAGGTATACCCGGTACCGGGCCGCGCCGGCCACCGCGTCCCAGGTGAGCTCCATGCCCTTGGATGTGCTCACGGCGTTTTTGATCTTCGGCGCGGCGATATAAATCACGCTCTTGCCCGCTGTGTCGTAGGCGCTGGTGAAGCTCTTCTTGTCCGCGGCCAGACACCGGACCGTGAACGTATAGCGCTCGCCGCTCTTGGCCCCGGTCCAGAGAAGGCTCGTCCCGGCGGTGTCCCCGATGCGCTGCCAGCCGGAGGCCGTCTTGTAATACACCCGGTATTGGGCCGCGCCGGGCACCGCGTCCCACTGCACCCGCACGCCGCCGTCGGCGCAGCTGACCTGCCGCAGCATCGGCGGGGCCACATAGGTCACGGTCCGGCCCACGGTATCGTAGGCGCTGAGAAAGCTCTTTTTATCCCCCGCCAGGCACCGGACCGTGAACGTATAGCGCTCGCCGCTCTTTGCCCCGGTCCAGGTGAAGCTCGTCCCGGCGGTGTCCCCGATGCGCTGCCAGCCGGAGGCCGTCTTGTAATACACCCGGTAGCCCCCGGCCGCGCCGGCCACGGCGTTCCATTGCAGCCGCACTCCGTTTGCCGCGCAGTCAGCCTGGGCGATCGTCGGCGCCGCCACGTAGGACAGGCTCTTTCCGGCGGCGTCATAGTACCCGCCCTGGCCCGCGGCGTCAAAGGCCCGGACCGTGAAGGTGTACGTGGCGCCGCTTTTGGCGCCCACCCAGATCAGGGTGTTGGCCCCGGTCTCGGCGATACGCTGCCAGCCGGAGGCCGCCTTGTAATAGACCCGGTACTTTGCCGCGCCGGGCACCGCCGACCAGGCGATCTTCGCCCCCTGCGCCGTGCAGGAGGGCGTCCCCAGCGCCGGGGCGGGCAGCTTGTCCGTCGCGGCGGATACGGCGGCAGGCTCCGCCGTGGCCCCGTCAGCAAGCGCCGGAACGGCGAAGGACAGGACCGTCAGCAGAGCCAGAATAAGACACGGTATTCTCTTTATCATAGGCGTTTCCTCGCTGTTTACAGCCTCCCGCCCGTGCGGGAGGTCCGTTCGGCCGCGTTCACATCATGTCAGCTACATTATAATGTAACCGCCCGGGAAACGCAAGCGCGCTCACTCGGCGATGAGCGCCTTTCTCCGCCAGGCGCCACGGCGGAAGGCGATCCAGCTCAGCAGCGCCCCGGCGGCCCAGGACACCAGCAGCGATACGAACAGCGCCTGGGGCTGACCCTTGGGATACGCCTCTGTGCGCGTGAGATACGCCAGGCCGTAGGCCACGGGCACCCGGATGACGATGGTGGAGACCATGGTGATCCACATGGGCGTGGCCGTATCGCCCGCGCCGCGCATCACGCCGCCCAGCACCTGGGTCACCGCCACGCAGATATAGCCCACCGCCAGAATGCGCATCATGCGCACCGCCAGGTCCATCAGCTCCGGCGTGTCCGTGAACAGGGCGAACATGTACCGGCTGGCGAACAGCAGCAGCGTGGTGATACCGGCGGACACCGCCACCGCGATAATGCCGCCCTGCTTCAGGCCCTTGTCCACCCGGTCCATTTTTCCCGCGCCCACGTTCTGTCCGGCGTATACGCTCAATGCCTGGCCGAAGCTCATGTTGGGCATCATGGCGAAGCCGTCCACCCGCATGATGATCACGTTGCAGGCCATCACCATCTCCCCCATGCTGTTGGTCAGGGACTGGACCACCAGCATGGCCATGGACATGATGCCCTGGGTGATGCCGGAGGGGATGCCGAGTTTAATGATCCGCCAGGAGGCGTCTTTGGTCATGCGCAGGGTGCGCCAGTTCAGGTCGAACACGCTGCGCATGTGCAGCAGCTTCACCAGGCACAGCGCCGCCGATATGGCCTGGGCAATGATGGTCGCCAGGGCCACGCCGGGCACGCCCAGGCCGAAGCTGGCCACGAACCACACGTCCAGGAAGATGTTGAGTATCGTCGCCAGCAGCAGAAAGCCCAGGGCGGAGAAGGAGTCGCCCAGACCGCGCAGGATGCCGGAGAGAATATTATAATATGTGAAGCCCGCCGCGCCCAGGAAGAAGATCTTCAGGTATTGGGCGCACCAGTCAAACACGGAGTCGGGCGTGTCCAGCAGCCGCAGCAGCGGCTCGGTGATGACCACGCCGATGACCATGGTGGCGACGGAGGTGATGGCCGCCAGGGTGATGCAGTTGCCGATGGCCGTGGACAGGCCCTTCCTGTCGCCGGCGCCGAACCTCTGGCTTATCACGATGCCCGCGCCGGTGGACACGCCCACGAACACCGCCAGCAGCAGATTGAAGATGGGCATGCAGGTGCCCACCGCCGCCAGGGCGTTGTCCCCCACGTACTTGCCCACCACGATGGAGTCCACCGTGTTATACAGCTGCTGCGCCACGTTGCCGATGAGCATGGGCACGGCAAATTCCATGATGCGTTTCCAGGGCGCGCCCTCGGTCATATCCCGGGCGGTGAACAGCTCCCGCAGCTTCAAATCCTATCCCAACCTTTCCAGTATTGTTTCTTGGCTATCCCCGTAAAGTCCTCTGTGTAAAGGGAACGCATAAAGCCTCCCCTGTGTAAGGGGAGGTGGGCCGCCGAATGGCGGCTCGGAGGGGTTGTTACCAGTCTTAAAGCATGGTAACAATCCCCCAGTCTCCGGCTGACGCCGGAGCCAGCCCCCTTTACACAAGGGGGCCGTCCATAATGTGCGGCTTCGCCGCCATTTAAAATATCTATTCCGCCGCACGACCCAAACGCCGGCGGAACCCCGCGCACACCGCCGCGCCCAGCACGCCCAGCGCGAACATGGTCAGCGCCGGACCGGGGTTGCCGCCCGCGCCGAACAGCCGGGCCAGAGACCCGTCCGGGTCCGCCGTCAGCGGCAAGCAGACCTTATCCGTCAGAAAGCCCCCGGCGAACAGGCCCAGGGGGATGGTGAAAAACTGCAGGGTGTTCCGGCAGGCGTAGACCCGGCCCTGCATGCCGGGCGGTATGGCGCTGCGCAATATCACGTCCATGTTGGCGTTCATCACCGGCACCACGCTCCATCCCACCAGCTGGGCCAGGCACCACCAGACGGGGGTCCCGGCGAAGGCCAAAATGAAATTCTCCGTACACAGGGAAAACAGCATGGTCCACCAGATCGCCCGGACCCGGTTTTTGGGCGGGGGCAGCACCGTTGCCAGCAGACTGCCCGCCAAAGTCGCCAGCCCCGCGCAGGAGGACACCAGCCCCAGCGCGCCCTCGCCCCCGTTGGGGCTGGACAGCACATAGGCCGGCAGCGCCGCGTCAAAGGCTGAGGCCACGAAGTTCACCCCCGCCATGAACAGGATCAGCGTCAGGATCAGGCGGTTGCAGCCCAGCCAGGCCAGCCCCGCTCTTGTGTCGGACAAAAGGCTCCCGCCGCCGGTCCCGTCCGGCTCCGGTGTCAGGATACGCACAAAAAGCGCCAGTACCAGCGCCGCCACGGCAAAGGTGGCCAGGTCCACATATATCACGCCCTCCATCCCCGCAAACGCGAACAGCGCCGACGCCAGCACGGGGTGCGCCAGCGTGACCAGCGAGCCGGAAAGGGACCGCAGACCGCTGGCCCGCTGGTACTGCTCCCTGGGCGTGATGAGCGTCATGGCCACGTCGCTGGCCGGGGACTGGACGGTGTTCATCAGGCCGGCCACGGCGTTGAGGACATACAAATGCCCCGGCCGCAGGGCGTCCAGCCGCAGCAGGACCAGTACCGCCGCCGAACAGCACGCCGCCAGGCCGTCGCAGACCAGCATGGTCCGCTTCTTGTCCCACCGGTCGCACAGCGCCCCGGCGAAAACGCTCATGAGCACGTAGGGCCCGTAAGAGCAGATGGACAAAAGCGCCGTTCCCAGCGCCGAGCCTGTCCGCTCGTACAGCCACAGCGTCAGGGCGAAAACCGTCATCTCACTGCCCAGCTGGGAAAGGCTCTGGGTGGACCAGAGGACGAAAAAGGTCCTCAGCCCGCAATATGTATTTTTCATTTCGACTTTGCTCCTTTGATGTTTTGGGTACTGTCAAACTTGCAAAGTCCGAGGATATCCGGTTATAGCTCCATGCAGTATCCTCAAACCTTGCATGGAGCGCCGCCAATGGCAAGGGGCAGCGTGGGCATAAAACCTCTCCTTCGGCAGTCTTGTTGCCTTTTGCGCCAAATGCGCTTATACTACTTTTTGGCCGTCACGTCGGGGATGGTCTGGCCGTGGGCGGTCATATGGGCCCGGATGGCGTCGAACGTCTCGTCGGAGATGTCGTGTTCGATCTTGCAGGCGTCCCGATAGGCGGTGTCCCGCTCCACGCCCAGGCTCATGAGCACGGCGGCGAGAGTCTCGTGCCGCTCGTAGATACGCTTGGCAATGGCCAGACCCTTGTCCTGCAGGTACAAAAGCCGGTCCTCGTCCCGGCGGATGTAGCCGTTTTCCTCCAGCTGCTTCATCGCCACGCTCACGGACGGCTTGGAGTAGCCGAGGGCGTTGGCGATGTCGATGGAGCGGACATAGCCCTTTTCCAGGGTCTGCATGTAGATGGCTTCCAGATAATCCTCCGCGGATTCATGGATATTCATAATGCGCGCCTCCCGGCCTTTCTGTCGTTTGTAAAATCGTATTTTACCATAAACCTACGGGAAAAACAAGGTGGTGTTGTCATGATCGCCGTACCCCCCTATGTACAGGCGCTGCTGGCGGCCCTGCGGGACGCCGGCTTTTCGGCGTACCCGGTGGGCGGCTGCGTGCGGGACAGTCTCATGGGCCGCACGCCCTCCGATTGGGACCTGTGTACCGCCGCCACCCCGGCGCAGACCGAGGCGGCCCTGGCCGGGTACCGGCTCATCGAGACCGGCGTAAAGCACGGCACCGTGACCGCCCTCACCGAATGCGGCCCGGTGGAGATCACCACCTTCCGCACCGACGGCGAATATCTCGACCACCGACGGCCGGAGCGCGTCACCTTCGTGCCGGACCTGCGGGAGGACCTGGCCCGGCGGGACTTCACCGTGAACGCCATGGCCCTGGACCCGTCCGGGCGGGTCGTGGACCCCTTCGGAGGTCAGGCGGACCTAGCGGTGGGCATCATCCGCTGCGTGGGCGAGCCGGACAGACGCTTTGGGGAGGACGCGCTGCGCGTTTTGCGGGCGCTGCGGTTCGCGGCAAAGCTTAACTTCTCCATCGACCCGGCCACGGCGGAAAGCGCTGTGCGCAACCGGGCGCTGCTGGACGATATCGCCCGGGAGCGGGTGTTCGCGGAGCTGACGGGCCTTCTGACCGGCCCCGGCGCGGGCCGGGTGCTGCGGGAATACGCGCCGGTCATCTTCCAGATCATTCCCGAACTGGCGGCGGAGGAAGGCTTTGACCAGAGAAATCCCCACCACGTCCACGACGTGTGGACCCACAGCACCATGGCAGTGGACGCGGCGCCGCCGGAGAGCGTGCTGCGGCTGACCATGCTGCTGCACGACGTGGCAAAACCCCCGTGCTTTTTCAAGGATGAAAATGGCGTGGGCCATTTTTACGGCCACGGGGAGCGGGGCGCGGAAATGGCCGACGGTATCCTCCGCCGGCTGCGGTGCGACAACGAGACCCGGGAGCGGGTGTGCCTGCTCATTGCCAACCATGATATCTGCCCGCCCCAGACCACAAGGGCCATGCGGCGGCTGCTGGCAAAGGTGGGGGAAGATGCGGTGCGGCAGCTCATTGCCTGCTGGCGGGCGGACTGCGCCGACCGGATCGACGCGGTCCTGGCGACGGACACCCCCTGGGAGACCCTGATCGGGACGGCGGAGCGGATACTGGCAGAGCTGCTGGCGGGACCGGCCCCCTGCTTTTCCGTGAGGAGTCTGGCGGTGAACGGGCGGGACATTATGGCCCTTGGCATACCGGAGGGGCCGGAAGTGGGCCGGGTACTGGCGGCGCTGTTCGACGCCGTGACCGACGGGACTGTCCCCAATGAAAGGGAGGCGTTACGCAACAAGGCCCTTGTAATCAGCCGTGAAAAGGACTAATATATTGCCATTCTATTTATTAAACGGGAGATGACCTTGCGTTGAACATCAAAGTAACGGCGGACAGCACCTGCGATCTGACGCCGGAATTGGTCGAAAAATACGGCGTCACGATAACGCCCCTGCACGTGTCCTGCGCGGACGGGAACTATCTGGACGGGACCGAGATCACGCCGGACGAGCTTTACGCCAAGATCGCCGCGGCGGGCGGTAAGCTGGCCTCCACGGCGGCGGTGAACGTGCAGGAGTACATCGACGTGTTCACCCGTCTGCGGCAAAGCTGCGACGCGGTGATCCACTTCACCATCAGCTCCCAGATGTCCGCCTGTTACCAGAACGCGTGCATCGCCGCGGAGGAAGTGGGCGGCGTGTACGTGGTGGACAGCCAAAACCTCTCCACCGGCATCGCCCATCTTGTGCTGGACGCCTGCGACATGGCGAAAACCGGCATGGACCCGGCCGACATCAAAAGTGCCCTGGACGAGCGGCGGGAAAAGCTGGACGTGAGCTTCGTGGTGGACACGCTGGAGTATCTGCGCAAGGGCGGGCGCTGCACGGCGCTGGCCGCTATGGGGGCCAATATTTTAAAGCTCCACCCCTGCATCTTCGTCAAGGACGGCCAGATGGGCGTGGGCAAGAAATACCGGGGCAAGCTGGCCGAGTGCCTGGCGGCCTATGTGCGCGACCGCCTAGCGGACATCGAAACGGTGGACACCCGGCGCATTTTCATCACCGACTCCGGCGTGGACGAGTCCATCCGCGACGCGGTGGAACAGCAGCTTCGCTCCATCGCGCCCTTTGACCAGATCATTCGCACCCGCGCCGGCTGCACCGTAAGCTGTCACTGCGGACCGGGGACCCTGGGCATCCTGTTTTACCGGAAGTGACAGGGCAAAACATACATATTTCGACACTTTGTTCACAGGGCAAATTAAATTAATAAATTTTTTATTGATTTTGGGCTTGTTTTATTGCGGAAACTATATTATAATCGGGCGTACGAAAATAAATCACCAAGGAGGATATTCCAATGCCCCGTCCCAAGGGAAGCAAGAATAAAAAAACCACCCAGACCGTCTCGCAGGTAGAGGCCCAGATCGCCTCCAAGCTGGAGGCCAAGGCCGCGCTGGAAGCCGAGCAGGCCGCCATCGCCGCCGAGATCGACAAGCAGAAGCAGCTTCTGCGGGCCAAGAAGAAGGAACTGCGGGCCGCGGAAAAGAGCATCCTGGCACTGGAGGAAAAGAAGGCGGAGGCCGAGGCCATCGCCGCCGCCCAGAGCCAGAAGGCGGAGATCGAAAAGGCGGTCTCCAAGCTGGTCAGCAGCGGCAAGTCCGCCGAAGAGATCCTGGAGATGCTCAACAAGTGAGACCATTCCGGCCGGCGTTTTCGTCGGCCGGAAAATATTTATCCCATTCGAGGCGGGGCTCCCGCCCCCTCGAGCTCCCCCTTGCTTGACTTACATTTTCCCGTGCTTTGACAGACTGGTATATTTATGTGGGAGAAAATATGCGGCCCATACAAGAACTGCTGTCCGATAAAAAAGCCGTCCTCTTTGACCTGGACGGCACGCTCGTCGATTCCATCGGCGTGTGGAACGAGGCGGACGAACTTTTGGCCCGGGAGCTGACCGGCGCCGCCCCGGACCGGATAGAGATACGCCGGTTTCGGGAGGACTGTCTGCGCCGGTTCCGGGACGAGCCGGAGCCCTATCTGTGCTACTGCGCCCAGCTTAAAAAACGCTACGGCACGGACCTGTCCCCCCGGCAGGTCCAGGCCCGGCGGCAGGCCATCGCCCACGGGCTTTTAACGCGGACGGACTACCGCCCCGGCGCGGACATTTTTCTGCGGGCGTTGAAAGCGCGGGGCTATATCCTCGTCCTGGCCACCACCGGCCGCAGGGCCAGCGTGGACGTGTACCGGACGGAGAACGAAATAATCGCCGCCAAGGCCCCCATCGACGCCATATTTGACCGGGTATACACCTGCGAGGACGTGGCGGCCATCAAGCCGGACCCGGAAATATATATCCGGGCGCTTCAAGACCTGGGCCTGCCGGCGGAAAAATGCCTGGTGTTCGAGGACTCTTTGGCCGGGGTCCAGGCGGCCAAGGCCGCGGGGCTGGAGACGGTGGTTATGTACGACGCCCATTCCGACCCGGACCGGCCATCCATAAACGCCCTGGCGGACTGCCAGGCCCCGGATTATCCCACCCTTTTATCGTCGCTGAATTGGGGAGAATAATACATTTCTCCCCCTATCGAATATTAAAATAATATCCCGTGAAAACCGGCTCGAAGGATCATAATTTTATGGGGATATCGGCATGGTCTATTATGATAAAGATGGGATCGTAATTCGAGATCTGCGGCGGAGCGACGCTCAAACGCTTACGGAGGAAGAGGTCGCGCAGGGCTGGGATTCGACGATCGATAAATACGAAATGCGGCTGAGACACCAGGCCGAGGGCAGATCGATCGCATTGGCCGCAGAATGGAACGGTAATATTGCCGGATATATCAACGTCTATCCCGACGCCAAAAGCGGCGCATTTGGAGACCTGGGCTACGCGGAGATCGTGGACTTCTCCGTTCTGGCGAAATACAGGCGCAGAGGCATTGGCGGCAAGCTCATGGACATTGCGGAGCAGATCGCGTTTTCATATTCGGACGTGATCTATCTGGGCGTGGGACTGCACAGCGGATACGGAAGCGCCCAGAGAATGTACGTCAAGCGGGGATACGTTCCGGACGGCGGCGGCATCTGGTATAAAGATGCGGTCTGCGAACCGTATCACGATTGCCGGAATGACGACGATCTGGTATTGTATTTATCTAAGCATATTTGACGGGACAGGGAGAGAGTTTTTCATGCAGCCGTATCATCACAAAGTGCAGTATTACGAGACGGACAAGATGGGCATCACCCACCACGCCAACTATATCCACTGGATGGAGGAGGCCCGTATCGACCTGCTGGACCAGCTGGGCTTCCCTTTTGACAAACTGGAGGCGCTGGGCATCGGCTCGCCGGTGATGAGCGTGGAGTGCCGGTACCGCTCGCCCAGCACCTTCGCGGACGACATCGCCGTGGCCGTGCATGTGGAGACGCTCAAGAGCGTGCGGGTCCGGTTCATCTACGAGATGACGAAGGCGGACGGGACCGTGGTGTGCCAGGCCAGAAGCGAGCACTGTTTCGTCAGCCCCGAGGGAAAGCTCCTGCGGCTGGACAAGGCATGTCCCGCCCTGGCGGAAAAGCTGGCGGCGCTGGCCCAGGGGTGATTTTCCCGCCAAATGGATATACTACGACCGAGCGCCTCTTGCGGAGGACCGGGCGGTTGTGATACAATGCCTTTTTGGCAGTATGTGACACACGGAGGGCGGTTTATGGACGGCAGCGCCTTTGACATCCTCATATTGGGCGCGGGACCGGCGGGCGTCTCGGCGGCGCTGACCGCACGCGCCCGGGGTCGGTCCGTGGCCGTGCTGGGCTCGGACCCCATGCGCTCGGCCTTGGCCAGAGCGGAGCGTATCGACAATTACCCCGGCCTTTCCGGCATGAGCGGGCGGGACATGCTGGCCGCCATGCTGGGGGACCTGCAACGGCAGGGCATACCGCGTATCACAGGCCGGGCCACGGCCGTCATGCCCTTTCACGGCCGGTTCATGGTGAGCGCGGAGCGGGACGTGTACGAAGCCGGGGCGCTGATCCTGGCCGCCGGCACCCAGCAGGCCGCACGGCCATACCCCGGTGAGGCAGAGCTGCTGGGCCGGGGCGTCAGCTACTGCGCCACATGCGACGGGATGCTGTACCGGGGCAGACGGGTGGCTGTACTTGGCCTGAGCGCCGGGAGCGAGGCGGACCGGGACTTTCTGGAAAGTATCGGCTGCCAGGTCCTGTATTTCCCCGGGACTCAGGCGAAAAACGTTGAAATACAGGGAGAGGAAAAGGTCACGGGCCTGTCCGTAAACGGCGAGGAATACGCCGTGGACGGGGTGTTCGTGCTGCGGGACGCGGTGGCGGCGGACGTGCTGCTGCCGGGGCTCGATATGTCGGACGGACACATTACCGTGGGGCCGGATATGGCCACAAGCGTGCCCGGCGTATTCGCCGCCGGGGACTGCACCGGCCGGCCCTACCAGATCGCCCGGGCCGTAGGACAGGGAAATATCGCGGCGCTGGCCGCGGACAGATATGTAAAGGAGCATGAAAAATGATCCAGGAGCTTACCAGCGAGAATTTTGACCAGATCACCGCCGCCGGCGACGTGCTGGTGGATTTTTGGGCCGTGTGGTGCGGCCCGTGCAGGATGCAGAGTCCCATCGTGGACGAGTTCGCGGACAAACACCCGGACGTGACCGTGTGCAAGGTGAACGTGGACAGCGAGCCCGCCCTGGCGGCCCGATTCGGCATCGCGGCCATCCCCACCCTGGCGGCCTTCCGGGGCGGCCAGCTGACGGGCAAGAAAGTGGGCCTGTCCGATTTGGAAGAGATCGAGGACATGTACAAATGAGAGAACTGCCGAAACAGTACGACCCCCAGCAGGTCGAGAGTAAAATTTATCAGCAGTGGCTGGACGGGAACTATTTCCACGCTGAGCGTGATCCCGAGAAAAAGCCCTTCACCATCGTCATCCCGCCCCCCAACGTGACGGGCCAGCTGCACCTGGGCCACGCCGTGGACGAGACCATCCAGGACGTGCTCATCCGCCATAAGCGCATGAAGGGCTACGCCGCCCTGTGGGTGCCGGGGTGCGACCACGCGGGCATCGCCACCCAGATCAAGGTCGAGGAAGATCTTCGCGTCAACGAGGGCCTGACCCGTTTTGACCTGGGCCGGGACAAGTTTCTGGACCGGGTGTGGGACTGGAAAAATAAGTTCGGCGACCGTATCGTGACCCAGCTGAAAACCCTCGGTTCCTCCTGCGACTGGGACCGCCAGCGCTTCACCATGGACGAGGGCTGCTCCAAGGCCGTGCGGGAGGTCTTCTGCTCCCTGTACGAAAAGGGCCTTATTTACAAGGGCAAGCGTATCATCAACTGGTGCCCCCACTGCACCACCGCGCTTTCCGACGCGGAGGTGGAGTACGAGGAAAAACCCGGCCACCTGTGGCACCTGCGCTATCCCCTGGCGGACGGCTCCGGGGAGGTCGTGGTGGCAACTACGCGCCCCGAGACCATGCTGGGCGACACCGGCGTGGCCGTGAACCCCGCCGACGAGCGGTATACCTCCATCGTGGGCAAGACGTGCATCCTGCCCCTGGTGGGCCGGGAGATACCCATCGTGGCGGACGATTACGTGGACATGGCCTTCGGCACCGGCTGCGTGAAGATGACCCCCTGCCACGACCCCAACGACTTTGAAGTCGGCCTGCGCCATGACCTGGAACAGATACTGGTCATCGACGACAACGGCTGCATCATCAACGGCGGCAAATATAACGGCCTGGACCGGTACGAGGCCCGGAAAGTCATTTTGCACGACCTGGAGGAACAGGGCTATCTGGTGAAGGTAGAGGAACACGTACATAACGTGGGCACCTGCTACCGCTGCCACTCCGACGTGGAGCCGCTGGCCAGCGACCAGTGGTTCGTGAAGATGGAGCCGCTGGCAAAAGAGGCCATCCGTGTCGTGGAGGACGGCACCATCAAATTCGTCCCCGACCGGTTCGCCAAGACGTATCTCAACTGGATGCACAACGTGCGCGACTGGTGCATTTCCCGCCAGCTCTGGTGGGGCCACCAGATACCGGCCTGGTACTGCGCGGACTGCGGCCACGTGACCGTGAGCCGCGAGGACGCCTGTCGGTGCGAAAAGTGCGGCTCCGAGCACATCACCCGCGACCCGGACGTGCTGGACACCTGGTTCAGCTCCGCCCTGTGGCCCTTCTCCACCCTGGGCTGGCCGGAAAAGACGGAGGACCTGGAATACTTCTATCCCACCGACGTGCTGGTGACGGGCTATGACATCATCTTCTTCTGGGTGGCCCGGATGATCTTCTCCGGCATGGAGCACATGAAAAAGGAGCCCTTTAAGACCGTGCTGATACACGGCCTCATCCGGGACCCCCACGGCAAGAAGATGTCGAAGTCCGCCGGCAACGGCGTGGACCCCATCGAGATGATCGACAAGTATGGCGCGGACGCGCTGCGCTTCAACCTCATCACCGGCAACTCCCCCGGCAACGACATGCGCTTTTATGAGGAGCGCTGCGAGGCCATGCGCAACTTCGCCAACAAGCTGTGGAACGCGGCCCGGTACGTGATGATGAACCTGACCGTGGAGAAAAACGAGCTCCCGGCGGAGCTCAAGCTGGAGGACAAGTGGATACTGTCCAAGCTGCAAAGCCTCATCGCCGAGGTCAACGAGAACTTCGACAAGTACGAGCTTGGTCTGGCCGCCACGAAAATCTACGACTTTATCTGGGACAGCTTCTGCGACTGGTACATCGAGATCACCAAGCCCCGTCTGCGGGAGGGGGACAGGAGCGCCCAGCAGGTGCTTCTGTACGTGCTGACAGACATCCTGCGGCTGCTGCACCCCTTCATGCCCTTCATCACCGAGGAGATCTACGGCGCCATCCCCCATGAGGCCCAGGCGCTCATCATCGACCGGTACCCGGAATATGACGCCGCCCTGGCCTTTAAACAGGAAGAAGCGGACTTTGAATCCGTCATGGAGGCGGTCAAGGCCATCCGCAGCCGTCGGGCGGAGATGAACGTGCCCCCCGCCAAGCGGCCCCATATCACCATCGTCACGGAAAAGCCCGACGTGTTCCGGGCCGGGACCATGTATATGGCGAACCTGGCCTTTGCCGGCGGCGTGAACGTGACGGGAGAGACCCCGGCCGATACGGCGGGCATGGTGAACGTGGTCACCGGCGACGCGTCCATCTACATGCCCCTGGCGGAGCTGGTGGACCTGGACAAGGAGCGCGCCCGCATCGAAAAGGAGCTGGAAAAGGCCCGCGGGGACATAGAGAACCAGCAGAAAAAGCTGGCAAACGAGAGCTTCGTCTCCCGTGCCCCGGAGCGTGTGGTCGCCGCCGAGCGGGACAAGCTTGCCAAGGCCCAGGCCCTCGCGGCGAATCTGGAAGAAAGTTTGAAAAATTTGTGAGATTGTAAGCTTCAAGATTTGGATTGACAGAAAGCGGACCGCCGGTATATACTGTGTGTAGCGGGTATATGCCCCGCCTGTGAAGCAAGGATTTTTCTGAGAAGTGCTTGTGGAGGCTCCGAGCCGGTTTGGTGTGATCCGAGACTCAGATAGGCGTCAGCCGAAAAAGAAAACACTATTATGTCAGAGAGCGCCCCAACTTTTGTTGAGGCGCTTTCTGTAGCAATGAGGGCAAAAATGGGACAGATAGAGAATACCATCGCCGTATATGAAAGGCTGAAAGGCAAGAAATACAAAATCACCATCGACAATGGCGATGAGGTCGTCTTCCGCTTTGGAACAGAGCATTATCATCATCTGGCCGGCTATCACTATTTGACAGATGTTGCCGGCATAGCCGAGCCGCGGGACGGGGCCAGGCATTTTTACCGGCGGCTGAAAAACGCCAGGATCAAAACAGAGCTGATAACCGGGAGCAGTCATTTCGCTTCCATCCGGGACAGAATAGACAGCTTTGCGACCATCGAAGAGATCGTCGCGCCGGGCAAGGCGAAGGTGATCGTCGATTTTGATAAGAAAAAAGCGGATTCAAAAATAAACGCAAAATACTTTTTGTTTAAACGAGCAGGGGACCCGCTGAAAGGAGAGCCGGTCACATATTATATGCTGTTTCTGGGATATAACAACAGTCGCTCTGAATACTATCCCGCTACATACGTTGTGGAACCATCGAGAAAATACGTGAATGGCCAAACTTTTTTCGATTGCACGATCGAGTGCCTGGGCTCAAAGATCAGCGCAAAATAGCGCAAACGGGTCTGCCATCATCGCGGCAGACCCGTTTTTGATCTATTGCACCTCTTTGAGCAGTTCCTCCGGCGTCAGGCCGTAGAGCCTGGCCAGGGCCATGAGATTGGTGGTGCTGGGGTCGGACCGGCCGCTCTCCCACTTTCTCACCGCCTGACGGCTGACGCCCAGCGCCTCCGCCACGAACTCCTGTGTCATGCCGCACCCGACCCGGCGGTTTTTCAGTGCCTCGCCCAGGGACCGGGCCGTCTCCGCCTTCTCTTGCCTGACCGGCTCGGACCGGATATATTTGCGCAGCGCCCTGATCACCAGATAGACCAGATAGCCGAACAGCGCGAAGCCGGGGAGGTAAATGAGGGCAATGACCAGTGTGGAAAACATATCGCCGCCTCCTTGTATTATGAAGTAGTAGTTATTAATGACCCTCTCCAAGGTCATGTGCTACACTGGAAGGGATGCTGTGGATCGGTTTCACACCCCTACCGCAAGACGGTTTCAGAAAGGCTCCGACCACAGCCCCTTGCAGTTTTGTTGATCAGTTAGATACCGCCAGACGGTTGATGTAGAACAAGGT
>CANQJZ010000003.1 GCA_947624385.1 uncultured Oscillospiraceae bacterium
GCGCAGTTCCACGAGCTGGAGGCGGCGTTAAAGACGCTGGTGTACTTTGCCCAGCCGCACAAGCCGTGGCAGCGCGGCACGAACGAGAACACGAACGATCTGATACGATTTTTCTTTCCGAAGGGCTATGATTTCAGGAAGGTCACGGAAGAGGATGTCGCCAGGGTGGAGCACTTACTAAACTCCCGCCCCAGAAAATGCCTCAAATGGAAAACCCCCGCCGAAGTCTTTGGTGTTGCACTTGCTTGACAATCTGCCCCGTTCGATAGGAAGATATGCCAAATCGCTCAAATCCAACCTGAATGCACAGGGAAAAATCATATACTTTTGGGCTGGAAATCCCCGGTGGAGGTAACTATAATGTGCCTGCCTCAGGGAAAGGGGGTATTTCCATGACAAAGGACTTGACGACGGGAAGTCCCATGAAGCTTATTCTGGGCTTTGCCGTTCCTACGCTGTTCGGGATGCTGTTCCAGCAGCTGTATAATATGGTGGACACCATGATCGTGGGCAAGCTGCTGGGGGCCCAGGCCCTGGCGGCGGTGGGCGCCACCGGGTCCATCAGCTTCCTCATCATCGGCTTTTGCATCGGCGTGTGCAGCGGCTTCGCCATCCCCGTGGCCCGGGAGATGGGCGCAAAGGAGCACAGCGCCATGCGCCGGTATGTGGCCAACGCCGCGTATCTGGCGGCGGCGTTCGCCCTGGTCATGACCGTGGCGACATGCGCGCTGTGCCGCAGTATCCTGACCGCGATGCACACGCCGGCGGACATATTCGCCGACGCCTACCGCTATATCTTCATCATCTTCGCCGGTATCCCCGCCACGTATCTCTATAACCTGCTGGCGGGCGTCATCCGCTCGTTGGGGGACAGCCGCACGCCGGTGTATTTTCTGGCGCTGTCGTCGCTTTTGAACATCGCGCTGGACGTGGCGCTCATCTTATGGGCGCGCATGGGCGTGGCCGGGGCGGCGGTGGCCACGGTGGCGTCCCAGACCGTTTCAGGGCTGGCGTGCCTTTGGTATGTACGCCGGCGCTTTCCCGTTTTGCGCGTCAGCCGGGAAGAGCGCCGTCCGGACGGGAAGCTGTGCCGGGACCTGTGCGTCATGGGTGTGCCCATGGGGCTGCAGTACTCCGTCACGGCCATCGGGTCCATCGTGCTGCAATCGGCCGTTAACGGCCTGGGCAGCCTGTACGTGGCGGCCACGGCCGCGGGCAGCAAGCTGAGCGGGTTTTTGGCCTGTCCCTACGACGCCATGGGCGCGGCGATGGCGACTTACTGCGGCCAGAACGTGGGCGCGGGGAAGCTGGACCGGCTGGGCCGGGGCGTGAGGGACTGCGCGGCGCTGGGCTTTGGCTACTGGCTGGCGGCCTTCGGGGCGATGCTGGCCTTCGCGCCCAGGTGCGCCATGCTGTTCATAGACGCCGGCGAGGGGGAGCAGCTCGCCACGCTGGTGGCGCTGGTGAGCCAATACGTGCGGGCCAGCACGGCGTTTTTCTTCCCGCTGGCGCTGGTGAACATCGTGCGCTTTTCCATCCAGGGGATGGGGTACAGCGTGCTGGCCATTCTGTCCGGGGCGCTGGAGATGGTGGCCCGGATGGTGGTGGGCCGCTGGTTCGTGCCCATGTTCGGGTACGGCGCGGCGTGCTTTGCCTCCCCGGCGGCCTGGGTCTGCGCGGACCTGTTTTTGCTGCCGGCATGCGCGCTGTGCATCCGGCGTCTGCGCCGCGGCCGGGAGAATTACCGGCGCTATGAGCGCCGTCGGTCTCTGCGGGTGCTGCATTGGACAAGGCATACACATGATAAGATCGCGTGAGAGGAACGTTTGCTTATGAAACTCATCATCGTCCGACATGGGGACCCGGACTATGACCACGATTCCCTGACGGAAAAGGGCTTCCGGGAGGCCGAATATCTCTCCGAGCGGCTGGCGAAGCTGGAAGACGTGCGTGGCTGCTACGCCTCCCCCATGGGCCGGGCAAAGGCCACGGCCGCGCCCACCCTGGAAAAAACAGGGTGGCCCTGCGAGGAAAAGCCCTGGCTGCGGGAGTTCTCCGCCTTCATCTACCGGCCCGACTGCCCCGAGCGGCGAAACGTGGCCTGGGACTGGCTGCCAAAGGACTGGACGGCGGAGCCCAGGTTTTACGATAAGGACCGGTGGTCCGAGCCGGCGGCGATGGCCGAAGCCGGCGTGGGGCAGGAGGCCCGCTGGGTGGCCGATGGCCTGGACGCGGTACTCCGTGAGCACGGCTACCGCCGGGAGGGGAACTATTACCGGGCGGAGCGGGCCAACAACGGCACGCTGGTGTTTTTCTGCCACTTCGGGGTGGAGTGCGTGATGCTGAGTCATCTGCTGGGCGCGTCGGCGATGGTGCTGTGGAACGGCATGTGCGCCGCGCCGACCTCCGTCACCACCGTGACCACTGAGGAACGCCGGCCCGGCGCGGCCATCTTCCGGGTGAACGCCTTTGGGGACATCTCCCACCTGTACGCCCACGGCGAGCCGCCGGCCTTCTCCGCCCGGTTCCGGGAGTGCTACGCGAACGAGTGGGAAAGACGGGACTGAAATATTAAGTCTCTCCCTCCGTTGCGGCTTACGCCGCGCCACCTCCCTCGTCAGAGGGAGGCTTTTTTAAATGAATTTTCCATATAAAATGGCCCCCTCTGACGAGGGGGCTGTCAGCGCTTTGCGCTGACTGGGGGAGAGAAACATTTGGTTTACGAGAAATAAGTAAACGCCATGGGGTTGATGGGGGTGGCGGTGGCGCTGGCACGTATCTCAAAGTGCAGGTGCGGGCCGGTGGAGTTGCCGGTGGAGCCCACGTAGCCCAGCACCGAACCCATGCTCACGCTCTGGCCGGCGCTCACCGCGATACGGGACATGTGGCCGTATACAGTGGTGTACCCGTTGCCGTGGTTGACGATGACGCACTTGCCGTAGCCGCCGTTCCAGCCGGCGCTGACCACCGTGCCGCCGGCGGCGGACCAGATGGCGGAGCCGTAGCTGGCGCCGATGTCCACGCCGTTGTGGCTGCGGACATAGCCGTACAGGGACAGATACCGGGGCCCGAAGCGGCTGGTGAGATACTTGGTGTAGCTGGGCCACATCATCCAGGTGGTGCCGTCGGCCACGTAATTGGCGGTGTTGGCGCTGAGGCCCATAGCGGCCTGCTGGGCCGCCAGAGCCGCCAGACGGGCCGCCTCCTCCTTGGCCTTGGCCGCCTGCAGCTCCTTCTCCTTGTCGATGATCAGCGCCTGGATCTCCGCCTGGGTCGCGGCCTCCTGGGCCAGGACCGCCTCATAGTCCGCCGTGTCCTGCTCCATGCTGGCGATCAGCGCGCAGGCCGCCGCGATGTCGGCCTCCAGCTGGGCCTTCTTGGCCTCCTGTTCCGTGCGGCGGGCCTCGTTCTCCTTGAACATGGTCTCCGCCTGGGTCTCCAGGGCCTCCACCTTCTGGCGGGCGGCGATGTACTGCTGCTCCAGGGACTCGTCATAGTCCATGACCTCGTTGACCATGTCCAGCCGGGTCAGCAGGTCCGAAAAGCTGGTGGCGTCGAACAGCACCTCCAGATAGCCCACGTCGGAGCTCTCCTCCATGGCCCGCAGACGGCTCATCCAGAGCTGCTTCTGGTATTCCTCTTCCCGGCGGGCGTCCTCCAGGTCCTCCCGCACGCTCTCCATCAGGCCGTCGGTGATGTCGATCTGCTCCTGGATCACGTCCAGTTCCTCCTGGGCCAGCATGTTCCGCTGGTCCAGTATTTCTTTCTTTTCCAGGGTGTTAGCCTTCTCATAGTCCAGACTGTCGATCTCCGACTGTATCTCGTTCATCCGGCCCTGTATCTCGTTTTTCTGGCCGTTGAGGTCGTCGATCTCCTTCTGGATCTCCTTGCTGGTGGCCGCTTGCGCCTGAACGCCGGCGCAGGGGGCAAACAGGCTCGCCGCCAGGATAAATGCCAGCAGCCCGCCCAATCCCCGCCGCAGCGACCGGCGCGCTCTTGAGTGGTTCACGGTGAAGGACCTCCTTCCATATGGAGAGATAATAACACCATTTTGTAATAATTGCAAGAGTTTTTGTAATTTATTGACATTATTTCAAAATTTTTGTTACTTTTGCAGGGCCTCCATACAGCGCCGAGGGCGAGCATTACGGAAGGCCCCCTTGTGAAAGAGGGCCTTCCGTAATGTGTGCGGCAGTCGCCGCGATGCTATTGTCCTTTTATCGCGTCCCAATACTTTTTCGCGGCCTGTTCGGTTTTGTTGTCGCCGTATTCGTAATAGTGCGCGTCCTTCAGGCTGTCGGGCAGATATTGCTGGGCCACCCAGCGGTTGGGGTAATCGTGGGGGTACAGATACCCCTGCTCCCGCTCAAAGCCCGTGCCGTCGGCGTGGACATTTTGCAGCTCACGGGGTATGGGCCCGGCCTTGCCGGCCTTTACGTCGGCGATGGCCGCGTAGATGGCCAGACGCCCGGTGTTGGACTTGGGGCAGGTGGCGAGAAATATCACCGCCTCCGCCAGGGGAAGCCGCGCCTCCGGGAGACCCAATTGCAGGGCCGAGTCCACGCATGCCTTCACGATGGGCACGGCCAGGGGGTAGGCAAGGCCGATGTCCTCGCTGGCGGAGCACAAAATGCGTCGGCACGCGCCCAACAGGTCCCCAGTCTCCAAAAACCGGGCCAGGTAATGAAGCGCCGCGTCCGGGTCCGAGCCCCGCATGGACTTCATCAGCGCGGACAGGATGTCGTAGTGCTCGTCCCCGTCCTTATCGTAGCGCATGGAGCTTTTCTGGGTGACGGCCCTGGCGTCGGCCATGGTGAACGCCATGCCGGCCTTGCCCACGTGGCCGGTGGCATAGAGCATTTCCAGGGTGTTCAGGCTCTTGCGTGCGTCCCCGCCGCAGGCGGCGGCGATATAGTCCAGAACGCCCGGCTCCGGCGTGATGGCAACGCCGTCCCGGGCCTGGATAAGCCCCAGCACCCGCTCCATGGCCTTTTTCACGTCCGCGGGCGTGAGCTGTTTGAACTCAAAGACCGTGCTCCGGGATAAGATCGCGTTGAACACGCAGAAGTAGGGGTTTTCCGTGGTGGAGGCGATGAGGGTGATCTTGCCGTTTTCGATGAACTCCAACAAGGACTGCTGCTGCTTTTTGTTGAAGTACTGTATCTCGTCCAGGTATAATAGCACCCCGTCCGGGGCGAGAAAGGTGTCCAATTCTTCGATGATGGCCTTGATGTCGGCCAGGCCCGCCGTGGTGGCGTTCAGGCGCTTTAACGGCCGGTTGGTCCGCTGGGCGATGATCCGGGCCACGGTGGTCTTGCCGGTGCCGGAGGGACCGTAGAAGATCATGCAGGGGATATGGCCGCTGGCCGCGATGCGGCGCAGCATGCCGTCCGGGCCAAGAATATGCTCCTGCCCCACCACCTCGTCCAGGGTCTGGGGCCGAAATTCGTCCGCCAACGGTCGGTACATACGCACAAGTCCTTTTCGGTTAAGATATACAAATTATAAAAGACCCACTTGGAATTTGCAACAGGGCGTGATAAGATTTTATAAGACAGAGAAAAGGTGGGATGAGCATGAGAACGGCCGAACAGGTGGCCCATATCGTCTCCGCCCTGGCCGCGGAATACCCCCTGGCGGACTGCACCCTGGACTATAAAGAAGCCTGGCAGCTTCTGGTGCAGGTGCGGCTGGCGGCCCAGTGTACCGACGAGCGGGTGAACATGATCTCGCCGGCGCTGTTCGCCCGGTTCCCGGACCCTGAGACCATGGCGGCGGCGGAGCCGGTCGATGTGGAGCCCTATATTCATTCCTGCGGATTTTACCACGGCAAGGCAAGGGACATCGTGGGCGCGGCCCGGATGCTGGTGCAGGACTTCCACGGCGTGGTGCCCGATAATATGGACGACCTCTTGCAATTGCCCGGCGTGGGACGGAAAAGCGCCAACCTCATTTTGGGGGACGTGTACCGCGTACCCGGCAGCGTAGTGGTCGATACCCACTGCATCCGCCTGTCCAACCGCATGGGGCTGGTGGACGACATGAAGGACCCGCCCAAGATCGAATCGGCCCTGCGGGCCATATTGCCCCCGGAGGGGTGCTCGGATTTTTGCCACCGGATCGTGTACCACGGCCGGGCGGTGTGTACGGCCCGGTCGCCGAAATGCGAAAGCTGCTGCGTCAGGCAGTGGTGCCAGACTTACGAGAAGGAGCAACCATAAGTGTTTTACAGCTTTGACGGCGTGGAGAACGTCCGGGACCTGGGGGGACTGACCCGGCCCGACGGGGCGAGAATACGGGAAAACGTGCTGTTCCGCACGGGCCACCTGGGCAACGCGTCGGACGCGGACGTGAAAAAGCTCACCGACTGGGGCGTGCAGCTCATCGTGGACATGCGGGACAGGCGGGAGCGGGAAAAGCACCCGGACCGGGACATACCCGGCGCGGAGAACGTGTGGCTGCCCCCGGTGCCGGACCTGGAAGCGGTCATCCCCATCAAGAGCAGCGTGCCCCATGAGGTCCGGGAGGTATTTCACGAGTTTTACAGGCTCCTGAGCCTGCACCCCCAGGCCATCACGGCCTACGAGGGCTTTTTCCGCCAGCTTCTGGCCTCCGACGGCGGGCCGGTGCTGTGGCACTGCACCCAGGGCAAGGACCGCACCGGCGTGGGGACCATGCTGCTTTTGAGCGCCCTGGGCTTCGACAGGGATACAGTCGTGGGCGAGTACATGCTCACCAACCAGTTCGCCGCGGGGCAGCTGGAGGCCATGCGCTTCGCCCGGGCCAGCCAGGAAGAACTGGCCCTGATGGGCGAGGTATTCCCGGTGTTCGAGCGCAACGCCCTGTATTATTTTGACTGCCTGGAGATGGAGTACGGCAGCGTGGAGGCGTATTTGGAGCTGGCTCTGGGCGTGGGCCCGGACGAGCGCGCCGTGCTGGAGGAATTTTATTTCGAGTGAAGCCGAAAGGAGGGACGGGCCGTGGAAAAGTTTTATACGGGCGTGGTGCGCCACAGGCGGCTGGTCCTGGCGCTGTTTCTCTTGTCGGCGCTGGCCTGTCTCGTGCTGCGGGGCATGGTCCGGGTCAACTACGACGTGAACAAGTATCTCCCGGCGGACACGGCTTCCACCGTGAGCCTGCACGTGATGGAGGAGGAGTTTCCCGGCGGCATACCCAACGCCCGGGTGATGATCACCGGCGTCACCGTCCCGGAGGCGCTGGAGTATAAAGCCCGCCTCGCGGCCATACCCGGCGTGGAGGCGGTGACCTGGCTGGATGACGCGGCGGACGTGACCGTGCCTCTGGCGGCGCAGGATAAAACCACGCTGGAGAGCTATTATCGCGACGGCGCCGCGCTGTTCACCGTCACCGTCTCGGAGGACGGGTACGTGGACGCGGTGGCGGCCATGCGGGCCATCGCCGGGGACGCCGGCGCCGTCACGGGCACCATCGCCGCCCAGGCCGACTCCGCCACGGGCACCATGGACGAGGTAGGGCTGGTGGGGGCCTTCGGCGTGGCCTTTGCGCTGTTCGTGCTGGCCCTGACCACCACCAGCTGGCTGGAACCGCTGCTGGTGCTGGTCAATCTGGGCGTGGCGGTGTTCATCAACGCGGGCACGAATTTGATTTTCGGGGAGATATCCTTCGTCACCAACGCCTCGGGCAGCATATTGCAGATGGCCGTGAGTCTGGACTACGCCGTGTTTTTGCTGCACCGGTTCGACGAGTGTCGGAAGGACATGCCAAACGACCCGGAAGGGGCTATGGTCCGGGCGCTTTGCCGGTCCACCGCCTCCATCCTGTCCAGCGGCCTTACCACCGTCATCGGCTTTCTGGCCCTGGTACTCATGCGCTTCGGCCTGGGGCGGGACATGGGGCTGGCTCTGGCCAAGGGCATCGCCATCAGCCTTATCACGGCCTTTTTCTTTGTGCCCAGCCTGTTTCTGGGCACCCTGCGCTGGTCGGATAAGCTGCGCCACCGACCGTTCTTGCCGGGCTTCGGCGGCTTTGGCCGGTTCGTGCGGCGGCTCACGCTGCCCCTGGCGGTGGTGTTTATCCTCGCCATTGCCCCGGCCTATCTTGCCTCCAACGCCAACGACTTCTATTACGGCGCGGCCCAGATGTACGGCCCGCAGTCCCAATACGGCCGGGACACCGCCGCCGTGGAGGAAGTCTTCGGTCGGGGGGATACGTACGTGCTCATGGTCCCCGGTCGGGACACCGCCACCCAGGCGGCCCTTTCGGCGGACCTGCACGCGCTGGACCACGTGACAAGCGTCATCTCCTACGTGGACCGGGCCGGCGCGGAGGTACCCCTGGAATACCTGGACGAGGCCACGCTTTCGCTTCTCATGAGCGACGACTACAGCCGCATGGTCCTCACCGTGGACGTGCCCACCGAGGGGGACGAGACCTTCGCCCTGGTCCAGGCGGTCCGGGCCGCGGCGGAAAAATACTATCCCGGCGAATACTACCTGGCGGGCCAGGGCGTGAGCACTTACGACCTGATGACCACGGTCACGTCGGACCTGGCCAGCGTGAATCTCGTCGCCATCGGGGCGGTGTTTCTGGTGCTGCTGCTCACCATGCGCAACCTGTGGCTGCCGGTGCTGCTGGTGCTGGGCATCGAGACGGCCATATGGCTCAACCTGGCGGTGCCATACTTTGCCGGCACGCCCATCTTTTACATCACCTATTTGATCATCAGCTCCATCCAGCTGGGGGCCACGGTGGACTACGCCATATTGCTGACGGACCGGTACCGGGAGCACCGGGCGGCGCTTGCAAAGAAAGAGGCCCTGACCGCCACGGTGTCGGGCACGGCGGTGTCCATCCTGACCTCCGGCAGCGTTCTGGCGGTGGTGGGACTGTTGATGGGCTATCTGTCCTCCAACCGGCTGCTGGCCCAATTGGGTCTGCTGCTGGGACGGGGAGCGCTGTTCTCGCTGGCGGTGGTGCTGTTCGTGCTGCCGGGTCTGCTGGCGGCCACGGATAGGCTGGTGCTGTTCCGGCGGCAAAAGCAAGAGGAAAAGGGGGAGCAAACATGAAAAACCTGCGACGGGCCCTGACGGCCCTTTTGACGCTGGCGCTCGTTTTGGCGCTGGCCCCGGCGGCCCTGGCGGCGGATGATGCAGAACCGGCCGGCAAAGAGGAAGTGGTTTACATAAATCTTGACCCCACCGGCGCTGTGAGCACGGTGGACGTGGTGAACATCTTCGACATGCCCCAGGGGGGCCAACTCGTGGACCACGGGGACTATTCGTCCGTGCGGAACATGACCACCACCGACGAGCTGACTCTCTCGGACGGGACCGTGACGGCGGAGGTGGGACCGGGGAAGCTCTATTACGAGGGCCGACTGGAAAACGCCTCCATTCCGTGGGACGTGACCATCCGCTATTTCCTGGACGGGCAGGAGCTGGACGCCGCCGATCTGGCGGGAGAGAGCGGCGCGCTGGAAATTTGCCTGACGGCGGCGCGGGACCCGGCCTGCGCCGGGACGTTTTTCGACGACTACGCCCTGCAGATCTCCTTCACCCTGGACGGGGATAAATGCGACAACATCGCCGCGCCGGGTGCCACCGTGGCCAACGTGGGCGGGGACAAGCAGCTGACCTACACCGTCCTGCCCGGCATGGGCGCGGACATTTCCTTCACCGCGGACGTGACGGATTTTGCCATGGACCAGATCGCGCTCAACGGCGTGCGGCTGGCCCTGGACGTGCCATTGGGGGACAGTCCCATGTCCGGCGGGCTGGACCAGGCGGGCGCGGCCATCCTGGACCTGGACCGGGGGCTATTCAGCCTGGAAAACGCCCTGGCGGCCCTGACCGGCCAGTCCGGGGGCCTGACGGACAGTCTGTCGGCGGCGCAAACGGCATTGGATAAACTGGATGAAAATGACCCGGCTGCGGCCGAGCTTCGGGCGGCGCTGGACGCTCTGGCCCAGGCATTGGAGGGCTATACCCGGGCCGTGCAGGACGCTTATACTGCCAGCGGCGAGGTCCGGCAGGACGCGGACTGGCTCACCACCGCCTCGGCGCTGCTGTCGGTGCTGGGCCCGACCATGGGGGAGGACACCGACGGGCTTTCCGACAGGCTCGCGGGCGTCACCGGCGCCGCCGACCCGCCCACGTCCTTCGCCTCGGCGGAAAACGGGACCGTGGCGTCGGTGCAGTTCGTACTGCGCACCCCGGCCATCGAAAAACCCGCCCCGGCAGCGGCGGAACCCACGCCCGCCCCGGAGCAGACCTTCTGGGACAAGCTGGCGGCGTTGTTTTGAGATTGTTCTCTCCCTCCGCCTCGCTGTCGCTCGGTACCTCCCTCGTCAGAGGGAGGCGGGGGCTTTGCCCCCGATTCGTCCCCGGAGGGGCCGGCCCCCTCTGACGAGGGGGCTGTCAGCGCCTTTGGCGCTGACTGGGGGAGAGAAACATAAAAATCCAACGCAGTCCACGGCGGGAGCCGGGGACACCTTTGGCGTGGGCGCTGGTGCACTACTGTTACAACCCTTCCGTCAGCGCAAAGCGCTGACACCTCCCCTTACACAGGGGAGGCTTGCGATATGGAGGCGGCAACCTTTTTGAAAGGCCCCTTTACACAAGGGGGCCTTTCCATATGGAAATCCCCTCCGGTTCACACCGGAGGGGTTATTTCACATCTTCCGCAGGCCTAACCGCCGTATCGGCCGCTCCCACAGGTACGTCAGCCCCGCGGACAAGAGCACAGCAAAGCCGAAGCACGCCAGCGTGTATAAAAGCTGCCAGGGCTGTTCATAGGCCTGATTGGGAAGCTCCGCCGTGTAGGGCGGGATGTGCAGGTCCTTCAGCCGCAGCGCCAAAAACTGGTGGGTCATGTAAAAGTTGAAGGAGATGTCCGCCAGAAACCGGGTGACGGGATTGCCCAGCGCCCGCGCCAGCTTGGTCGGCGCCATACACCCGCACAGCAGAAAGCACCCGCCCAAAAGCCCCAGAGGCAGCCGTCCGTCCATTTGCCCGTGGCGAATGGCCTCATAGTCGCCGATGGGCTGGACGTACATGATGACCAGCATGCCGATCAAACACAGCGCCATCCCCACCGGTGCGATAACGCGCCGGTGAGCGTCCGACGGCATGCCATCCCGTTCCATGCGGGCCAGAATATACGCCGCGCCCATGCCGCAGGCGTACAGGTCCAGCTGGGCGGGGAGCTGGTTGAAGTACATGGAGCAGTCGCCCTCCCCATAGACCCATGCCCGGTAGGAAAACGCCAGCGCCACCAGCGCCAGGCACGTGCGCCCGGGCCGCCGGGCGTAGGCCCTGGCGAGCAGCGGCCATAATAAATAAAACTGCACCTCCACCGCCAGCGTCCACAGCACCCCGGACAGGGGCGTGAGCAGATAGCTGTCGTAAAAGAGCGTGTGGGTGAAGGTCAGATGGGCCCACAGGTCCTTGGCCATCGCCCACCCGGAGCGGTACAGCCCCTGGGGCAGCGCCCAGATGAGCATTAACATAACAACCAGATAATAGGACGGCACGATACGCCAGAACCGCTTGCGGTAAAAGGCCTCCGGCGGTTCGATGGCATCGGCCGGCGTACCCGCTAAAGCCCGCCGCGCCACGGGAAGCGCCAGCAGAAACCCGGACAGCAGCAGCATCTCGTCCACCATCATGTACCCGTGGCGGACCACGTTCTGCAAGTTTACATAATGATTCCCGATGAAAAACCCCGGGTCCAGCCAGCTCTGCTGCCAGATGTGAAACCAGGCCACGATGAAGATGCTGAACACCCGCAGCACGTCCGGCGCGGCCATCCGGCCGGTGGCTTTACCGCTCATGGGCCGCCTCCAATTCCAATGGCGCGTGCCGCCGCTCCGATTCCGGCAGGGGGGCGTGCTCGGCCTGCGTCTTGACTGCCACGCACCGGTGGATGGGCACGCCCTGCTCGTAAAATTTGGCCTCGTAGTTGGTCATGACGCCCACGGGCCCATGCTCGTGCAGGTCCCTTGTGACCTCTCGCAGCTCGTAGCCCAGCGCGGCGAACTGCTCCAGGGACCAGTCGAACAGCCAGGGCTGGTCAGTTTTGTACTCGATACGCCCGCCGATGGGCAGCGCGTCCCAGTACATGGCCAGAAATTCCGGCGCGGTGAGCCGGTGCTTGGCCTCCCGCTTTCTGGGCCAGGGGTCCGGGAAGTTGATGTAGATGACCGACACCTCGCCGGGTGCGAAGATGTCCGGCAGGTTCGCCACGTCCGTGTCGATGAAGCGCACGTTTTCGATCTGCTCGGCGCACACCCGCTCCATGGCGGTCACCATGGCGTTTGGCACCTTTTCCAGCGCCACCAGCAGCGCCTCCGGCGTTTGCTTTGCCACCCCGGCGGTGAACGCGCCCTTGCCGCAGCCCATCTCGGCCCGTATTTCACGGCAGCCGGGCAGAAGCTGGGCCCACCGGCCCTTTAAGGCCGCCGGGTCGAACACCTGCACCGCCGCGCATTTTTCCATCCGGGGGATGAGGTTTTTCTTATTTCGCATCCGCATAAGGCTGGTCCTCCAAAGCGTGGTAGGTGCATTATAAGCCGCCGCCGCCGGATTTGCAAGCATAGCCGGGACGCGGCAATTGTTGACAGATGAAAATCGGCGGGGTTATAATCATTTAATAAAAGTATCTGTGCGGGAGGTCGTGCCACGATGAAACGGATATTGAGCCTTGTTTTGGCGATGCTGACGGTGCTGACGCTGTGCGTCCCCGCCTTGGCGGAGGAAGAACCGGAGGTCGCGGTCGAGCCGGAAGCGACAATTGAGCCGGAAGTCACAGTCGAACCGGAGGCCACGGCGGAACCGGAAGTCGCAGTCGAGCCAGAAGTCACGGAAGCACCGGCGGAACCGGAGGTCACGGAAGGACCGGAAGCGGCGGCAGAACCGGAAACGGCCCTGACCGTGGCGGACCATGTATATCTCTATGCCAGCAACCAGATCGACGGCCTGAAGCTTTACTGGGACCCGATACAGGATGCGGTGCTGTACCGGCTGTACTGGAAGCAGGCTTACGGCGGGACCTGGGCGTTGCTGGCGGAGACGGCGGGTACCGAATATCTCTGGGCCGAGGCCGTCGGCGGCGTGACCTGCGACTTCGCGCTGGAGTATGTGACCGGCGACGGCACCGTCCATGCGTACAACGCAAACGGCGACCGGCAGACGGTCTATATGGCCCAGCCGGGCAACGTCGCCGTGACCCGCGATGACGGCGGCATCACGGTCACCTGGGACCCGGTACCCGGCGCCAGAAGCTACGACGTGTTTTACCGGCGGGGGACTGACAGCGACTGGACCCAGATCCGGCCCAATCGGTTTTCCCAGTATTACACGGTCCGGGACGCCACCAGCTATACCTGGTCCTATTCGGCCTACAGCGGCCCGTCCGCCGACACGGTCTACTATTTCACCGTCCGGGCCAATGAGGGCACCACGTACAGCATCATCGAGAGCCAGAGCACCTACGACCAGACGGGGGTCCTCTCGCCCATTTCGGGCGCGCCGAAGATCTCCTCGGTGAAGAACGAGGGGAACCACATCCGGGTAGAGTGGCAGGCCGTTCCCGGCGCGCCCCTGTACCGTGTCTTTTACAGGACCGGCGGCGGGAACTGGAAGAGGCTGAAGGACACGGCGGAGACCTCCTATACCTGCCAAAAGCCCGTCAGCGGCAGGAGCTATACCTTCACGGTCCGGGTCCTGACCGCCGACGGACAATACGCCAGCGCCTATGACAAAACCGGTAAGACCATCACCCACACCCACATGCCGAAGATATCAAAGGCGGCGTGGAGCGGCAAGAACGTGCAGCTGACCTGGGCCAAGGTGTCCGGCGCGGTCCGGTACCGGGTGTTTTACCGCATCGGCGACGGGGCATGGAAACGGGTGGGGGACACCACAAAGACAAGCTGCACCTGGACCAAGGCCAAGAGCAATACGGTCTATTCTTTCACGGTCCGGTGCGTGGACAAGGCCGGCGAGAAATATGTGAGCGACTACGACAGCACGGGCAAGCTGCTGGCGGCCGCCGAGGGACCCAGGCTGACCGGCGTCAAGAACGTGACGAACGGCGTGACGATCTCCTGGAAGGCGATGTCAGGGGCGGCCCAGTACCGGGTGTTCTATAAGACGGGCAGCGGGAACTGGAAGCGGCTGGGCGACACCTCGTCCACCAGCTTTACCTGGCGCGGCGGAAAGAGCGGGACCACATACGCCTTCACGGTCCGGTGCATATCAGCCGACGGAAAGAGCTATACCAGCGCCTACGACAAGACGGGCGTGACCATCACGTACAAGCCTGTCAGTTCCAGTTCGTCCGGGTCCGGCGGCAGCTCCGGGTCCTCCGGCGGAAGCGGCGGCGGCAGCTCATCCTCCGACAGGGGCAAGACATGCTGGCGCTGCGGCGGCAGCGGGCAGCGGGACTGCGGTGTCTGCGGCGGCAGCGGCTATGTGACCAACTACGGCTCCGCGATCGGCGGAAGCTGGCATGAGAGAAAGCCCTGCCCCAGCGTCACCTGTCACGGCGGCAAGGTGACCTGCTCGACCTGCGGCGGCGACGGCATCATCTGAATCGACCGACGGTTTCGGGGACGCGCTTCGGCGCGTCCCTATTTATTTTTTTCCAAAAACTTCATCATTCGGTCACAAAAGCCTTGCGGCGCGGGTGTACAATAGACGAGCATCTTTCAAGGACAAGGAGGCGGCTTTATGATCGAGGTGAGCCACCTTACAAAGCGATACGGCAGCCGCACGGCGGTGGAGGACCTGACCTTCACGGTGGAAAGCGGCGTGGTCTACGGCTTTCTGGGCCCCAACGGGGCCGGGAAGAGCACCACCATGAACATTCTGGCCGGGTGTCTGGCCGCCACGGAGGGCAAGGTCACCATCGACGGCTATGACATCTTTGACCAGCCGGTGAAGGCCAAAGCCCGGGTGGGCTATCTGCCCGAGCAGCCGCCGCTGTACACGGGCATGACGGTCCGGGAGTACCTGGCCTTCGTGGCCCGGGCCAAGGGCGTGAAGATACCGGCGCTGGACGCGGAGCTGGACCGGGTGCTGGACGTGACCGGCACGGTCGAGGTGGCGGACCGGCTCATCCGCAACCTGTCCAAGGGCTTCCGCCAGCGGGTGGGCATCGCCCAGGCTTTGCTGGCCGACCCGTCGGTGGTCATTCTGGACGAGCCCACGGTGGGGCTGGACCCTCTGCAGATCGTGGAGATACGCCAGCTCATCCGCTCCCTGGGCAGGGACCGGACGGTGATCTTGTCCACCCATATCCTGAGCGAGGTGCAGACGGTCTGCGATAAGGTCCTGATGATACACAAGGGCCATTTGGTCGCCGGCGGCACCCCGGCGGAGCTGGAGGAACGCTTTGCCGGCCGTGCGACCTATCACATCACGGCCAAGGCCGGCCTTGCCGAGGCCAGGGAGGCGCTGGAGCCGGTACCCGGCGTGCTGGATATCCAGGCCCACGAGGACGACGCCGGCCGGTGTCGGCTGGAGGTGTCCGTGGCCGGCGAGGCGCAGGACATGGACGAAAGGCTCAGCTTTGCCCTCAGCGACAGGCGCATCCCGGTGCTGCGCCTGGAGCGGGAGCAGGCCAGTTTGGAGGACGTGTTTTTGGCCCTTACTCAGGAGGCGGATGCTCCCAACGAGACGGCGAAAGGAGGCAGGCGGCATGACGGCCATCTATGAAAAGGAGCTGGACAGCCAGCTGAACGGCCTGACCGGCTATGTATACGGGGCGTTGATGCTCCTGTTTGGGGGCATTTACGTCATGGCCATCCACCTGCAGGGGTCCATCGACTTCACCACCGTTCTGGGCAGTCTCACGTTCATCTACCTGCCCGGTATCCCGCTGCTGACCATGCGCTCCGTGGCGGAGGAACGGCACCAGAAGACGGACCAGCTTCTCTACAGCCTGCCTATGAGCATGACGAAGATCGTGCTGGGCAAGTATTTCGCTCTGGTGACGGTGATGGCCATGCCCCTGGCGGTGCTGAGCCTGTATCCGCCCATCGTGAACGGTCTGGCGACCAGCGGCGCTATCCCCCTGAAGGCCGCTTACGGGGCCGTGGTGGGCTTTTTCTTTCTGGGCTGCGCGCTGGCGGCCGTCGGGCTTTTTATATCCAGCCTGATGGAGAGTGTGGGCCTCGCGGCCGGGGCGTGCTTTCTGGTGATGCTGCTGCTCTATTTCCTCTCGCCCCTGACCAGCTACGTCTCGACCTCGGCCCTGACCAGCTTCATCGGCTTTGCCGTTCTGGTGCTGCTTCTGGGCGTGATACTCTGGCGCATGACGAAAAACGGGGCCTTCGCCCTGGTGTTCTCCCTGGCGCTGGAAGGGGGGCTGGGGGCATGCTACGCCCTGTGGCCCGGAAAATTCGGCGGGCTTTTTGCCGACGTGCTGGGCCAGCTGGCCGTTTTCGACAGATTCGACAGCTTCACCTATGATATATTCGACATACGCTCGCTGGTCTACTATGTCACCGTGGCGGCCGTGTTCGTCTTTTTAACGGTCCAGTCCATGGAGCGCAGGAGGTGGGCCGCATGAAAAACCTTCTGCAAAAGCTGAAAAACTCGTTCCGGACCCGCCCCTGGCGTGCGGGAGCATACAGCGTGTTCGCCGCGCTTTTGGTGATCGCCATGGCCGTGGTGGCGAACCTGGCGGTGAACGCCCTGCCGGCGTCGGTGACCCAGCTTGACTGGACGGCCAACAAACTCTATTCCATCTCCCAGGGCACGGAGCAGATATTGGCCACCCTGGACAAGGACGTGGACGTCTATTGGCTCGTCGAGGAAGGCCACGAGAACAACACCATGGAGCAGGTGCTTGGCAAGTACGGCGAATTTGACCGGGTGACCGTGACCAAGGTGGACCCGGTGCGCTACCCCAGCTTTGCCGCGGACTACACCGACCAGACCGTGGAGAGCAACAGCCTTGCGGTGGTCTGTGGGGACAGGAGCCTGTACATACCCTATTCCGACGTGTGGACCTATTCTGATTATGAGATGTACGCCTACTACCTGCAATATTACCAGCAGGAGTACCTGGACGTGTTCACCGGCGAGGAAAAGCTGACGGCGGCGATCCTGTCCGTGACAAGCGACGACCAGCCGGTGCTGTACACCCTGACCGGCCACGGCGAGACAGGCGTGTCCGACGAGGTCCTGTCGGCCATCGAGCTGGAAAATGTCCGGACTCAGGAGCTCAATCTGGTCTCGGCTGAGGCCGTACCGGAGGACTGCGCGGTGCTGGCCATTTTTGCCCCGGCGCGGGACATCACCGCCCGGGAGCTGGGGCTTTTGGAGGACTACGCCGACCAAGGCGGCCAGTTCCTGGTGACCACCGCCTACACCTCCGACGAAATGCCCAACTTTACATCGCTGCTGGCGGACTTTGGCCTGGACTATCTGGGCGGCTACGTGATGGAGACCGACAGCCGGTACTATAGCTATGGCTACATCGACCTGGTTCTGCCCACCATCAACCGGCACGATATCACCGCCCCTCTGCTGGACGGGCAGGGCCTGACCGTCGCCATGCCGGACAGTCAGGCGCTGCTGGCCTCCGATGACAGCCCCGCCGCGGTGACGGCCCTGCTGACCAGCTCGGACACCAGCTACCTCAAGCTGGACGTGGAGGGCGTGGACAGCTACGAAAAGGCGGACGGGGACAGGACCGGCCCGTTCCTGCTGGGCGCGGCGTCGGAAAACGCCGACACAGGCGCCCGCCTGGTGATATTTTCCTCCAGCCGGTTCATGGAATCGGACTTCAACGACCTTGTGGCCGGGGCCGACCGCGATCTGTTTTTGAACGGCATCGGCTGGCTGAGCCGGCAGGAGCAGAGTATCTCCATCCACCCCAAGACACTGACGGGGGAGTACCTGACCTTCACGGACAGCGCCGCGGGCGTGTTGAAGGTGGCGATGGCGATCGTGGTCCCGGTGCTGTTTTTGGCGGCGGGCGTTGGGATATTCATTAGAAGGAGGCGGCGCTGATGAAGCGCGGAGCGAGGCTTGCGGTGCTGCTGGCGGCGCTGGCGGTGCTGGTGGGGGCATGGTACCTGGCCGAGACCCTCTCCGACAGGGAGCAGGCTGTCACGGCCGAGGAGGCCCACGAGCATACGGACATCTCCGTGGGCCCGGAGGATGACCTGACGGCCCTGGCCTGGGACTATTTCGGCGACGCGGTGAGCCTGAAGCGCCAGGACGGCGCCTGGACCAACGCCAACGACGCCGACTGCCCCATCGACCAGGCGAAGGTCGCGCCTCTGGCGGAGGCGGCGGCCAATGCTGAGGCGGAGACGGCGATCACGGATGTGACGGATTTCGACCAGTACGGTCTGGCGGACCCGGCCTTCACCATCGTCGCCGCCACGGCGGATAAGGTGAACACCTACGACGTGGGCAATCCCAGCCCCAACGGGGCCTATTACATCCGCGTGAACGGGGAAGATACGGTCTACGTGGAGGGTACCATGCTGGCCCAGACCTTCCAGACCGGCATCGACGATATTTTGGCTCTGGAAACGACCCCTCAGGACGTGGCGCAGGTCACCAGCCTCGCGGTCCAGTCCGGCGCGGGGGACTACGAGCTGCGGTATCTGGATGACGCGGAGGCGGTCTGGTACACGGACGCGGACCCATGGTTTTTGCTGGACGAGTCCGGCGAGCCGGTCATGCCTTTAGATACGGAAAAGACGGCGGCGTTGTATGAAATGGCGACGAATATCCAGCTCACCCAATGCGAGAGCTGGGACGGGTCCGAGGCCGACTACGGACTGGGCGCGCCCCAGGGCACGGTGCAGGTGGGCTACCGGTCCGATGGCGGGGAGCAGGGGAGCTTCACCCTGGAATTTGGCGCCTACGACGGCGCGGACGTGTTCGTGCGCCTGGGCGGGTCCAAAATGGTCTACCGCGTGGCGGGCACGGTGCTGGACGGGCTCATGTACCCGGACTTTGCCGCCATGCGGCCCCTGCGGCCCTGCCCGCTGGATTGGGATAAGCTGGAGAGCGTGACCCTGCAATTGGACGGTGAGACATACGAGGTCATCCGCTCCGTGTCCGCCCCGACGGCCGACGAGGAACCGGAGGACATCTTCACCTTGGGGGACCGGAGCCTGGACGCGGCGCTGGTGTCCGCCTGGCTGCGGCAGACGGCGGAGCTGACGGCGGACAGCCGCACGGACCCGGCCGATGGCCGGGGGGAGCTGTTCACCCTGACCTTCCGGCAGGAAAATGAGCAATACCCGGAGGTAACGGTCCGGTTTATGGCCTACGACAGCGTCCACTACCTGTGCGCGGTGAACGAGCAGGAGTATTATCTCGTCTCCCGCACCGGCGCAGACCAGCTCCACGACCGCGCCCTGGAATTTCTGATCGAACTGCCGGAGGAATAAGCGACAAATAGCCTCCCCTGTGTAAGGGGAGGTGGCCCGGCGAAAGCCGGGTCGGAAGGGTTGTCCTGTACGGGTGACAACCCCCCAGTCATGCTGACGCATGACAGCCCCCTTACACAGGGGGGCCGTCAATAAGAAAAACCAAAGGGACTGTGCTGCCACAGTCCCCTTTTTTATGTTATATGCCCTTAGCCGTTTTTGTCCTCGCTTTTGGGCTCGTCCTTCTCGCCGGAGAGCATCGTGTTGGCCAGGATGCCCAGAATGAGCGCGCAGGCCACGGTGCGTATCTCCACCGCGCCGATGGTGACGGACAGGCCGCCAACGCCGGTGATGAAGATGATGGAGGCCACGAACAGGTTGCGGTTCCTGTTCAGGTCCACGCCCTGGAGCATCTTGAAGCCGCTCATGGCGATGAAGCCGTACAGGGCCACGCACACGCCGCCCATGACGCAGGAGGGAATGGTCTCCAGGAAGGCCATCAGCGGGGAGATGAAGCTGACGATGATGCACAGCGCGGCCGCGCCCCAGATGCTGACGGTGGAGGCGTTGCGGGTGATGGCCACGCAGGCGATGGACTCGCCGTAAGTCGTGTTGGGGCAGCCGCCGAAGAGCGCGCCGGCCATGGAGCCGATGCCGTCGCCCAGCAGGGTCCGGGTCAGGCCGGGGGTCTTGAGAAGGTCAACGCCGATGATGGAGCTGAGGTTCTTGTGGTCGGCCAGATGCTCGGCGAACACCACGAAGGCCACGGGCACATAAGCGGTGAACAGCGTGAGAAGATAAGTGGGGGTGATGTCCTTGATGCTGCCGCCCAGCAGGAAGGTGAAGTCGGGCGCGGAGACAAAGCCCACGTTCTTCATGGCGTCATAGTTGATGACGGTGAAGGCGGGGTTGCCGGTGGTGTACCCCAGCAGGGCGAACAGGCTGGCGCAGGCGTAGCCCGCCAGGATGCCGATGATGAAGGGCACCATGCGGACCATCTTCTTGCCGTAGGTGGAGGCCAGGATGGTCACCGCCAGGGTCACCAGGCCGCAGACCAGAGCCACGTACACGCTGCCGCCCTCCACGCTGGAGCTGGTCAGGTCGCCCACGGCGTTGCCGGCGAGGGAGAGGCCGATAATGGCCACGGTGGGCCCGATGATGACGGGAGGCATCAGCTTGTCGATCCAGGCCACGCCGGACATCTTCACGATGATCGCCAGCACCACGTACACCAGCCCGGCCATGACCGCGCCGATGATCAGGCCCCAGTAGCCCACGGCCATGCTGGCCGCGCCGGAGAAGGCGCTCATCATGGAGCCGATGAAGGCGAAGGAGCTGCCCAGGAACACGGGGCTGGAGTTTTTGGTGAAGATGAGGTACACGAACGTGCCCACGCCGGCGCCGAAGATGGCGGCCGAGGCGGTCAGAGCCGTGCCGCAGCCGGAGTTGACCACGGCGGGCACCGCGATGGTGGCGGCCATGATGGCCAGCAGCTGCTGGATGGCGAACAGGATGACCTGTCCGAACTTGGGCTTGTCCTTGATGCCGTAGATGAGATCCATTTTGTTTTGCCTCCCTGTTTTCTTTGTTTGGTCTATATGGATTTTTTATCGAACAGTTTTACGCCGGTCTCCCCGTCCACCTCGTCCAGCCGGACGGCGACGACCTCCGAGCGGGCGGTGGGCACGTTCTTGCCCACGAAGTCGGGACGGATGGGCAGCTCCCGGTGGCCCCGGTCCACCAGACAAAACAGCTGTATGCGGGCCGGCCGGCCCAGCTCCATGGTGGCGTCCATGGCGGCCCGGGCCGTGCGGCCGGTGTAGATCACGTCGTCGCACAGGATGACGGTCATGCCCTCCACCGGGAAGGGTACGTTGGTCCGCTCCACCACCGGCGCGTCCGCCACGCGGGACAGATCGTCCCGGTACAGTGTGATGTCCAGCTCGCCCACCGGCGGCTCCCGGCCCTCCAGTGCGCCTATATTCTTCGCCAGCCGCCTTGCCAGGGGCACGCCTCTGGTGCGGATGCCCATCAGGCAGATGTTCTCGCCGGACCCGTTGCGCTCCAATATCTGGTGGGCGACGCGGACAAGAGCGCGCTCCACGGCGGAGCGGTCCATCAGTTCGGCCTTGATCTCCAAAACAAAAACCCCCTTGCCCGCGGCAAGAGGGTACGGTCATATGCATGATCCATATCGCGCCTTGCCGACGTCTCTGCATCGGTTTAAAAGCACTTTTATCGTGAAAGATAATAATATGGCCGGCAGGATTTGTCAACCAGCTTTTTGCACAAAAAGCGGACCGGTCCCCGCCCGTTTTTCTTGACGGCCCATCCCCGGCGTGATTTAATAGCCATAGGAGAGGGGGCGGAGAGCCGTGGAAAAACTGCCGAAGGACCTGGCCGGGCTGCTGCTGCCCTGGTATGATGGGCACGGGCGGGACCTGCCCTGGCGGCGGGACGTGACGCCATACCGGGTGTGGGTGTCGGAGATCATGCTGCAGCAGACCCGCATCGAGGCGGCCAAAGACTATTTTCTGCGGTTCATGGACGCCCTGCCCACGGTGGCCGATCTGGCCGCCGCCGACGAGCAGACGGTGCTGAAGCTGTGGGAAGGCCTGGGCTATTACGCACGGGCCCGGAACCTGCACAGGGCCGCGAAGCTCATTGTGGAAAACTATGGCGGCGAGCTGCCCGCAGACAGCAAGGCCCTGCGGGCCCTGCCCGGTATCGGCGATTACACCGCCGGGGCCATCGCCTCCATCGCCTTTGACCTGCCGGAGCCGGCCGTGGACGGAAACGTGCTGCGTGTCTGCGCCCGGCTGACCTGCTGCCCGGACAGCGTGGGGGACCAAAAGGTGAAAAACCGCTTCCGGGAGGCATTGCGCCAGCGGTACCCGGCGGAGCGCTGCGGCGCGTTCACCTCCGCGCTGATGGAGCTGGGGGAGACGGTGTGCCCGCCGGGTACGCCCGACTGCGGCGGGTGCCCGCTGGAAAAGGTCTGCGCCGGGGCGCAAACTGGCCACCCCGCGGACTGGCCTGTGATGGATGAAAAAAGGCCCCGGAAGATACAAAACCGGACGGTGTTCATTTTGGAGTACGCCGGGCGGGTGGCCCTGATCCAAAGGCCGGACAGGGGGCTGCTGGCCGGCATGTGGGAGCTGCCCAACGTGGAGGGGGACCTGGACGAGACGGCGGCGCTTTGTCAGGCGGACGCCTGGGGCTGCGCGCCGGAGGGGCTGGCGCCCTGCGGCCGGGCAACGCATATCTTCACCCATTTGGAGTGGCATATGACCGGCTGGCGGGTCCAGTGCGGCGCCGCGCCGGATAGGTTCATCTGGACCACGGCCAAAGAGCGGGCGGCGCGCTATCCCGTGCCCAGCGCCTTCCGGGCCTATAAGGAGCAATTGTGAAAGGGGAAATTTTATCATGAGAAAGCTTATAACTGTCGGGTCGCTCATCCTGTGCCTGAGCATGCTGGCGTCCTGCGGCACGGAGGACGTGCTGTCCGACATGACCGGCGGCCGCTCGGACGCGGCGCTGGACAGCTCCGATTCGGACGTTTTGGGTGAACAGGCCCCAGCCGATACCGGGACGGACTACACCGCCCTGACGGCGGACCAGTGCGTCACGGACGATCTGGCGGACCCGGGTGTGCTGCCCCGTATCACCCTGGACTGCCCCGGCGCGGACGAGATCAACAAAATCATCCAGGACGAGTTTCGCCCGGTGTCCGAGGACCCCATGTGCCAGCTCTATTATGAGTGTGCCAAGGGCGCGGGCCGGGTGCTGAGCGTGGTGATGGTCAAGAAGATCGACGACTGGCTGGAATTTACCCCCTTCGACCTGGACCTGGCCACCGGGGAGAGGCTGTCCGGCGCGGCGCTGTTGGAGCTTCTGGACGTGGACGCCACAGAGCTTGCCCAATTGGAGCAGTCGGTGATGGCCGAGGAGTTCGTTCACCAGTTCGGCACGGCCCGGAACCAGACGGACGAGGATTTTTATAACGGCCAGTACCGGCGCACCACATCCCCGGACAACGTGGAGCTTGAAAAGCTCTGGTTCGCCGCCGACGGGCAGCTTTTGTTCGCCGGACGCATTTACGGTCTGGCCGGCGCGGAGTATTACGAATATCCCCTGTCCACGGGACTTGTATTTTGAGGTTGCATCTGGCCGTCCGGTGTGCTAGTATAGCGCGGAAAGGGTGGGGAAGATGAAGCTTGACCCCTATTACAGCAAAAAAGAGCTCCAGGACATGGGCTTTAAGGCCCTGGGCCGCCAGGTGCTCGTAAGCCGCACCTGCCGTATTTACACCCCGGAAAAGATCACCCTGGGCAGCCACGTGCTCATCGACGACTTCACCATTTTGAACGGCGAGATCGCGGTGGGCAATTACGTACACATCAGCTCCAACTGCGAGCTTTACGCCGGGCAGGCCAGCATCACCATGGGGGACTTCTCCGGCCTCAGCTCCCGTTGCACGATCTACGCCACCAGCGACGATTACTCCGGCGCGAGCCTCACCAACCCCACGGTCCCCCTGGCCTTCCGCAACGAGCGGGACGCGGCCGTGACGCTGGAAAAGCACGTCATCCTTGGCACCGGCTGTGCCGTGCTGCCGGGGGTGTATATCGGGGAGGGCTGCTCCGTGGGGGCCATGAGCCTTATAAACCGGTCAACGGACCCCTGGGGTGTGTACGCCGGCGTGCCCGCCCGGCGGGTGAAGGAGCGGAAGCGGGACCTGCTGGCGCTGGAGGAAAAGCTGACCGGCGGGAAATAAATGTGCGCATCCATATTGCAGGAGGTTACTATAACAATGGAAGACTTGATGGAAATACTGCGGGACCTTCGCCCGGACGTGGACTTTGCGCGGGAGACCGCTCTGGTGGACGACGGCATACTGGGTTCGTTCGAGATCACCGCCCTGGTCAGTGAGATCATGGACGAATTTGACGTGAAGATCTCCATGGCCGATTTAGAGCCGGAGAATTTCAACTCCGCCCAGGCCATATGGGACTTCATTCAGTCGCTGAAAGAGTGAGTGGAAGCGTGCAGGGGCGGGCCGTGCCAACGGCCCGCCCTCTTGCATTTCAGTGACAAGCTGTGTAAAATCAGGCCAAACAAATATTAGGAGGGCTTATCATGCTGCATGCCACCATACACCTGGACCCCGCGTATCAGCTGGCGGACGTGCCAAGGGAGCTGTTCGGCTCCTTCATCGAACACCTGGGCCGGGCGGTCTATGACGGTATCTACTGCCCCGGCCATCCAACCGCCGACGGCCAGGGCTTTCGCCGTGACGTGCTGGAGGCGATCCAGGCGCTGCAGGTGCCCCTTATCCGCTACCCCGGCGGGAATTTCGCCTCCGGCTACCGGTGGGAGGACGGCGTGGGCCCCAAAGAAAAACGCCCCGTCCGGCCGGACGGGGCCTGGCGGAGCCGGGAGAGCAACCAGGTGGGGCTGAACGAGTTCGCCGGCTTTTGCCGGTCCGCGGACGCGGAGCTGATGATGACGGTGAACCTGGGTACCCGCGGCGTGCAGGAGGCGTGCGACCTGCTGGAATACTGCAATCTGCCCGATGGGACTTATTTCAGCGACATGCGCGTCGCCCACGGGGTGAAAGAGCCCCACGGCATCAAATACTGGTGCCTGGGCAACGAGATGGACGGCCCCTGGCAGACGGGCCACAAGACGGCGGAGGAATACGGCCGTCTGGCGGCGGAGACCGCCCGGGCCATGCGCAAGCTGGACCCGTCTATCCGGCTCACCGCCGCCGGCAGCTCCAACCCGTACATGCCCACCTTCCCCCAGTGGGAGGCCACGGTGCTGGAGCACACATATGACGACGTGGACTTCCTGTCCCTGCACCAGTATCTGGGCAACAGCACCGGCGACATGGGGGATTTTCTGGCCCAGAGCCTGACTACGGACAGGTTCATCACCGACGCCGTGGCCGCCTGCGATTTCGTCCAGGCGAAAAAGCGGTCCAAAAAGCGGATGATGCTCTCCTTCGACGAGTGGAACGTGTGGTACAAAACCATGGACCAGGAGCAGCACATCCAGCCCTGGCAGTTCGCGCCGCCCCTTTTGGAGGAGCGCTATACCATGGCGGACGCGGCCGTGTTCGGCACCATGCTCATCACGCTTTTGAACCATGCGGACCGGGTGAAGATGGCCTGTCAGGCCCAGCTGGTGAACGTGATAGCCCCCATCATGACCGAGCCGAACGGCGGCCCGGTCTGGCGGCAGAGCATCTTCTGGCCCTTCCGGCAGGCCAGTCTGGATAACCGGTGGCCCGCATGGCATATCGTGCTGCGCCACGATGACAGGGCGTACATCCCCCGGTACGACAGCAAAAATTACACGGATGTTCCCTATCTGGAATACGCGGCGGTACTGCACCTCGACCCGGATATGGGGGGCGACGCTGTGACCATCTTCGCCGTGAACCGCTCTTTGGACGAGCCCATGCTGCTGGACTGCGATCTGACGGCCTTTGGCGGCGGAAAAGACGCGGAACACCTGGCCCTGTATGGCCCGGCGGAGGCGGTGAACGGTCCCGGTCAGGAGGTGCTGAAGCCCCGCGCTATGGCCGGCGCGGAAGTAAAGGACGGGCATTTGCAGGCCCAGCTCCCGCCGCTGTCCTGGAACATGCTGCGGGTCGGCGTGGAGCGGAAGCTGTTTTAACGGAACAGCAGCGGCAGGAAATCCCGGGCGCACTTGCGCCAGACCTGCCACTCGTGGGCGCCGGGATAGAACACCTCCCGGTGGGCTTGCCAACGGGCCGGGTCCAGGCCCTTTTCCGCCAGAAGCTCGCTGTCCCGCTGGAAAAAGGACATGAGCGGGTCGTCCCGGCCGATGGCCCGCCAGAAGAGCTTGTACCGGCCGGCAAAATCAGGCGCGTCCAGGGCCAGCAGATGGCTGTCGTCGGTGCCCAGACCGGGCAGCGCCCGCAGAAAGCCGCTGAATATCCCCGCCCAGGCGAAGAGATCGGGCCTTGTCATGACGGTCATGGAGGTCTGCATGGAGCCCATGGAGAGCCCCGCCATCGCCCGGTCCAGCCTATCCGTCTTCACCCGGTACCGGCCCTCGATGAAGGGAATACAGTCCTCCGCCAGCAGCCTGGGCAGCAGCTCCGCGTCCATGCAGGGCGCGCCCTCCGGCGTGCGGGTGTGGACCATGCCGTTGTTCATGACAATGAGGCAGGGCACGGCCTTTCCGGCGGCCAGCAGGTTGTCCATGATGAAGTGTACCTTGCCCTGATAGACCCAGCATGTCTCGTTCTCCCCGTGGCCGTGCTGGAGATACAGCACGGGGTAGCGCTCATTCGAGCGCAGATAGTCCGGCGGCAGGTAGACCAGGCAGGACTCCCACGCGCCGGTGACCCGGGAGAAGTACACGTCCCGGACCACGGAGCCGTGGGGTACGTCCTTCAGGAGATAAAAGTCGCCGTCCTCCTCCGGAAAGTCGATGTAGTTGCAGGGCCTGGAATAGCCAAAGCCCACGGGGGCCATGGGCGAGAGGGTCTCCGCGCCGTCCACCAGCAGGAAAAACTGCTTGAACCCCGGCGTGGTATAGGGTGCCGTGCCCCGCCAGTAGCCGTCGGCGTGCTTTTCCAGCGTCAGGATGCTGTCGGGCAGCTGTATTTTGACCTCGTGGGCCGTGGGGGCGAAGATTTGGATAAACGCGTCCCCGTTGGGCAGTATGCGCACCGCCGGAGGCACGGCCTCGCCGGGGATGCCCAGGCGGGTGCCGGCGCCGCCGCCGATGGGCAGCTGCTCGTTGAAGGCCAGGGCCCGCTGGGAAAAGGCCCGGTCGGCCAAAAATTCTTCGGTGAATCGGGGCATGAGAACACCTCCTGTGTGTTATGGCCCTATTATAATGGAAAATAAGCCCAAAGTGCAAGAGCGCGCATTTTGCATACCTAGCCATTGGGAGGGATACCATATGTTTGAGATACGGGTGAAGATCGAACGGGAAGAAGACCTGTACTGCGGGTTCGACGAGACGGGCCTGACCCTGAACGACGATGTTTTAGTTTACATAACAAACGCGCTGGAGGACCGGCGGGCTGGGGAAAAGCTGCGGCTATGCTTCGTCAGCGCCCTGGATCTAGACGAGGACCGGCTGGAACGGGCCATTGGCCGGTACATGCAGGGTATCGAGCGGAGCGTGAAGCGGCTGAAAAGGCGAAGCTGGCTCAACAGTCTGCGACTGCTGGCTATCGGCGTGATATTTATCATTCTGGGGCTGGTGTTTACGGACAAAATGGGCGCGGTGGCGGCGGCCATCGTGTCCACCATCGGGTCGTTCTCCGTGTGGGAAGCGGCCAACGTGTGGATACAGGAATTTCCCGCCATCCGGGCCAAGGAAAGAGCTGTAGCATTTTTGAAGCAGTCGGAGTTGGTGATAGAAGATGCAGACTGAGGGAGGGGACAGAGCATGAAACGTACAAAACTCCGGGACCGGGTCTTGCCGGATTATTCCAAGGGCGAGGAACGGTTCAACATGATCTCCCACATCGTGGGCGGGGCCGTGGGCGTGGCGGCGCTGGTCCTGTGCGTCATCGTGGCGGCCATCCACGGCAACCCCTGGGGCGTGGTGGGCGGCGCCATATTCGGCGTGACCATGATCGGGCTTTACACCATATCCAGCGTCTACCACGGCCTGCACGCCGGCACGGGCAAGCGGGTGCTGCAGGTCATCGACCACTGCACCATCTATTCTCTCATCGCCGGGACCTACACGCCGCTTTTATTGAGCGCCATGCGGCCCATCGACCCGGTGGCCAGCTGGGTGCTGTTCGGCGTGGTCTGGGGGCTGACGATACTGGCCACGGTGCTGACGGCCATTGACCTGCACAAATACCGTGTCTTTTCCATGATCTGCTACATCGGCATCGGCTGGGCCATCATCTTCAAGGCCCCGCTGCTGGTCCGGGCCATCGGCTGGCCGGGGTTCTGGCTGATTTTATCCGGCGGCATATCCTACACGGTGGGCGCGGTGCTGTACGGCCTTGGGAAAAAGCGCCGGTATATGCACAGCGTGTTCCACCTGTTCGTGGTGGCGGGCAGCGTGCTGCACCTGCTGGCCATATTGCTCTACGCCCTGTGAGCGGTAACATAATATCTTGCCATATGGGGAAAAATGTGGTATTCTAGATTGACATAAAATAGAGAAAAGGCCCTGCCGCCTTTCCGGGAGGACGTCATGGAATCCGTATTAACGCCAAACGAAAACAAATCCCTGCGCATCGAGACAAGCTTCGGCCCCTACGACCGGGGCGCCATCAAGACACATTTCGTCGAGATCGGCGAGGATTACGTGGAGCTGGTGCGCAAATACGTGCTGCCCCTTTATCAGCCGGGGGACATTCTTTCCATCGCGGAGAAGATCATCTCCCTGTGCCAGAAAAACATCATCTACAAAAAGGACATGAAGCTGACGGCGCTGGCCCGGTTCCTGTCCAAGTTCGCCTCCCACAGCCCCTACGGCATCGGGGTGGACAACCCCTGGAAGATGCAGTTCGCCATCGACCACTGCGGCAAGCTCAAGATCATCTGGGCGTCCATCGCCGCCGGCATCGGCAAGCTCTTCGGCAAGCACGGCGTGTTTTACGATATCGCCGGCCCGGAGGTGGCCGGCCTGGACGGGTTTTACACAGCGTCCTTTCAGGTCTACGGGGATTTTTGCATGATGCTGCCCAAGGACCCCAACGGGGTTTGTAAGCGCATTAAGGACGAGACGGGCGTCACCTGCATGCTGGTGGACGCCAACGACTTTGAGCGGGATATATTGGGCAAGAGCCCGGACCTTAAGCTGACGGACGCGCAGTGCGCGGAGCTCATCGAGGATAACCCCACCGGCAACTCCACCCAGCTTACCCCGTTCATCCTCATCCGAAAGGCGCAATAACATGGGTTACGGCGGCTATATCATGCGCGTGCTCAGCGGCATGCGCCTTTCCAAATTCAAAGAAGTATTGGACCGGACCGCCAAATTCTCCGGCAGAAACAAGCTCTGGCTGACGCTGGACATGGTGCGCTCGGCGATCAAGTTCGGCTCCGGGTACTACGACTACCTGACCTTCGGCTTCTGGGACCTGACGGACGCGCAGCGCTCGACATACGTGACCCGGGTCGTCTCCAAAAAGCTGGTGGACATGCTCAACGACCCGGCCTATGAGCACACCTTCAACGACAAGGAGGAGTTCGACCACGTCTTCGCCGAGTTCGTGGGCCGGGAGTGCGTCAACTACAGGACCGCCTCCAAGGAGGACGTGCGGGCCTTCACCCAGCGGCATCCCACCGTGTTCGCCAAGCCCGCCCACGGCTCCTGCGGCCGGGACTGCCAGCGCATCGACAGCCGGGACTATCCCGACTTCGACGCGTTTTACGAGGACCTGGGCAAGCGGGAGGCGTGGCTCTTAGAAACGCCGCTGGTGAACCACCCGCAAAACGCGGAGGTCTATCCCAACGCCCTGAACTGCATGCGCCTCATCACCCTCATCGACAAGCAGGGCGAGCCCCACGTTATCTTCGCCACGCAGAAATTCGGCCTCAACGGCCGGGTGGTGGACAATTACGGCTTCGGCTGCCGGGTGGACCTGGAGACAGGCTGTATCTGCTCCCCCGGCGTCAGCGGCGACGGGTCCCTGGGCATCGTGTACGAGGAACACCCCCTGACCCACGTGAAGCTCCAGGGCCGGCCCATCCCCTGCTTTGACCAGGCGGTGGAGATGGTGAAAAAGGCGGCGCTGAAAATTCCCCAAATGCGGTACATCGGCTGGGACGTGGGCATCACCCCCGACGGCCCCGCCATCGTGGAGGGCAACAACTACTGCGCCCACGACTTCTGGCAGCTTCCCGCCCAGACCCCGGAAAAAACCGGCATGCTCCCGGTGTTCATGCGGTATTACCCGGAGTTCAAGCGGTAAATGAAAAAACAAAAAAGCCCCCGGGGGGGCTTTTTTGTTACCTGCCAACGCCGTCCCCGGCTGGGCGGGGGAGGCGGCGCGTTACCGCGTTATGTCAACTACCTCGCCCACGTACATGGTGTGAGGCGGCTCGTTTTCGTAGTAGCTCCGCTTCACGTCGGCGGGCACGGCCGCCACGTCAAAGTCGTGGGCGTATATCTTCCGGCACAGCAGCGTCACGCTGGCCTCCTGGAAGGTCACGGCGTTGTCCAGGTACACCGGCGTCAGGCCGGAGGCCGCCACCTTGTCCCCCTCCCGGCCGGAGTGGGAGCCAAGATAGCCCAGAGCCTTCTTATATTCAGCCGGGAAGAAGCTGACGGTGAACCAGTCGTTCTTCTCCAGAAAGTCATGGGTATAGCGGTTGCGCTTCACATAGACCGTGGCGGCCGGCCGGCTCCACAGGGTGCCCAGACCGCCCCAGCCGATGGTCATGGTGTTGTAGTCCCCCTGGGTCCCGGCGGTCACCAGGGCCCAATCGTCCGCAAAGGCGCTGAAAACGTCCAAATCAAGCTTTTCCATCATATATTCTCCTTAGTATGGGCTTATCTCCATGGTGTCGTCGTCCTGCCCCTTTTGGATGGCCCGTATCTGGGCCCAGTAGCCGCCGTGCTCCCCCACCTGGACGAACACCCGGTCGCCTACCTTGTGGCCCAGGACAGCCTGACCCACCGGGGATTCCTTGCTGATAAGGCCCTTGGCCGGATTTTGCCGCAGGGTGGTCACCAGGGTGATGACCTCTTCGTCGTTCTCGTCCTCCATGAAAAGCGTCACGGTGTCAAATAGGCCCGCCTCGTCGTCAGCGGACTTACCCTCGATGACCACCGCCGAGGCGATCATGCGCTTCAGGTACCGGATACGGCTCTCGTTTTTATTCTTGGCCTGTTTGGCGGCCTTATACTCGAAATTCTCCGACAGGTCCCCGAAAGCTCGGGCGGTCTGCACGTCCTCGATGAGCTTGGGGCGCAGCTGGGTCTCCCGGTAGTCTATTTCCTCCTGCATCTTGCGGATATCCACCGCCGTCAATTCGTCATGCATGGGCATCCCTCCGCGCTCACTGTATCCCAAATCCCCAAAAAAGTCAATCGGACTTTCCCCTTGTTCGCAAATATGCTATACTGCGGGTATGGACACCGATCATCTCCAATTTTATACGGCAACGCCCAAGTTCACCCACGCCCCCGGTCTGGCGGTCATGGGCGAGCTGTGCGCGGCTCTTGGCGACCCACAGGCGGGCTTGCGGTGCGTGCACATCGCCGGGACCAACGGTAAGGGCTCCTGCGCCGCCATGGTGGCTGCCGTGCTGCGCGCCGCCGGGTACCGCACGGGGCTGTATACCTCCCCGGACCTGACCGGCCCGTGGGAGCGGATCAAGGTGGATGGAGTTGACATAAATCTATCGGACTTCGCCGCTGTCACCGCCCGTGTACGGGAGGCCTGCCGGGGGCTGGACGAGCCCAGCTATTTTGAGAAGATGACCGCCGCCGCGTTTCTATACTTCGCCGAGAGCCGGTGCGATTACGTGGTGCTGGAGACAGGTCTGGGCGGGCGGCTGGACGCCACGAATGTCATTGAAAAGCCCGCCGTGTCAATCATTATGCCCATTGGGCTGGACCACACGGCCGTGCTGGGCGGCACGTTATCGGCCATTGCAGGAGAGAAGGCCGGTATCGTGAAAGCCGGCTGCCCGGTGGTGTGCGCGCCCCAGCCGATCGAGGCGCTGGACGTGATACGGGCCCGGTGCGAGGCGGAAAAAGCGCCCTTGCATGAAGTTGACATAAATCAATTGCAGCTTGGGTCTTATTCCCTGGCGGGGCAGCGGTTTTCCTACGGGGACATGGCGGACGTGGACATCGGTCTGCTGGGGCGGCATCAGGCGGAGAACGCCTGCGCGGTGCTGGAGGCGTGCCGGGTGCTGGGGCTTTCCGAGGCGGATATCCGGGCAGGGCTGGGGTCGGCCAAATGGCCCTGCCGGTTCGAGTATATACCGGGCGAGCCGCCGGTTATATTGGACGGGGCCCACAACCCCCACGGGGCCGCGGCATTGGCAGCGGGGCTGCGGGAATACCTGCCGGGGCAAAAGTGCACCATGCTCATGGGGGCCATGGCCGACAAGGACTGGCAGGGCGTGTTAAAAATCATGGAGCCGCTGGCGGCGCGGTTTATCTGCGTCACGCCGGACGACAGCCCGCGGGCCCTGCCGGGGGCTGAACTGGCGGCGGCGGTCCGGTCGGTCCCCGCGCTGGCGGCGGACAGTCTGCCGGAGGCGCTGGCGCTGTGCCGGGGCTATAAAGAGCCGGTGTGCGCCTTCGGGTCGCTTTATTACATCGGGCATCTGCGGGAGCTTTTGTTGGAGGGAAAGGCATGGAACTGAAAAAAACGACGGTGACAGACTTCACCGAGACGCTGGCCTCCAAGGCCGCCACCCCCGGCGGGGGCGGAGCGTCGGCCCTGGCGGGAGCGCTTGGCGCGGCGCTGGGGTCCATGGTGGGCGAGCTTACCCTTGGAAAGCCAAAATACGCCGCCGTGGAGGACAAGATGCAGGACCTGACGGACCGGGCCAAGGCGCTGAGCCGGGAGCTGCTGGCGATGATCGACGCGGACGCGGCGGCGTTCAAGCCCCTGAGCAGAGCGTACGCCATCCCCAAGGACGACCCAGGCCGGGCGGAGGAGTTGGAGCGGTGTCTGCACCTGGCGGCCGACGCGCCCATGCAGATATTGCGCCTGTGCTGCGAGGCGGTGGAGCTCATGGAGGGGTTCGCCGAAATGGGCAGCGCCCTGGCCATATCCGACGCCGCCACCGGCGCGGCGCTGTGCCGCGGAGCGCTGTTGGGCGCGGCGGTGAACGTGAAGGTGAACACAAAATCCATGGCCGACCGGGCCCACGCCGCCTCCGTCAACGACCAGGCGGACCGGCTGGCGGACGAGTACGGCCAGCGGGCCGAGAAGGTCTTCCATGATATTTACGGGAGGTTTTGCTGATGGCGGGGATATTGAAAGGAGCGCCGGTCGCCCAGGCGATTGCGGAGCGGACGGCGGCGCTGTCAAAAGCGCTGCGGGATAAGGGCGTCGTGCCCACGCTGGCCATACTGCGGGTGGGCGAACGGGAAGAGGACCTGAGCTATGAGCGGGGGGCATTGAAGCGCTGCGCCGCCGCGGGCATAGAGATCCGGAGCGTGGTCCTGCCGCCGGATGTGACCCAGGCAGCGCTGATGGAAGCGCTGGACGGGCTGAATAAGGACCGGGCCGTGCACGGCATTTTGATGATGCGGCCTCTGCCCGCGCCGCTGGACAACGAGGCGGCCCGCAGGGCCCTAAAACCCGCCAAGGACGTGGACGGGGTCACGGACGGGTCCCTGGCCGGGGTGTTCACCGGCTCCGGCGATGGGTTCGCTCCCTGCACCGCCCAGGCGGTCATAGAGCTTTTGAAGTATTACCATGTGCCCCTCAAGGGTTCCCACGCGGTGGTCGCAGGGCGGAGCCTGGTGGTGGGCCGGCCGGCGGCCATGCTGCTGCTGGCGGAGGGCGCCACCGTCACCGTCTGCCACAGCGGGACGAAAGACCTGGCGGCCCAGACCCGCCGGGGGGATATCGTGGTGGCGGCCGTGGGCAAGATGGGCTTTTTTGGCCAGGAGCACTTCGGCCCCGGCGCGGTGGTGGTGGACGTGGGGATACACATGGACCCGGCGCTGGGCAAGCTGCGGGGGGACGTGCGCTTTGACGAGGCGGAGCTGGTGGCGTCGGCCATCACGCCGGTGCCGGGAGGCTTAGGCGCGGTGACCACCGCCGTGCTGGTGGACCACGTGGCCAAGGCCGCTGAAAGGGCCCTGAGAGGCTGAAATAGCACTTGACTTTCCCGCCGGGCGCATGTATAATAAGCAAGCTTGAATTGCATAGAAACGCAAGTCCGGCAGGCATGGAGAAGTCGCGTAGCCTGGTCGAGCGCGCACGATTGGAAATCGTGTATACCCCAAAAGGGTATCGGGGGTTCGAATCCCCCCTTCTCCGCCAAAAAATCGTGGCCCACGAAAGTGGGCCACGATTTTTTGAAGTATGGGGATTCGAAGGGCGCGGTGTTAGAAAACGTGCCGGTGGCACGTTTTCCCCGCGCCCCGGCCCGTCCGCAGGCGGGCGAATCCCCCCCTCTCCGCCACGTCGAAAGACCCCTGAAGACGATGAGGACCGTCAAGCCGGTCCTCATCCGTCGGTCAGGGGCCTTTCTCCTTTTTCCCAAAAGGCAAGCTTGCCTTTTGGGAGCCCTAGTAACAAAGTCGCCGCCCAAATGGGCGGCGATTTTAATAGGCTGGCCGCAGGCGGGCGAATCCCCCTTCTCCCACGCCGGTTGCGTTGGGGACCCCAATAACAATGTTGCCGCCCAAGGGGCGGCATTTTTAATTGCCTGCCCGGCGGTGTCGTGCTGCCACATTTGGCACTAAAAAAGCACCCCGGCAACACCAAAATGCTAATAAAATGCTAACGCCAAAACAGGCCGCCCATTGCGCTCTCTCGCCCGGCATATCCCGCACATCCAGCTTGCTAGCGTGACGGCCTTGAACTCGTCGCCATAGGCGGCGTCTGCAGGCGGGCTGCGGCGCGTTCCCGCAGGAGGGCGTTGTCCGCCTTTATGCCGGTCGAGCGCATAAAAATACATTGCGAAGCTCAAAAAACAACTATTGGTTGGAAAACGTCAAAATCGCCTCTGTTGTATTCAACCGCTGCTTGTGGCATAATTCAACCAGAAAGACGAAAGGACGGTGCTTTGCATGACAGGCAAACTGAGCGAACAGATCGCCGCGCTGCGAAAAGAGCGGGGCTTGACACAGGAACAGCTGGGGAACATGGTTGGCGTATCCTCCCAGGCTGTGAGCAAATGGGAAAAGGGCGGCACGCCGGATGTGGAGCTGCTGCCGGTCCTGTCCCGGCAGCTGGGCGTGACCATCGACGCCCTGTTCGGCATGGAGGGCGGGGAGCAGGTGGCCGTGGAGGACGCGGTGGGCCGGTGGCTGCTGGGGTTCCCGGCGAAGGACCGGCTGGATAAATTCTGCCGGCTGGTCTGGGATTGCATCGGCTACTTCGTGCCGCAGGATCTCGTTCTGCCGGACATGAGCTATCCCGCGTCCTGCAAGATCGACGGCGGCGACGGGATCGTCCAGCTGTTTTTGACCCAGGTGGTGGAAGAGAGCGGCATGCTGCTGAACGTACACGCGGACGACCTGTCCTTCGTGACGCTCTGGCCGAAGCCAAAGGGAGGCTGGGCCCAATGGCTGGCCCCCATGGAGGATTACCGAAAGCTGTTCGCGGTGCTGGCAAAGCCGGGGTGTCTGGAACTGCTGGGCTGTCTTTACAGGCGCAACGCCAACTGGTTCGCGCCGGGCGTTGTGGTGAAGGACCTGAAAATGCCGAAAGAAGCGGCGGTGGAACTGCTGGAGGCTTTGACGGAGCGCGGAATACTGACATCCATGGATCTGGAACTGGAGGACGGCCAGGCGAGGGTCTATCGGGTGACGGAGCCCATCAAGCTGGTGCCGTTCCTCCTGCTGGGGCGGGTGCTCATGCAGTTCGATTCCAATCTCATGCGGTTCGGCGACGCTTTGCCGATCATAGGCCCGGACGAGGTCTGGGCGGAGACAGAAAAGGAGGCATAAAAATGAAATACTATCTGAAGAAATATTGGGGCGCCAATCTGGCGGCGGTGGTGCTGGCGCTCGTCGTGTGCGCGTTGCAGACCGTGAATAACCTTCTATTGATGCGCTGCTTTCAGGGCATCATCGACCGGGATCTGCGCGGCTTTTTCTTCCGGATGGCGCTGTTGGCGGGTTCCTGGTTCGTTCTCCTGTGGATCAACGGCCTGCAGGAGTATTGCCAGGGGCGGGCCGTGCGGCTGATGAACAACGCCGTCCGGCGGGACATGACGGCCACGCTGCTGGCCAAGTCCCATGGGGCGTTTCACGAAAAGGACACGGGGGAATACCTGTCCTGGTTCACCAACGACGTGAACCAGATCGAGACCCTTGCCTGGCAGCCCTTTTACCAGTGCGTCGCCTGTGGGGCCAGCGCCATTTTCAGCGCCGTCGCGCTGCTGACGCTCCACTGGTCGTTGCTGGCGGCGGCGCTGGTCAACGTGATCGTGATGCTGCTGGTCCCCCAGCTGTTTAATAAGCGCATGGAAAAGCTGGGCAAAGACTGCGAGGCGGGGCAGGCCCGGGCCACCGGGCGGCTCAAGGACATTTTGTCCGGCTACGACGTGCTGCGCTCCTTTGGCCGGGAGCAGCGGTTCCGCCAGGGGGCATGGGAAGCCAGCGAGCAGATCGAAAAGCCCAAATTCAAGCTTACCTATGTGAAGGGCTTTGTCAGCGCGGGGTTCGGGTGCGTCAACATCGCGGTGCAGATGCTGATCGACGTGTTGATTGGCGTGTTGTCCATTCGGGGCGTCATTTTGCAGAGCGCGCTCATGGGCGGCGGCAACCTGTGCGGGAGCCTGTCCAACGGCATCGGGACCGTGGCGCAGCTGCTGCTGTCCTTCTCCTCCACAAAGCCCTATTTTGACAAGATCACCGTCCGGGCCGACGACGTACGGGACGAGGAAAGCGGCGGTCAGCCTGCAATCAACAGCGCCATCGCCGTGGAGGACCTGACGTTCCGGTACGGCGACAAGCCCGTGCTCCATGACCTGTCCCTGACCTTCAAAAAGGGCGGCAAGTACGCCCTCACCGGCCCATCCGGGTGCGGCAAGTCCACGCTTTTGAAGCTGCTGCTGGGCTGGCTGCCGGATTATAGCGGCACCATCCGCTTTGACGGCGCGGACGCCCATGACTTCACGCCGGAGCAGCTGCAGCGGCAGATGAGCTACATCGAGCAGAACGTGTTTCTGTTCAACTCCACTATCCGGGACAACATCACTTTGGGCGAGACGTTTACCGACCAGCAGATGGAGAAGGCCCTGCGGGACAGCGCGCTCTGGGGCGACCTGGCGGCTATGCCGCTGGGGCTGGACACCCCGGTGGGGGAGGACGGGAGCAATTTGTCCGGCGGGCAGAAGCAGCGAGTGGCCATCGCCCGGGCGCTGATACACGACCGCTCCGTCCTGCTGGTGGACGAGGGCACCAGCGCCTTGGACCAGAAAAACGCAGGGCTGGTGGAGGACAGTTTGTTGGCCAATCCGGCGCTGACGCTGATACTGGTCAGCCATCACCTGACGCCGGAGAGAAAGGCACGGTTTACGGGCGTGTACAGCTTAGAGCCGGCGACAGCCTATCGGCAGACAGCGTGAGAGCCGAATGATGTCGGCCGCTCCGCCGCGGTGCGGCGGGTAAAATGGGCAGTAAAAACCTGGCAAGCAATGCATGTGGGCGCCCACATGCGAGAAATGGACAAACCCGGTGGCCGGGTTTGTCCATTTTATGATACTTTTTCGCTTTTTCAGAACAGGCGCTTCTTTCTCACCAGCGCGGTCAGGCATGCGCCGCACAGGAGCAGCAGCGTCAGCCAGGGCAGGACCGGGGCGTCGTCCCCGGTAGGAGGCGCTGCGGGGCCGCCGCTATCGCCGCTGCCGCCGGGCACGGGCGAGTAGAACGGCTCGGAGGTGGCGCCCGGTCCGGGCGTGGCGCCGGTGCCGGGGGTGGCGTCCGGGTCAGGGGTCCCGAAGGGCTCGGAGGTGACGACGGGCGGCTCGGTGGGCGCCGGGCTGGCCGTGACGCCTGGGTCGTCACTGGGCGCGGGCGTGTCCGTAGGCGTGCCGGGTCCGTCTGTGGGCGCAGGCGTGTCCGAGGGCGTGACGGGACCGGAGGGCGCCGGTTTTTCATTGGTGAACGCCGCCGTCGCGGTGCCGCCCGCGGGTATGGACCCCGCGGCGCCGACAGCGGTAGTCGTATAGCCATCCGTGTCGGCCTCTTCCTCCGTCACGGTGTAGCTCGCGTCGGCGGGCAGACCGGAGATGGTCACGGTCTGGCCGTGCCGGACCGTGAGCGTCGCGCTGCCGTTCTCGTCAAAGGCCACGTCGCCGTAATGATCGCCCGCGGCGTCGGGCACTGTCACCGTGAAGTGGAAGTACCTGTCCGTCTCGCCGTCAGCGCCGGTGACTGTCTTGGATATGGCCAGGTTGCCTGTCTTTGGCGCTGACGGTCCGGGACCAGGACCGGGTTCGCCGCCACCGCCGGGCGAGGACGGTTTGTCGTTGGTGAATGTCACACTTGCCGTACCGCCCTCGGTGATGGTCCCGGTGGCGTCGCCGGTGACGGTAGTGGTATAGCCGTCCGTATTGGCGTCCGCCTCGGTCACAGTGTAGGTCGCGTTCTCTGGCAGCGTGAATGTATGTGTTTCTCCGTCTTTGAGAGCAAAGGAAAACGTGCCGTTATTAATGTCCCCGCCCGTGTAAGGCTCACCGTCAGCTTCCACCGTTATCGTGAAATTGAACTCCTTGGTCTTGTCGCCGCCGTCGCCGGTGACGGCCTTGGTCACCGCCAGGGCGCCCATTCCGGCGGAAGGCAGTTTGGTATTGATGAACGCCGCCCTTGCCGTACCGCCGGTTGGTATGGTCCCGCTGGCGACCTTGCCGTTGGAGCCGTTGGCGGTGGTGGAATAATCCGCCGCGCCGGTCTCTGTCACCGTGTACCTTGCGTCAACGGGCAGGCCGTTGATGGTGACGCTCGCATTGTGTTTGAGGGTGACCGTCGCGTTGCCGGAAGCGTCAAAGATCACGCCGTCGTGGTCATCGGAAGCGCCTTCCACATGGACCGTGAAGGTGAAATCTCCGCTCGTATCCGTGCCGCTGACAGTCTTGGATATGGTCAGGCTGCCCGTATCCTCTGTAAGGCCCACGGTGTTTGTCACGGGGGCGGTCAGCTTGGTGAGCGCAACACCGCCGCCGATGGGCTGGCACATCACGCGGGCCCGGTTGTGAACGGTCGGCACAGTCTCTCCGCTTGTCGTCCCGCCGGTCAACTCGTCGCCGGAAGTGTTATAATCCCAGGGTTCCTCCGCCTTTTCGTTCACCTGGACCTGGATGTTGATGGTCCCGGTGACGCCGGACGCCCTGTTTTCATAGAGCCAGGAATATTCATTGCCGTTCATGGTATAGCTGTTCGGGGCCGCGCCCTGAAATTCCACTTTCCGCACGGTCACGCCGGGGTCGAACAGATCGGTAACGGTGACGTTCGCCGCTGTCCGGGCGAAGTTGGCCCAGCTCACTGTGTAATCGATATTATCGCCCTCGGCGATCGTGCCGCTTGGGCCGGACTTGCTGATGGTGGCGTTGAGGAACAGGATGGAGCCGCCCGCGCCGCCGCTGATGACGGGTCCGCCAACGGACAGCACACCGGCATCTTTTGTCACCGTGTAGCTGATCGTGTACGTCGTTGTGTCGTAATAGATGTCGGTCGCGCTGCCCGGCAGCTCGCGCAGGGTATATGTATAGGTCCCCTCTTCTTCAAAGGTGATGGGCTCGAACTCGAACAGGCCGGTACCGGTCGCGGTGGTGGTTACCGTCGTCCCGCTCGCGCCGCCGGGCATGGGTATATCTCCGGTGGCGATGGTCATGATCTCGCCGCCGCCGTCATTCTCCGCGCCGTCGGGGGTAGGCGCTTCGGTCGCCTCGGGCACGCCGTCCCATGCCGGGCTGTCAAAGCCGGCGTCGCCTGGTATGTCCGTGCCGGACGGGTCCGGGACGGGCGGCTGCGTCTCGAAGGGCGCGGACTCCACGGGCACGTCGGGCATGTCCTCGCCGCCCTGGGGAACGCTCTCGTCAACGGGGGCGCCTTCCGACACCTGCCGCACAGAGGCGGTCTGCCCCAGGTCGAAGCTCTCCGCCTCGCCGTCAAAGCCCGGTCCCTCGGGCAGTCCGGGCTGCACCTGCGGCTCGGGGACCTCTGTAGCCTCCGGCGCCGCCGTGGCCTCGGGCGCGGCCGTCTCTTCCGGTACCGCCGTGGCCTCGGGCGCGGCCGTCTCTTCCGGTACCGCCGTGGCCTCGGGCGCGGCCGTCTCTTCCGGCGCCGCCGTAGCCTCGGGCGCGGCCGTCTCTTCCGGCACTGCCGTGGCCTCCGGCACGGGGGTGTCTGCGGGCAGGACGCCCATATCCGGCGTCGCCATGGGCTCATCCGCGGTCAGGGCGATAGACGTTAGCTCGTAGCTCTTGGCAGTCAGTTCAAAGGTGAACTCGTCCTTCCTGCCATTGCCGCCGGCGAATATCTTCGTGCCTCGGATGACCGCCTGGGCGACTGCAGGATCGGGCGTCTTGGTCGTATTATGGAACACCGCGAGGGGATAGGTCCCATCCGACCCTGCCGATACGGGCGTTCCGTCCACCGTGACCGACGCGACGACCAGCCGGTTCGAGCCGGTATCCTCCGTCACGGTCACCTGGACCGCATGGACGTTGCTGTCATATTCATAATTGCCGCTGCCGGCGTCTTCCAGAAGGGTATAGTTATATGTACCGGACTCGGTATATTCGACCTTGCCGAAGGCGATCTTGCCGTCCGCGTCATTCGTCACGGTCCGGCTCTCCCCGTCGCCCTGCAGGCGGAAGGTGAACTGACCATTGGTCAGTCCCGTCGTCCCGCCGTCCAGCGTCTTTGCGGCGCTGAAGGTGACCTCGGCGGCTGTCGGGGGCGTGAGGATCATATAGGTGTTTGTGAACGTCGCGTCCGCCGTTGTCAGGTCATAGGTATATGTATGGCTGGCGGCATCGGAGCCGTCCGCTTCATAATCCACGGACTTGCCGTTCACCTTCACGGCGGCGGTGCCGTCGGCGTTGGCGGTGATCTCCACGGTATATGTCTGTGTGCTGTACTCGAAGTTATCCAGCCCGTTATTTGTCTCGGCCAGGGTATAGGTATAGGTGCCGGGGTGTTCAAACGTGAGCGGCGCGAGCGAGACCGCCGCCGGCCCCGCGCTGTTCGGGGGGATGACCACCGAGCCGGTGCTCTCGACCGCGCCCGTATCCGTGGACGTGAGCGTGAGATCGAAGCCGGCCATGGTATTGTTATTCTCGCCGTTTGCGACCGTCTTGGATGTCTTCAGGGTGACCGCCACCGGCGGCGAGATGGTCACTTCTCCCACGCCCATACCAAGCCGGGCATTCAGGTAGGCCGGGAGGGCAAAGTCGCCGCTCTGCTCCGCCCAGGAGGGGTCCAGGTCCAGCGCGTTCAGCTGGACCTGCGTATCGCCGCGATGGTCCTCCAGCTTTTTGTCCACCCATTTCGCCAGCGTATCGGCCAAGTCTATGCGGGCTTCCTCGATCGAAGCCGCGCCGCCCCGGTCGCCCAGCTTAAAGACGACGGTATTCGCCTCCGCTGTCGTGCCCGCCGGGGCGATATAGCCGGACAGTGCGGTCCCCGCCGGGATATAGCCCTCGGAAAAGCTTTCCGGGGTATAGTCGCCGGTGCTCGCCGGGGAGAAGTGGGTGAAATACTGCTCCGCCGTGCTCACCAGGCTCAGGGTATATTCGCCCGGGGCCAGGTCCTGGAAGGCCTTATCCGTGAGGGCAAGCTCCACCTCGCCGTTACCCAGGTCCGTCAGATCGTCTGCGGTGAGCGTCAAGGGGTACTCCGTGCGGCCTTCCCCGTTCTTCTCCATAGCCACGGTGACGACGAGTTTATTGTCGTGCCCGGTCATATACGTTTCCAGCGCCTCTTTGCGCGCACGGACCTTCACCGCCAGCTCGCCGCCCACCACGTAGGTGGTGTGCAGGGCCTCGGCGGGGTCGGGGGCGGGCGCGCTGCCCACGGTGTAACGGGGCGTGCTATAGTCGCCGTCACTGACCGCCGTCGTGTAGCTCGCGTTTGGCGTATAGGTCACCGTCAGCTTGTAGCGTTTGGGCGAGGTATCCTCGATGTCGCCTGTGGGATCGTCGTCGAAGTCCCCGTCGGTCACGGCCTCCCACTGATACTTGATCGTGCCGTTCTGGGCGCCGCCCACGGTGGGCGGGAAGTAGTAAGGCAGCGTGATGCCGTCCGCCGCCGTCAGCAGCGCGGTCAGGAACGCCTCGATGTCCGCGTATTCCGCCGGGTGCTGATAATTTATGTACCGCTTGACATACTCGTAATAATACCCGCTGCCGTCGGGTGCCAGTTCCTTCGGCTCGTCGTGGGAACTGCGCCTGATATGGTCCAGGTCCCGGATCTCCCCCTCGGCGCTCTCAAACAGGGCCTTCAGCGCCGCCGCGGGGTCCGTGCTCTCGCCCACGTAGCGCACGTCCACCATCGGGACCGTGGCCATGGAATAGGGCTGCACGTTCAGCTGGATACGGGGGAAGCCCTTGGAGGGCAGTAGGTTGGCGGTTTGCCCCGCCCTGTTGGTGCCGGAGCTTGCGTTCCCATCGTGCGGGTCAAAGATATAGTTCTGCATTTTACCCGGACCCTGGGCCAGCAGACCGCCGCCGCCGATGAAGTCCTCCTTGGCCCGGAGGGTGATGGTACACTGCCAGGTATAGATGTTGTTGCTGCCCACGTTGCTGCGGGGGATCGTCTGATCATCCCACTGCAGATAGTACAGCCCCGCGTCCTTGTCATAGTGCAGCCGCGATTCCATGCCGTTAAACTCGACCGTCACAAACGTAGAAGTGAGGTCCGAGTTATAATTTGTATCGTTGCCCCGGTAGATATGACCGCCCGCGCCCAGGTGGATGATGTTCTCGTTATAGTTCCATGACCCCACCAGGTCGAAGCGGGGGTCGATGTACTGCTTCACGGAATACCCGTGCAGGCCGAAGGGCATTTTGCCCATGACGTCGTTCTCGAACACGCTCGCCAGCCCCTCTGTGCCGCTGGCCGGGAAATACAACAGCTGCCCGTCGCTGCCCGTGCTGGCGATGGCCTTCAAAAACGCGTCCGACGTATTGGTGACGGCCGTGCCGCTGGTCAGCCGGACCACGAAGATCGTGAAGGTATCCTTCAATTCATTGGCCAGTTGTACGGCCCGCGTATTTTGGATGTTGCTGTCCTCCGGATCGGCGATCTTATCATCCAGATCCTTCAGCTCGTCGTCCGCGCCGTCGGTGAACAGGACGATGTACTTTGCCGCGTCCGATCTGACGCCGCTCGCCAGCTGCTGCTGAAACGCCAGCAGGCCGGTATAGGCGTAGGTGCCGCCGGTCATCACGTAGTTATAGAGGTTGACGTCGTTGCCCTCGGCATCCTTCACCGTATCGTAAGAGCCCGCCTTGGCGTGGCCGCCTCCCGTATCCTGGCCCCGGTTCAGGCTCATGAGGCCGGTGGCGGCGGTCTCGCTGTCGGTCCAGTTCTGCATCAGAAGCTGGTCCGTATGGTCCTCAAAACTGTCCGAACTGAACCGCACGGCGGACAGGCGGCTGCCCGGGGCGGCCGTGCGCAGCTGCTGGATAAACTGGTTCAGGGCGTTGTCCAGCATCTTATGCTTGTTCTGAATGTGATAGCCCACCTGTAAAACGATAACGGGCTCGTCCTCCACCACGCCCTTGGCGGGACTGAAGATGCAGCGAAGCACGACCCTGCCCTTTTCCCCATAGGGATACGCATCATAACTATTGTCGGCTATGCGTGCGAAATAGAACTGGCAGGGGGTGATGCCCGTGATCTCTTTGCCTTCAATTGGGTTCCGCTTGTTATCCCGATCTTCAATGGTGGCATAGAGCTGTGTGTCATAAGGTGTGGCTTGCTCCCAATCGATATAGCGGTCGTTCCCGTCCGTTATATATTTGCCCTCGGCGTCTTTTGGGATGTCCACGGTTTGCGGGGGTGTGGGGTACGTTTCTGTCGAATTCCCAACGGTGCCCAGGAAATGCAGGCTCTTGGCGGAGCCGGCGGCCATGATGTTGTCATAGTTGCCGGTGGAGTTCACATAGTACCACCCGGCCAGTTTCGACTGGCTGGGAAGCGTAACGCTATCCCTGTCGCTTATCAGCATGTCCGCGCCGGTGCTGTCGAAGTGGGCGTACTGCCCCGCGCCGACCGCGTCGAAAACCGTCTTCGTGGACGTGGAGACTTTTTGCAGGTCCTCGACCTCGCCTGGGGTCAGCGCACGGTCGTAGATATACACCTCGTCGATTTGCAGAGTGGGACCGGATTTGAATGGGTCGGAGCCGCCCAGTTTAAACTTAAGACTTGTGAGGTATCTTTTTCATTGATTTTATCCGCAGTATCTGTCTTGACCGCGAAAGAGATGGTGAATTCCTGGGGGTTACTCACCACCGCGTCCAAATCCAGCACAGATTGGCGAGCGCCGTCCTTTCTATAAATCTGGAAGCCTACTATGTATGATCGCATGGTAAACAGTGTCATTAAATCTGTACTTTTTCGGCCGCCGGACCGGCCTCCATCCACTTGGCAAAGGTCGTGCGGGAAACGCCCAGCCGCTTGGCCGCGCTCCGGGCCGATAGTTCCCCCGCCTCCCACGCGGCGCGCACCTGTTCAAGCCCCTCCGGCGGCTCCAGCGGCCGCCGACCGAACTGTACGCCCCTTGCCTTGGCCGCCGCGATGCCCTCCGCCTGGCGCTGACGGATGAACTCCCGCTCCGTCTGGGCCACGTAAGACAACAGCTGCAAAACGATGTCCGCGATGAGCGTACCCGTCAGGTCGCGCCCCTGCCGCGTGTCCAGCAGCGGCATGTCCAGCACCACGATGGCGACGCCTTTTTCCTTCGTCAGCAGCCGCCATTGCTCCAATATCTCGTCATAGTTCCGTCCCAGCCGGTCGATGCTCTTGATCACAAGAACGTCCTCCGGCTTCAGCTTTCGCAGCAGCCGCCGGTAGGCCGGGCGCTGGAAGTCCTTGCCGGACTGCTTGTCGGCGTACACGCGCCGGTCCTCCACGCCAAACTCCCGCATGGCGATCTGCTGCCGGTCCAGATTCTGCTCCCGGCTGGATACACGGATATAGCCGTATGTCTCGCCCATCACGTTTCCTCCTTTGTTTATGTAGTAAAGAGGAAACCATTTTGCACCGTATCGATGCTTTTGCCCAATATTATATTTTGCCCGAAGGGACCATCAAATTTTCTGAGAGCTTTTGAATAAGGAGCGTCCCGGCGGGACCGGGGAAGAAGTTTGTCAAAACTAACAAATGGGGCGGTTGCAAAAACCGGCCCTTTTCGGCAACACGCCGAAATCGGGGGAAACGGGACGGCAGGGCTTGACAAATGGGTTAGTCATGACTAAAATAGCATGCGGCGTTAGGGAACACTAACGCCCATGTGTTTGCCATTGGATTAGGCATGACTAATCAACGGGAGGGGGAGCGCGTATGCCGATCACGATGCTGCGCAAGGGCGAGAGCAGCCTCATCACCCGCGTCGGCGGCAAGCCGGAGACCCGCCAATTCCTGGAAAATCTGGGGTTCGTGGTGGGAAGTCCGGTGACGGTGGTGAGCGACATCGGCGGCAACCTGATCGTCCGGGTCAAGGACGCACGGGTGGCCGTGAGCCTGGAAATGGCGCAAAAGATCTATGTGTGAGGAAGCATCAGGAGGAGAAAGGAGGAATTGAATATGACGCTGCGGGAGGCAAAGGTGGGCCAGACCGTCCGGGTGGCCAAGCTGGAGGGCACCGGGGCGGTGAAGCGCCGGATCATGGACATGGGCATCACCAGGGGCGAGAGCATCTATGTCCGGAAGGTGGCGCCTTTAGGGGACCCTATTGAGATCACCATCCGGGGCTATGAACTGAGTCTGCGGAAAGCGGATTCAGAGATGATCATTGTGGAATGAGAGGACGATAACATGGCGGAAAGAAACATAACCATTGCCCTTGCGGGCAACCCCAACTGCGGCAAGACGACGCTGTTCAACGCCCTGACCGGGGCCAACCAGTACGTGGGCAACTGGCCCGGGGTCACGGTGGAGAAAAAAGAGGGGCGGTTGAAGGACCATAAGGACGTGACCGTCACGGACCTGCCGGGCATCTACTCCCTGAGCCCCTACACCCTGGAGGAAGTGGTGGCCCGGAACTACCTCATCGACCAGCGGCCCGACGCCATATTGAACATCGTGGACGGGACCAACCTGGAGCGGAACCTGTACCTGACCACCCAGCTTGTGGAGCTGGGCATCCCGGTGCTGGTGGCCGTGAACATGATGGACGTGGTGAAAAAGACAGGGGACAGGATAGACACGAAAAAGCTGGCGAAAGCCCTGGACTGCCAGGTGATGGAGATATCCGCCCTGAAGGGCGACGGGGTGATGGCCGCGGCGGAGGCCGCCGTGGAGCTGGCAAAGAGCGGGCGGGTGACCGTGCCCCAGCACCGGTTCGCCGGGTGCGTGGAGCACGCCCTGGCCCATATCGAGGAAGTGGCGGTGCATGAACTGCCCGCCGAGCAGCAGCGGTGGTACGCGATAAAGCTTTTCGAACGGGACGAGAAGGTGGCCGAAAAACTGGGGTTAAATGACACGGCCCTGGCCCACATCGAACAGGACATCGCCGACTGCGAGCGGGAGATGGACGACGACGCCGAGTCCATCATCACCGCCCAGCGCTATGACTATATCACTTCGGTCACGAAAGAGTGCTTTGCCCGAAAAAGCAAGCAGAAGATGACCGCCTCCGACAAGATCGACCGGGTGGTCACCAACCGGTGGCTGGCACTGCCCATTTTCGCGGTGGTCATGTTCTGCATCTACGCCATCGCCATGGGCGGCTGGCGGATATCTGTCGGCACCGCCCTGACCGACTGGGCCAACGACGGGCTTTTTGGGGACGGGTGGTTCCTGCCCTTCACGGCGGATACGGACGCCTGGGAGGAGGACTCCGGAGCCTTTGAGGAAGCTTCCGCCATTATAGAGGCATACGAGGCCGGGGACAGCGAGGCGTATTTGTACGACGACGAGGCCGGCGAGACGAATGTGCTCCCCGTGGACCAGGCGGCCTATGACGCGGCCATGACTGTGGCGGAGCCGGACCCGGCTGACTACGGCGTGTGGGTACCGGGCATCCCCGTACTGGCGGAAAAGCTGCTGGACGCGCTGGGCTGCGGCGAGGTCGTCAAGAGCCTGGTGCTGGACGGCGTCGTGGGCGGCGTAGGGGCCGTGCTGGGGTTCGTGCCCCAGATGCTGGTGCTGTTCCTGCTGCTGGCCATATTGGAGGACGTGGGCTATATGGCCCGTGTGGCGTTCATCATGGACCGCATCTTCCGGCGCTTCGGCCTTTCCGGCAAGAGCTTCATCCCCATGCTGGTGGCCACGGGCTGCGGCGTGCCCGGCGTCATGGCCAGCCGGACCATCGAGCAGGACCGGGACAGGAAGATGACCATCATGACCACCTGCTTCATCCCCTGCGGGGCGAAAATGCCCATCATCGCCCTGTTCGCCGGGGCCTTGTTTGGCCAGAGCCCGCTGGTGGCCGTGTCCGCGTTCTTCATCGGCATCGGGGCGGTGGTCGTAAGCGGCATCCTGCTGAAAAAGTGCAAAGCCTTCGCCGGCGAGCCCGCGCCCTTCGTCATGGAGCTGCCCGCCTACCATGCCCCCCAGGCCCGGAACGTCCTGCGGGCCATGTGGGAGCGGGGCTGGTCCTTCATCAAGCGGGCCGGTACCATCATCCTGCTCAGTTCCATCGTGCTGTGGTTCCTGCAGGGATTCGGCTTTGAAAACGGCTCCTTCGGCATGGTGGAGGACAACGACGCCTCCCTTCTCGCGGCCATCGGCGGCGCCATCGCGTTCATCTTCGCGCCTCTGGGCTTCGGAAGCTGGCAGGCCACCGTGGCGGCCATCACGGGCCTCATCGCCAAGGAGGAAGTGGTCAGCACCCTGCATGTGCTGTACCCCGGCAATCTGACGGCTCAGATCGGCGCGGCCTTCACAGGGCTCACCGCCTACTCCTTCATGATCTTCAACCTGCTGTGCGCGCCCTGCTTCGCGGCCATGGGCGCCATCCGGCGGGAGATGAACAACGCCAAGTGGACCTGGGCCGCCATCGGGTACATGTGCGCCTTCGCCTACGCCGTGAGCCTGATCGTATACCAGCTTGGCAGCCTCTTTGCCGGCGGCGGCTTCGGCGTGGGCACCGCGGCGGGGCTTCTTGTCCTGGCGGGGCTTTGCTACCTGGTGTTCCGCCCGGCGCCGGACCTTGCTCACACGGCGGCCAAAAATACCCGCAGCGTACACGCGGGGGCATGAGCGATGGGGGCGTTTCTTGCAGCCCACGGCGGCGATATTCTGGTGAGCGCGCTGGTGCTGGTCTGCGTTATCGCCATCGTGCGGCACATGGTCCGCAATAAAAAAGCGGGCGGGTGCTCCTGCGGCGGGTGCAGCGGCGACTGCGAGCACTGTAACATGCACCACTGAGCTTTGGTTCCTCTCCTTTTATGTACGCGGAAGCGGCCCGAGGGCCGCTTCTGTGTTTTTTCGCGTCAGAGGGTTGACAACGGTGCTATGTCGTGTTACGATATGTCGAGAGACGACATAAGGAGGTGAGCCCGTGGGCAGAAGCGCGGAACCGCTGACGGAGAGCTATTTTTACATTCTGCTGTGCCTGTACCGGGGACCCAACCACGGCTACGGCATCATGCGCCAGACGTTGGCCCTGTCGGAGGGGCACGTACACATCGGCTCCGGCACCATGTACGGGGCCACGTCGAACATGATGAAAAAGGGCTGGATCGAGGAGCTTCCCAAGCCCGACGCGGACCGGCGGCGATTATACCGGCTCACGGACGCGGGCCGGCAGGTGCTCTTGGACGAGGCGGCGCGGCTGCGGTATCTTTCCGCGGCGGCGGCGAACGTGATAGAAGGAGGAAAAGAAAATGAGGAATAAGAAAACAAGGTGCGCGTTTTACCCCGCCTGGGAGTACCGGCGGGAGGTGGAGGACCTGAACGCCCTGTCGGACCAGGGCTGGCAGTTGGAAAAGGGCGGGTGCTTCCGCAGCAGGTTTTACCGGGACGAGAGCGTGCGCTACCGCTACGCCCTGGACTATAACACCCAAATCGATGACCCGGTCCGGTACCGGGAGATTTTTGCCGAGCAGGGCTGGGAGTTCGTCAGCGACACCTTCAACGGCTGGCACTATTTCCGCAAGGTCTATGACCCCAGTCTGCCGCCGGAGGAATATGAAATTTATACCGACGAGGCATCCGTGCGGGACATGTCGGGCCGGTGGAGCCGGCTGGGGTACGCCTTCGGCGTCATCGAACTGGTCTGCGCGGCGATGAATCTGTTCGTCCTTCTGCGCCATCCCAGCATCACCAACATTGCCATGGCTTTGGTCTGCCTGTGGCTGGGCGTTATGATCCTGGTGGGCGCAAGGCGTATCCGCCGTCCGGAGACCGCCGGAAGGCCCAAAAAGAGCATGGGCTGGTGCTTCGCGGTGGTGTTCGCGCTGCTGGCGGTGGGGCTGGTGTTCGGCATCGTCCACTCTGCGGCCACCGTTGACCGCGAGTATGTGTACGACCCGGACAGTGGACCCTGGACATGGCAGATACACGTATCCCTGCCGGACTTCTATACCCTGGACGTGGAGGCCGACACGGACGCCTATGTGGACATTACCGTGACGAATCATAGAAACGGCAAGGAGATGGCCGCGCTGGGCGGCGGCTGGGACCTGCGGGCCAAGGGGGTCATGTTCCTGCTGCCGGGGACCTACGACGTGACCACAAAATACGCCGAGGGCACCGAACCGGGCACCACGGGGATGTTCCGGTATGAGATGGATTGAGAGCGCATAAAAAACGACAGCACCGCCTCACGCCGAGGCGGTGCTGTCGGGGTTTGGACGGGTCATGCCTTGGGTGTGAACATGTGACATTTGCCGCCGTTCCCTCGCTATACATCATATATATCCACACAGGGTTGTCATTGCTGCACTTGGACCGGCCGTATTCGTTATATTGGCCATCATTCTTGCATTTGCTGCAAAAGTCCCGGCGACAGTCCCGCTAGAACGCGTTGGCCTTCATGTAGGTATCATCGTCGGACATGCCGCCGTTGACCTCCTCCAGTTCCGCGTCGTCCAGAGCCGTTCTTCCTCTTTCCCAACGGGCAGGCGTGCCCGTTGGGAGCCCTGGTAACAATGTTCCGCCCTCGGGCGGCGATTTGATTTAGCGGCGCCAGCCGCTGCCATATTGAACGCCTCCCCTGTGTAAGGGGAGGTGGGCCGCCTTTGGCGGCTCGGAGGGGTTGTTACCAGACTATAGCATGGTAACGATCCCCCAGTCCTGCGTCAGCATGACTGACTTTCTGGCTCCCTTGGCAGACTGGCGGAGAAGCAAAACCGCTTGTCCGCCTCCCGGTACTCGATGAACCACATCCCGCCGCAGCGCTCCACCATGGCCGCCACGATCTTGAGTCCGTACCCGTGGGCCATCTGGTCGGCCTTGGTGGTGCGCACGGTGTTGTCCCGCACGTCCACCGGCGCCGCGGTGGTGTTCTCCGCCCCCAGCAGGGCGGTTTTTTCCTTCATGCGCATTTTCAGCAGGATATGCCGCCCGTCGGGGTCAGGTATCTTCTCGCACGCCTCCACGGCGTTGTCGATGAGGTTAGTGAGCACCACCACCAGCGCGTCGTCCGGCATGGGAAACCCCGCCAGATCGTCCAGCCGGAGCTGGAAGTCGATGCCCTTTTCCCGGGCCGCCGGGACCTTCTCGCTCAGTATCACGTCCACCACGGTCCGGTTGGTGCTGACGGCGAGGGTCCCGGGCGGCTCCGCGTCGATGACCGCGTCCAGGTAGGCGGCAAATTCCTCCTGGGGCGCGTGCCGTCCGGCCATATCCCGCAGCACCGCCAGCTGGTTTTTGAAGTCATGGGTCTGCCGCCGCTGCTGGTCGTACCGCCCCTCCACAGCAGCCACGCGGGCCGTCTCCAGCTGCAGCGTCCCCCGCAGGACCGAGTTCTCCCTGTCCGTCTGCCGCCGCCTGTCGGAGTAGTCCAGCAGGAACAGCGCCCCCACGCACACGAAGGACAGCAGCATGGGAATGATGAGGCTGATCCATAAAGCGTCCGGGGAAAACCACACGGCCCGGGAAAGGCTCATGGCCAGAAGATACGCGGGGATGGAGAAAAGGCATATGAGCTTCCAGCCGGTCATATCCGGCTGTCTTGGGGTGCGCCGTGCCCGCCGCCGGTAAAACGCCAGCAGCGCCCCGGCCTCCGTCAGCTTGGCCAGGAACGATATCCCGTAGGCCACGAAGGGCTGGGCCGCCTGTTCCTCCGCCGTCCAGACGAGAAACAGCACGGACATAAAAAGGCAGTCCACCACGCTCATGTACAGCCCCGCCAGCAGCGCCACCGCGAAGGCCTGTAAGGCCCGACACTGAAACAGGTAGAACGTCACCAGCGCGTAGGCCAGCATCAGGAACACCGTGTGAAAGTCCGTCCCGGCCGCGCCGTTCCAGCTGATGAAATGCTGCTCCAAATATAGGAGCACCGACGCCAGCACGATGGCCCCGCCGTACTGCTTTGGCCTTTTCAGCGGCACGAAGCACAGCGCCAGCAGCGATTCCGTCAGCACCTCCAATAAGATCAGCAGCGTGGACAGCGCCCCGTCCGCCAGCGTATCCGCCGTCATTACATTTGCCTCACTTTCCACGTCACATACCGGCGGGTGATGTCGCTGTAGTTTTTCCGGCTCACGGCCAGGCTCTCCCCGCCGGTGAGCGCGGCCCGGTAATTGCGGATGTCCTCGATGATCTGCATGTTCACAAGAAAGCTGCGCTGGATGCGCAGAAAATCGTCCCCGGCCAGCTTCTGGGCGTAATCGCCGATACGGCCCATGCACTCCAACGGCTCGCCCTGCCTGAGGTGCAGCAGCACCCGGCGGGATACGGTGCCCTCAAAATAGCGTATATCCTCCAGACTCACGGTCATCCACCTGTCCGGGGTCTGGACTTTTATGTACCGGCGGCGTTCGGACAGCTTTTCCAGCAGCGCGTCCACGCAGGGGCCGAGCTGCCTGTCCAGGTCGTCCTTCAAAAGATACCGAAACGCCTCCACGCTGTACCCCTCCACGGCGTACCGGTCCAGCGCCGTCACGAACACGATGAGCATGTCCCTGGACCGCTCCCGCAGCCGCCGGGCGGTCTGCATGCCGTCCGGCCCCGGCATGTCGATGTCCAGAAACACCGCGGCCGCGTCCGTCAGGTCCGCCGCCAGCAGCGCGTCCCCGGAGGAAAACACCGCGTAATCGCATGGCCAGTGCCGGGCCGTGAACTGTTCCTCCAGCATCCGGCTGAAAAGATCGCAAAACGCCCCGTCGTCGTCGCAGATGGCCACCTTCATGCCGCCGCCTCCTTTGTAATTTTTTGTTTCTTTCTTATCTTACCGCGCCCCGGCGGTTCTGTCCACCCGCTTTCACCCGCATTTCACCGCGAAAAAACCGCACTTTTCGTCAAATAGCCCACAAAACCGCGCCACTGTGCTATAAGTAACAAACAGTTACAGGTTGTTACCGCTTCACCGGCACAAAAGACAGGAGGCGCCATGGAATACTACGCAAACACCGGCAAGTCCGTCGCCATCCGGGCCTGCGGCGGCCGGACCTTCGCCCGCCATGCCATACGGACCCATTTCGTCCGGGTGGGGGAGAGCTACGTGGACCTGATCGAGACATACGTCAAGCCCTTCTGGCGGCCGGGGGACATCTTATCCGTCAGCGAGAAGGTGATCGCCCTGTGTCAGGGCCGCGTGGTCACGGAGGATGAGGTGCGGCCCGGCCTCTGGGCGAAATTCCTATCCCGCTTTGTCCATCAGACCCCCGCCGGACCGGGGATGGGCCTGCCGGTGAAGATGCAGTTTGCCATCAACACCTGCGGCCTGAAGCGGGTGATACAGGCCGCCCTCTGCGCTGGGCTTGACAAGCTCCGGGGCATCCACGGCACCTTTTACGACATGCTTGGCCCGGAGGTCCGGGGTCTGGACGGCTTTTTCGGCCGGGACATCCCGGAGTACGCCCACATGGGCGTGCGCATACCCAGCAAGCCGGACCGGGTGTGCGACGAGGTATACGAAAAGACGGGCGTGACCATGATGATCGTGGACGCCAACGATCTGGACATCGAGCTGCTGGGAAAGTGTACAAAGCTGCAAAACTGGTCCAACGCGGCGCTGCTGTCGCTCATCGCGGACAACCCGGCGGGCCAGGACCGGCAGCTCACCCCGTTCATCCTCATACGGGAAGTACACGACGACGCAGCGACAGGGAGGGAAAAGGCATGAGACGCGCAAAATCTGGGAAAAAGCGGACAGGTATCCTGCTGGCGGCGCTTATTTGCGCCGGGGCGTTGGCGGCGTTTTTGCTGCTGCGCGCACGGCCTGACAGGCGGCTTTCCTTGGCCTACGACTGGCAGCCCCCAAGCCCGGCCGCTGCCGCGCAAAGCCCGGAGGGGGCCAGTCCCGACCCCGGCGAGCTGTACCAGCGGCTGGAGTGGAAGCCGGGCCAGTTCGTCCTGGTCCAGTACGGCACGGGCTCGTCCACGGCTCTGGACACAAGCGGCTTTTCGGACCCGGACAGGAAAAACAGCCTGGATCTGGCCGCCTGGGCGGAGATGGCCTGGGAGAACCAGTGGGGCTACGTCTGGGGGACTTTTGGTCAGGTCCTGTCCGGCGACCTGCTGGCCGGCAAGCTGGACCAGTATCCGGACGCCCTGGGCCCGTACGAGCAGCTTGTCCGGGAGAAGTGGATGGGCCGGCGGGTGGCGGACTGCGTGGGGCTGGTCAAAAGCTACGGCTGGTACGACCCGGACACCGGCGGCATCGAGTACGCCTCCGGGAATATGCCGGACGTGGGCACGGACGGCATGTGGGAGGCCGCCACGGTCAAGGGGGACATCGACACCATGCCGGACCAGCCGGGGGTGCTGGTCTATTCCAGCGAGGGGCACTTGGGCGTTTACGTCGGCGACGGCTATGCCATCGAGGCCATATCCCACGCCGGGGGCGTGGTGAAGACAAAGGTGGCCGACCGGCCCTGGACCGGCTGGATGCAGTGCCCCTATATCCATTACGGCGACTGAAATACGCCGGGAGAGCTCTCCCGGCGTATTATTTTGACAACCGCTCCAATATGTGTTAATATATCAATATCTATGCACGTGGATAAGGCACACATAACACATTTAGGAGAATCATACATGCTGGAATACCGTTTTGACACCCAGCTCCTCATCGAGGGGCACGATTTGGATGAGGACGCCATTCACGACTACATCATGGCGAACATCCCCGGCGACTGTCTGCTGGCCGTGGGCGACGAGGACCTCATCAAGATCCACTTCCACACCAACGTGCCCTGGAAGGTTTTGGAGTACGCCTCCGGCCTGGGGGACATCTACGACGTGGTGGTGGAAAACATGGAGCGGCAGGAAAACGGCCTGAAGGGCTGATCATACCGCAAAGATCCCCGGCTCGCACGAGCCGGGGGTTTTGTTGCGGGCCGCCGCAAGGAGCTTTTCCCCGCCAGGTTAGCAGAGTGATAACGAACACGCCAACATGAAAGGACCTTGACAAGGCGAGGAAAACAGTTATATAATAAACCTGCGGAAACCCGAAACGGTGCCGCAACGACGTGTTACTTCAATCCGGGGCTACGGCCCCAAGACAGTCGTAAGCCGCCTGGCTGCAACAGACGGCTTACTTTTTCTTTCTGTGGTTCTCTATGTAGCACCAGATCGCAAAAGCGAACCCGGCGATGCTGCACAAGCTACCAAGGACAGTCAAAGTAATCGTGCATCATCCTTTCTTGGGAGTGATCACCCCGCAAGAGCAATGACACATTCACCTTCCGATCTCGCTGTTGCGGGATGTCAGGCACCGTCTTTTTACCGTTACCCATTCCGGGAACAGTGGGTCTCCGCATTGTTTATATTGTACCATGTCGCGCGGTTCCGCGCAAGCGGGAGCGCGACTGGTATCTTTCTGGTACAACAGCGCGGAGCGGCAGTTGTACCATGTCATGCGGTTCCGCGCAAGCGGGAGCGCGACCGCAAAGATCCCCGACGCTTTCCGCGTCGGGGATTTTTGTATGTCTGCGCTGATTCAAATGCCGAAGCCGTAGCTGCGCACGGGCAGGACCTTGTCCGCCAAGGCGGCCTCCGCCTTTTCTTTGTCCGCCACGGCCACCTGGATGGTATAGAGCGTGGTGGGCACGGTTTTTTTGTTCATGAATTTCCGGGGGTCTATTTTCGCGCCGCACCCCGGCACGGGCGGCTCCTGGCCCGCAAAGGGAAAGCATTCCAGTCCCGCCTGACCCAGAAGCTCCTGGGCCTTTTCCCAGTCCTGCTTGTCCTTGGACCGGTATACCAGCGCCTTTCTCACGAACATAAGCAAACTTTCCTCCTTTGTCCGAAAAAGCCGATGCTCGCACATCGGCTTTTTCTTTCTGGCGTGTCTCTTAGTACATCCCGCCCATATCCGGGTTGGGAGCGGCGGGGGCGGGGGGCTCCTTGATGTCGGTGACCAAGCTCTCGGTGGTCAGGACCATGCTGGCCACGGACGCGGCGTTTTCCAGCGCGCTGCGGCAGACCTTGGTCGGGTCCACGATGCCCGCGGCGATCATGTCGCAGAACACCTCCTGGGCCGCGTCGAAGCCATAGGTGGGCACGTCGCTGGCCATGATCTTATCCAGGATGACCGCGCCCTGCAATCCGGCGTTGGCCGCGATCTGCATCACGGGCGCTTCCAGGGCCTTGGCCACGGCGTTGGCGCCGGTCTTCTCGTCGCCCTCCAGGCCCTCGGCCACCTTGGCGGCCGCCTTGGCGCCCAGCAGGTAGGCGCTGCCGCCGCCGGCCACGATGCCTTCCTCCACAGCGGCGCGGGTGGCGTTCAGGGCGTCCTCGATGCGCAGCTTCTTCTCCTTCATCTCCGTCTCGGTGGCCGCGCCGACCTTGATGACGGCCACGCCGCCGGACAGCTTGGCAAGGCGCTCGTTGAGTTTCTCCTTGTCGTACTCGCTCTCGGTGTTGGCGATCTGGTTCTTGATCTGGTGGATGCGGTCCTGAATGTCATGAGCGTCGCCGCCGCCGTCCACGATGATGGTGTCCTCCTTGGTCACCTTCACCTGGCGGGCGTGGCCCAGCATATCCACCGTGGCGTCTTTCAGCTCCATGCCCAAATCGCTGCTGATGACCTGGCCGCCGGTCAGGATGGCGATGTCCTGGAGCATCTCCTTGCGCCGGTCACCAAAGCCGGGGGCCTTGACGCAAACGCAGGTGAAGGTGCCGCGCAGCTTGTTGAGGATGATGGTAGCCAGGGCCTCGCCCTCCACGTCCTCGGCGATGATGAGCAGCTTCTTGCCGGCCTGGACGACCTGCTCCAGGCAGGGCAGGATGTCCTGGATGTTGGAGATCTTCTTGTCGGTGATGAAGATATAGGGGTCGTCCAGCACGGCCTCCATCTTCTCGGTGTCGGTGGCCATATAGGGGGTGATGTAGCCCCTGTCGAACTGCATGCCCTCCACGACCTCGGAATAGGTCTCCGCAGTCTTGGATTCCTCGACAGTGATGACGCCGTTCTGGCTGACCTTCTCCATGGCCTCGGCGATGAGCTTGCCGATGGTCTCGTCCCCGGAGGACACGGTGCCCACGCGGGTGATGTCCCCGGTGCCGGAGACGGGCTGGGAGTTGGCCTTGATGGCGTCCACGGCGGCCTCGGCGGCCTTGGCGATGCCACGCTTCATGACCATGGGGTTGGCCCCGGCGGCCAGGTTTTTAAGCCCCTCCCGGATGATGGCCTGGGCCAAAATCGTCGCGGAGGTGGTGCCGTCGCCGGCCACGTCGTTGGTCTTGGTGGAGACCTCTTTGATCATCTGCGCGCCCATGTTCTCAAACGGGTCGTCCAGCTCGATCTCCTTGGCGATGGTCACGCCGTCGTTGGTGATGAGGGGCGTGCCGTATTTCTTGTCCAGGACCACGTTGCGGCCCTTGGGACCCACGGTGATCTTCACGGTGTCGGCCAGCTTGTCAACGCCCCGCTGCAGCGCGCCGCGGGCTTCTTCTCCATAAAGGATCTGTTTTGCCATAGTTCTTATACCCTCCTGCTCACTTTACGATGGCCAGGATGTCTCCCTGGCGCACGATGGTGTATTCCTCGTCGTCCAGCTTCACGGTGGTGCCGCTGTACTTGCCGGTGATGACCCGGTCGCCGGCCTTGACTTCCATCTTGACCTCGTTGCCGTCCACCATGCCGCCGGGACCCACGGCCACGACTTCAAACAGCTCCGGCTTTTCCTGTGCCGCGGGAGCCAGATAGATGCCGCTCTTGGTCTTTTCCTCCGCCTCCAGGCGTTTGACGACCACCTTGTCGGCCAACGGTTTCAGTGTCATTGTATAGTTGCCTCCTAACAAAGAATGTACTGTTTCACAGGTGTTAGCACTCATTTCTAACGAGTGCTAACATGGTTATAATACCCCATATACCCATTTTCTTCAACTGGCAAGCTGCACAAATTTGGCACGACGAATTTGTCACCTGTGTCCCTCACCGGTCGTTGTTCTTGAACACATCTGCCACCTCGCTGATGGTCATGAACGCCTGGGGGTCGATTTGGTGGACGATGGTCCGCATCCGGGAGATCTGGAACCGGTTCACCACGAAGTAGATCACCGTCTTTTCTGCGTTGGAGTACCCGCCCACGGCGGCGATCCTGGTGGTGCCGCACTGGAAGGTCCCGATCAACGCGTCGCTGATCTGGTCGGGCTTATCCGTCACGATGACCACCTCCTTGGACCGGTCGAATCCCTCTACGATGAAGTCCACGGTCTTCAGGCCCGCCATATAGGTGACAATGGAGTAAAGCGGCAGTATCCAACTTTGGATGACGCACCCGCACACGATATACAGCAGCACGTTATAGATCATCACGAAGGAACCCACGGTGATATTGAGGCTCTTGGCGAAGATCACGGCCATAACGTCCACGCCGTCGATGGCTCCGCCGTAACGGATGGTGAGGCCGCTGCCCACCCCCGAGATGATGCCGCCGAACAGGGCGCACAGCAGCAGGTCCTCTCCCGCCAGGGGCGAGGCCATGCTCACGTCAATGGGCAGCACGTCGGTGATGAGCCAGGAGGCCGCCGCGTACACGCTCACCGCGAAAAGGGAGTAGACCGTGAAGGCCGCACCCTGCTTTTTCGCGCCGAACAGGAACAGCGGTATGTTCAAAAGCAGCAGGAACACCGACAGGCTCATAGCCTCCGGCGTGATCTGCGAAAGCAGGATGGAGGCGCCGGAAACGCCGCTGTCATAAAGGTGGACCGGCGCCAGGAACACCGTCACGCCGAAGGCGTTCACGCACCCGGCCAGAAACAGCATCGGGAAGTTCCTCCACCGCAGCGTCCCCAATACCCGCGCCAGCTTATTTTTGATCTTCTCTCTCGTTTTCATCCTCGTTTTCATCGTTATACCCCATACCCATCACCTGACGGCGATACCATATTGACGGCCCCTTGACACGGTTTACTGCCGAAGCTAAGATCCGGCCCCCTCTGACGAGGGAGGTGGCGCGGCTCCGCCGCGTCGGAGGGAGAGATATTTAAATGCCTGCCCCCGCCACCAGCGCGCCATACGCCTCCGGATGCCGATACTTGTCCCCCATGATCTCATGGGCCCGGTACTGGCGCAGCCGGTCCAGGTCCAGCTCGGCGATGTAGACCCCTTCCTGCTCCGGCGCCTCAAAGACGCACATGTCCCTTGACCCGGGCTCGTCGGGCAGCCAGGCCACGCCGTCGAACAGCGTAGAGCGGCCGTTGCAGTCCGGCTGGCCCTGGGGATAGTTGCAGGTGGCCACCGCCATCATATTCTCATATGCCCTGGTGCGCAGCGCCGACAGGCGGTTGAGCTCCATGGGGCAGGCGTTGGGGGCCAGCACCAGCTCCGCACCCTGGAGCATCAGCAGCCGGGCGCTCTCGGGAAACTCCCGGTCAAAGCAGATCATCGCGCCCACTTTCACCCTGTCGCGCCCCAGGTCCAGCTCGGTCACGGAGAACCCCTCGCCGGGGGAGAGCACCTTTTCCAGGTCAAAGGCGCAGGTGTGGACCTTTGCGTAGTGCAGCCGCCGCTGCCCGCGGCCGTCAAAGAGGACCACAGAGTTCAGTGGCTTTGGCTCGTGGCGTTCCAGAAAGGTGACCGCGATCGCCATATGCAGCTCCGCGGCCAGCTCCCCGAAGGCCGCCACGAAGGGCCCGTCGGCGGGGATCGCCAGCGCCCGGAGCGCTTGTTCGTCCTGGGGCAGGGCGTACCCGTCGCTCCACATCTCCGGGAACAGCGCGATGTCCGCGCCCAGCTCCTTTGCCCTCCGGCACGCCGCCATGCCCTTTTCCAGCTGTTCCTGCACCCCGCCGCAGGGCAGCAGCTGCAAAAACGCAATTTTGATATCCATATTTTGGTCCTCCTTATCAAAAAGTGCGCCATTTATAAAGCCGTGTGCGACAAACTACACTTCTTTGAGAAGCGGCAGGAGCGTTGCAAAATAGGAGATCGCATTATATCCCGCGTGGGCCGTTATGCAGCACATAAGAGAGTTTGTCCGCATATACAGCAGGCCCAATACGATGCCGCAGACCAGGGCCGAGAGCGTTTGCACCATGTTGAAATGCAGCAGCGCAAAAAACAACGACGATATACCCAGCGCGGCGGCCCTGCCATAGCTGACGGACAAGCCTTCCAGCAGAAAACCACGCATCAATATTTCTTCCATGACCGGCGCGAGGATACAAACCTGAATGAAACTGATCACCGGCGTTTCGCTCAAATGCTGCAGCGTCTGCCGAGAGCGTTCCTCGCTCCCCGGCAGCATCCTCTCAAAAACAGGGCCCAGAAATTTATCCAGCAGAACGTACAGCGCCGCCGCGCAGACCACCGCCAATAATATACCCTGCGGGGAGGTCCCTCTCACGATATCGATCTGAAAACGAAGCTTTACTCTTAACAGGTGCAGAAAGCCGCCCATGCACAGCGCGATCGATATGACGTTCAGCAGCCTTGCGTGGCCGGGCGCTGTTTTTCTCCATATCGCCACGTCCAAAAACGTATAGAACAGCATAACGCCGAACCAGGCGATGACCCACAAAGCGCCCTGGCCCACAGATACCCCTTTGTCCATATTCTTTGTTACCCTTGTAAACCGACTGACCCGATTTTGTCCCTGATACGAAGACATGCCTCTGTGTGCATGATCCAATGCCTTGAAAACGGCATTTGGATCAATCCGCGAATATCTTTCCCGCACCAATAGTCAACGAGCCATATGGCTTTTTCATCATTGCTCACGACGTTCAACGATTTTAAGCGCGCTTTTCTCTCCTCCGATATTCTCATTTTCAGCATATCGAAGGACAGGCCATCCACTATCTTTTCCGTGCTTTCCTTTACCTCCGATATGTAGGAATACAGTTCCTCTAAATCGAGCTGCCTTGAGAGATCCGCTATCTGGTATTTTACCAGTTCATTGCCTGTCGTGATGATCGGAGAATGGATGCGCTGCTGATAGCCGCCCGAAAAAAACACCTGTTCGGTCCCGTCGATCAGCGTATGGGCGACGATATCCTCGATACGGAAAATATGCCATATGGAATAAGCGATCGTTTTACAATGGTAACCGTTCGCGTTTACAAAAGGGATCGCGTCGAAATCTTCTCTTGTCAGGTCCGACCTGAAGGACGATATGACCCGCATCAGTTCGTCTCGCAGCGCAAACAACGTGTTGAATCCTTCTCTGCAGGTATCTTTCTTTTTGATCTGCGCTTGCATGGAGCTATTTCGTTCAGACCATTCTTTGTTCATATCCCTCACCTATAAGTCCTGACTTGTCCGTATTCGGCGTGCAGGGCACGATCTCCCGTTTTGTCCCGTCAGCCAGCTTTCTCCCTCTCCCGCGCCCCGTCACAGCGCCGTTTTGTAGCACATATACGCCCCCACGCACCGAAACCCCAGGGCCAGCGCGTCCGCCTGGGTCTCGTCGTCGTTAAAAAACACCATGGACCCGGCCCCGTCGGCCCTGGCCCCGTTCAGCGCCGCCGTCACCAGCGCCCGGTAGGCCCGCTCGTCATAGCCGTCGGCGAAAAACAGCGCGAATATCTCCCCCATCTCGCTGTCCCGCCGGGCCTGAAGCGCTCCCATCGGCACGCCGCCGGGCATATACAGCAGCAGCCGCTACTCGTCCATGTCCGCCAGCAGCCGGTCCGAGTTCCAGTACATATCCTCAACCTGGGCGTGGAGGGCCCGGAACAGGTCATAATTCTCCCGCGTCACCGGTACCACGTCCGGGTCCTGCGGCCGGACCTCGTATCGGTCCAGGTCGAACACGTCGTTGAAGTCCCGCTCGATGCAGGCAAAGCCCCCGGCTTCCAATGCCGCTTCCGCCTGGGTGTTCTCCCCGGGGAATTTCATATAGAGCTCGCTTCCGGGAAAGCGCTCCCGGGCGAAGGCGGTGAACTCCGCTATGGCGTCGCCCATCCCCTCGGCGATATTGAAGGAGCAGGTGTCCAGATATTTGTCCTCGGCGAGATAATAATAGTGTATCCACCCGGCGATTTTGCCGTCCCGCTCATAGAGCAAAATGTCCTCGTTCGCCCGCTCATAGGCCCGCAGGGACCGCTCCACAAAATCCGCCTTGGTCTTTATCCCGTCGGTATAGGTGGGATAGCCGGACCGGGCCGGGTCCAGCGCCAGGGCGTATATAAAGTCTATGTATTTGTCAAAATCCTCTCTCTTCAGCGGCGTCAGCATGGTTTTGTCTCCTGTGGTATGTTTTAGGGGTGATGGAGCGATGTAAGCGACGATCATTCGTCCGGTTTGCCGTTCTTCCCACTCCGCATGATCTTGGATATGCAGTACACAAGAAGCAGCACAGATCCCGCCAGGCGCATGACATCCTGAGGGACGCCCTCCACAAAGAAGCTCCCCAGCAATAAAACGACGCTGATCGCCCCCAGCACAGAAATGACTTTATTCATGTGCATTGTCCTCCTTCAATAGTACATATTTAAATAACACAGTATCATCCCGTTGTAGAGCTTTCTCCGTTTGGTCGCCGGCGCGCCGTAAAAGCGCTCGAAGTCCGGCTCGGAGGATATGATGTACTGTTTCCAGCCCTCTAACCGGCCCAACGTCCGGCCCATGTCCCGGTAAAGCGCCTGGGCCTCCTGCCGTTCCATCATCCGCTCCCCGTAGGGCGGGTTGCACACGATCGCGCCCTTGTCCCAGGGGGCAGAGGCGGTGCGGGCATCGGAAACAGAAAAAGTTATGTCAACTTCAACTCCCGCCCGGCGGGCGTTTTCCCTTGCCAGGGCCATGGCCTTGGGGTCTATATCGGAGGCGAAGATATGGTAAGGGCCGGGGTATTCCAGGCTCCTTGCCTCGTCCTTTGCGTCGGCCCAGATCTTATCCGCCGCGATGGGCCAGTGCTGGGCGGCAAAGGGGCGGTCCAGCCCCGGCGCCCGGTTATGGGCAATGAGGGCCGCCTCGATGGGAATAGTCCCGCTGCCGCAGAAGGGGTCCCAGAGAGCGTCCCGGCCCCGGTAGCGGGCCAGACCCACCAGCGCCGCCGCCAGCGTCTCCCGCAATGGCGCGGCCACGTGGCCCGGCCGGTAGCCCCGCTTAAATAGCGGCGCGCCGGTGGTATCCAGAAATATCTCCGCCCGGTCCCTGACGATGGAAAATTGCAGCTGATAGAGCGGGCCTGTCTCGCTCAGCCATTGGGTGCGGTAAGTCTGACCCAGCTTCACCGCCGAGGCTTTTTTGATGATCCGCTGGCAGTCCGGCACCGAGTGCAGGGCCGAGTCCAGGCAGTACCCCTTCACGGGGAACTGGCCGTCTCGGGGAATAAAGTCCCCCAGCGGCAGGGCCTTCACGCCCTCGAACAGCGCGTCGAAAGTTTTGGCCTCGAACCCGCCCAGCCGCAGCAGCACCCGCTCCCCGGTCCGAAGGCGGATGTTGGCCCTGGCGCAGGCGGACATGTCCCCGGTAAAGCGGACCCGGCCGTTTTCCGCCCGCACGTCGCCAAGGCCCATGCGCCGCAGCTCCTCGGCGCACGGCCCCTCCAGGCCAAACAAACAGGGGACGACAAATTCAAACATATGATCCTTCTCCTTATCGAAAGCCTCCCCTGTGCAAGGGGAGGTGGCTTGGCCGTCAGGCCAAGACGGAGGGGTTGTAACAGGGTCCTCACGCGGCACTCTTATCGTGCGGGGGCGAGCGACGACGACAACCCCCCAGTCAGCGCTTTGCGCTGCCAGCCCCCCTTACACAGGGGGGCCGTTCAAAACGGTAGATTTATTACAGCGTGATCTTCGTCACATCCTTATCCCCGGCGAGATACCGCGTCTCCCGCCCGTGGCAGGTGAACAGCAGCACCTGGCGCTTTTCCGCCACGGACTTCAAAAGCTCCAGCGCCCGCTCCATGCGCTGCTGGTCAAAGGCCACCAGCGCGTCGTCCAATATGATGGGGCATCCCTGTTCCTCGGGCAGCACCAGCTCGCACACCGCCAGCCGCAGGGCCAGATACAGCTGATCCCGCGCCCCCTGGGACAGGTAATCCGCCTCCCAGCCCACCGCCTCGCCGGTGAGCCGCGCTTTGGCGGACAGGTCCCGTGCCAGGGTGATCTCGTCGTACCGGCCGTCGGTGAGCGCGCCGAAAAGCTCCGCCGCCCGCTGGGCCAGCACCGGGGAGAACTTCTCCCGCAGCCCCAGGTCGGCCTGCTCCAGCGTCTGGGCCGCCAGGGTCAGGGCGCTCTCCTGGACCAGCAGCGCCTCCCGGCGGCGCGCCAGTTCCTCCAGCTCCGAGCGCAGCACCACCGGGTCCCCCACGGCCTGTAACTGCCCCTGGGCCACGGCCCGCTGCTCCCGCAGCCGGTCCAGGCGGGCCTGGCCGTCCGTCACCGCCCGGGAGGCGCGGGCCGCCTCGCTGTCGCCGCTGACAAAATCCAGCCCGCTCAGCACCGGCGCCTCCGCCGCCTTCTGCCGCTCTTTGGCGGCGTCATGCGCGGCCTGGGCCGACCGGACCCGTGCCGTGGCCTCTTTGGCCGTGGTACACAGGCCCACGTAAGCCTCCAACGCCTGGGCCACGCCCGCCGTGTCCTGCGCGCCGTACTTATCCAATATCTCCATCCGTCGGTCCAGCAGCTCGTCCCGCCGGGCCTCGATCTTCTTCCACCGGAACCACAGCCCCACCGTCAGACCCAGCAGCGCCACGCCCGCCGCCAGCAGCACCAGCGACACAAAGGTTGCGGCGATCAGCAGCAGCACGCCCAATATGGCCGGGACCAGTATGGGCCACCGGGCGGGCAGATCGTCCGCCTGGGCGGAAAGCTCATCCGCCGTCTCCATGTCCGCCTGGGCCCGCTCTCTGGCCCGGTCCGGGCCGTCTATGCCGAAGGGCGTTTCCTTCAGCGCGTCCATGGCGTGCCCGGCGGCGTCCTGGGCCTGACGCAGGTCGCTCTCCCGGGCGGACACGTCCGCTCTGGCGGCGGCCAGGTCGCTCAGGGCCTTTTTCCGGGCCTCGGCCCGGGCCGTCTCCATGCGCCTCACCAGCTCACCCTGGGCCTTCTGGGCCTGGGCAAGCTCCCCGTCCAGCCGCTCCACGGCCCGGACCGCTTCCTCCGTCTGGGCAAGCTCCCCCCGGACCCGGGCGATCTCCGCCTCCGTGTCCGGAATGGCGCCCTTTTTCCCGGACCGCCGCCGACGCATCCAGGCCCGCAGACGCTTGTCCGCCTCGGAGTAGGACTGCTCCTCGTCCCCGCCGGACACGATGGCCGCGAAGCGCTTTTCCAGCTCCGGGTCGGCCGTGATGCCAAGGCCCGACTGGCGGATGAACGCGCTGCGCTCGAATACCTCCCGGGTCGCGCCGGTGAGGGTCCGGCCGGCCTCGTCCGCCGTTAATTCCGGCACAGGCGCGTCCGTACCGGTGACGGTGGCGGAAAAGGCCTGCATGGGCTGGCTGGCCCGCTCCGTCCACCGGCGCAGGGTCACCGGGCCGCTTGCCGTGTCCAGCTCCATGCTGCCGGACATGGGCGAGCCGCTCCATGGCCGGTATTTTACCTTATCCGGCTGCTGGCCCTGGCGGGACCGCTGGGCGGTGTCCAGTCCATAGAGCATGGTCCGCAAAAAGGCGCACCAGGTGGACTTGCCGCTCTCGTTGGGGGCGAACAGCACGTTCAGCCCCGGTCCCAGCGTCAAACTCTTCCCCTCCAGCGCCCCGAACCACGCCGTCATTTTCTTTATGATCATATTCTCTCCTTTTTGAAAGCCTCCCCTGTGTAAGGGGAGGTGGGCCGCCGTAAGGCGGCTCGGAGGGGTTGTCTGTTATCCAATGTTACAACCCCTCCGCCTCGCTGTCGCTCGGCACCTCCCCTTGCACAGGGGAGGCTTTAATAAGGTGTTCACGCCAAAGGTATTTCCTCACCGTTTTCTAAAGCTCTAAGCCCATACCGGGCGGCCAGCTCGATCTCGGCCCGCTCCTCGTCGCTTTGGGCGGCCTCGTACCGCTGCCACAGCCGCGCCAAATATAATCCCCGCAGGCTCAGCGCCTCCCGGCCGTCCCACACGTCCCGGCGCAGATGGGTCTCGTCCCGCAGGTCCAGGGCGAAAAACTTCCCCTCCAACGCGCTTTGCAGCGCGGATATATCCGGGGAGACCTCCGGCGCGCCGGTGAGAAGAACCCGGTAGATGTCCCGGCTGGCGTCCCGGCCCACGGCGGCCTCGATCGCACCGGCGTGGTCCCAGCTTTCCGTCAGGTCCACGGACAAGATCTCATAGCGCCGACCGCCCAGGCCGATAAACTTGGCCTCACAGCTATCCTGCCCCACATCGGCCAGAAGTACGCCTTTTTCACCGGTCTCGTCAAAGCCCCGGCCCTCGGGACAGCCCGGCCAGGCGTAAAACGTATTGCCCGCCTTGCGCAGGCCGCTGAAGGTGTGCTGGTGGCCCAGGGCGATGTAATCCATGCCGCTGCGGGCGATGTCCGCCTCGGACACGGCCCCGTAGACCGACCCGGGCGCGCCCACCTCCCCGTGCAGCACCATGATGTCCGTGACGCCCGGCTGCTTGTCCGCCTGGAATCCCGCCAGAGGCGGCCGGCGGCCGGGTCCGGTGAAGGCCGCGCCAAATATGCGTGCGTGCAGCTCTGGCAGGGCCACGCAGGAGACGGCCTCGTCCGTGAACACGTGTACGTTCTCCCCCAGGTCCAGCCGGGCCCAGGGGGAGCGGGGGCCGTACCAGTCGTGGTTGCCCGGCGCGATGAACACCGGCACGCCCATGGCGGGCAGCGCCTGCTCCAAAAGCCGGGCCGTCTCGGCATAGTGGCTGTCCGCGTCGAAAAGGTCCCCGGCCAGCAATACCACATCCGCCTCATAGTCCCGCGCCAGGGCCGTCATCCGGGCCAGCATCGAGCGCTGCTCGGCCCGACGCTGGGCGGCCTTGTCCCGGCCCATGGCCTGAAAGGGCGAGTCCAGGTGCAGGTCCGCGGCGTGAAATATGCGTATCATAATATTCTGAGCGCCTCGGCGCCCACGCACCGGCCCGTGTCCGTGTCGATGTCGAACACGCAGCACTCCATCTTCCCGTCGCCGTCCCCGGACTTATACCGCATGGGCGGGTCCCCCAGAAACTTGTTGATGGACTGGTCCACGTCGATGCCCAGCACGCTGTGAGAAGCGCCGGTCATGCCCAGGTCGCTTATGTACCCGGTGCCCCCCGGCAGCACGCACGCGTCCGAGGTCTGCACGTGGGTGTGGGTGCCCCACACGGCGCTGACCCGGCCGTCCAGAAAGTATCCCATGGCGATGCGCTCGCTGGTGGCCTCGGCGTGCATATCCACCAGTATGATTTTCGGCAGCGGGTCCAGTTCCTTCAAGAGCATGTCCACCTCCACGAAGGGGTTGTCCGTGTTCGGGTCCAGGGTGAAGCGGCCCAGGGCGTTGATGACGCATATCTCCCCGAAGGGCGTGCGGTACACGCCGAAGCCCCGGCCGGGGCACTGGGGAGCGTAGTTGATGGGCCGGATCATGCGCACATTGTCGGCCAGATAGGGCTTTAATTCCCAGCGGACCCAGGTGTGGTTGCCCAGGGTGATCACGTCCGCCCCGGCGTTGAACATGCGGTCGCACTGGTCCGGGGTCACGCCCACCACGTTGGCGTTTTCGCCGTTCACCACCACGAAGGATATGCCCCGCTCCCGGCGGATGGCCTTCAGCCGCTTTTCCAGCGTGACCAGCCCCGGCTGGCCGCACACGTCGCCCACGGCAAGAATACTGATGATCATAGCAAGCTCCTTTAATTTTCAATTATCCTAAATATATCACGATTTCATGGGAAATACTAGTCGGGAACGAGACAGGAAAGAGGGGTAAAGCATGAACAATATGTCGTTTGTCAAGGGAATGGGGATCGGCCTGATGGTCGGTTCCGTGGTAGGCATGGTGGCCGCGCCGAAGAAAAAGAAGATGAACATCGGCAAGGCCATCAAGTCCATGGGCGATGTGGTGGACAACATCGCGGGCACGCTGGGGCTGTAAAAAGTTTCTGAAAACCCCTTGCAATCTGGCCGGGCTTATGCTATCATACTTGGGCGCGAAAGCGCGGGACATATGCGGCATTAGCTCAGCTGGATAGAGCGTCTGGCTACGGACCAGAAGGCCGGGGGTTCGAATCCCTCATGCCGTGCCACGGCAGAACAGTCCTGAAGACGAAGGGGACCGGTAAAACCGGTCCCCGTTCGTCGGTCAGGGCTGTTCTGCCTTTTTCCCAAGAGAACAGTTGTCAAGGGTAAGTTTTACAAAAACGTAAGTTTATCGACTCAAACTGCCGTTTGCATCTTGTAAGAGCAAACGGCAGTTTGATACTTATATCGTCTGTGTATTGATCGGGGTACAACGTTCAAATTGCGATGCACTGTTTGGAAAGGGAGCGTTTATAAAAGATTTGTCAAGTGGATTTTCGCCCAACAGTAATGCGAATTGATAATTCCAGAAACTATATCGCCCGGCTGATCTCCAGCAGACGGACCTCCAGCATGTCCAGCATGGCGTCCAACTCCAGCGCATGGCGGCGGGCGGTGGCCAGATACTTGCTGTAGGCAGGGCGGCTGGCGGCGGCCAGGTGGTCGTATTCCTCCGGCCGGTCCGGCTCCAGCGCACCCATGGCCACCCATTGGTCAAAGGCGCTGCCGTGCTGACGGTTGATGACCGTCTCCCGGACGACATATTCTCCGTTGTCCATATCGGTCAGCGTCAGATGCACGTCCAGGCTCTGCTCCGGCGAGAAGGGGGTATAGCGGTCGGTGAAGGTCATGTCGAACCGCTCGCCCTGGGCATACAGATGGCTGAAGTGCCGGTAATTGTACAGCAGCACCTGCCAGCTCTCGCCCTGCCGGGTAGCGAACCATCCCTCACCCCGGCCGATGAGGGTCCCGCCCAGCCGGCGCAGGAGCGTGAAAGCATAGTAGCTGGCCTTGGGGATGCCGCTGACGGTGAACAGGCCCAGACCGCCGAAAAACAGCTCCTTCGGCAGCGGCGCTTCGCCCATCCAGTCGGTCAGCGACCAGTAGCCGAAGCTGTCCAGCCGGTCATAGTTTTCCAGGATGCTCTTGACGATGTAGCAGGATTTGAAGCAGGTGTCGTTCAGAAGATCCTGCTGGCTGGGGCTGGTGTTCCACTCACTCAGATAGATGGGCAGGGAGGCGGCACGCTCCTGGTGGGCCTCGCTGACCACCTGGGTGACGAAGTTGGTCAGACCGTTGGGGTCCTCGCCCAGGTTCATGGAGCCAACAAAGCCGAACAGCTCCTGGCCGCTCCCCCGGTCGGACAAGGACGTGTCATAGAAGTTGAAATCCTGAAAATCCGGCGGACAGTTATGTTCCCGGCACCAGGCCAGAAAGGGCCTGTACCAGTTTACATAATCAATCCTTGCGATATAGAACGTGGGCGGCGTGCCGAAGCGCAGGGCGCTGTCGCAGCCCTTGACCGCCTGCCATGTGGCCTGATAGAAGGCATAGAAAGCGCTGTCGCTGGAAAAGCCGTACATAGTGGACGGTGTGTCCGGCTGTTGCCAGACGGTGAAGAGCCAGGAGCGCACCTCCTCCGGGCCGTACCGGTCCAGCAGATGGCGCACCGTCGCTTTTACAAGGCCTACCCACGCCCCGATGCTCTTAGGTTCGCTCACGATGTCGTTGAAGAGCCTCCGGCTAGGGTCCTTCGCCAGTTGCCGGGGCATGAAGCCCAGCTGGATCAGAGGGCGCAGACCCACGCTCCGCAGGAAATCGAATAGCTTGTCCACATAGGCGAAGCTGTACACCGGCGTCCCGGACGTGTCCTTGCTATAAACCCGCATCTCATCGGAGAAGATGCCGCCGAATTTGATGTACCGAAAGCCGATGTCCCGCTGTGCCCGGCGCACCATGTCCTGCACCTGGGCGAACAGCAGATCCCGGGCGGCGCTCACGCCGGTCAGGGTCCTCCAGGAATGGCGCAGCCTCTGCAGGTCTCCTTTGCCGCTGCACCGGGCGGCACAGGAGATCACCTGCTCCGGGACAGTACCGACCGCGGGCGCGTCCAAGTATTTTTTGAGGCCCGCCATGTAGTCGTGCTGCTCCACCACCGGCACAGGCGAGGCGGCGTCCGCCTCTTCCATCCGGCTCTGGCGGCGGTACACGCTGGGCAGGACGCCGTATTCCCTTTTGAATGCCTGGACGAAGGCGTGACTGTTGGGGAAGCCGCTCTGGGCAGAGATGACCTCGATGGTGTCGTCCGTGCTCTCCAGGGCGGCCACGGCCCGACCCAGCCGGAGCTGGGTCAGATAGGCCAGAAAGCTCATGCCAAAGTGCTGGTCAAAGAATTTGGAGAGATATGGCGCGGACAGGTGCACCTGCTCCGCCAGCTGGGAGAGGGTGAAGTTTTCCGCGTAGTGGTCGTTGATGATGGCGGTGATGCGTCCGATGCGGGCGGCGTAGCGGTAATTGCGCAGGGTCTGGGGACTGCCGGCGTCCGCCCGGAAGTTGTTGTACATCACGTCCATGAGCTCGTAGATCAGGCTCCAGTTGCGCAGCTCATACCCCTGCTGCCGGTCGGCGTTGTTCTTGACCAGGCGGGCGATGAGCCGGCGGATGGCGGCAAAGGCAGCGCTGTCGCCCTGCTGGGCGCTGTTGCAGATGAATTGGGGGTGCTGGGGCATGGGGAGGGTCTGCTCGAACATGCTCTGCTCAAACTGGACGCTGATGAGTACGCAGTCCGCGCTGTGCAGCTCATGGGGCGTGTGGCTGTTGACGGCCACCACGTCCTCCGGTCCCAGAGTGGACAGCAGTCCGTCGCTGGTAAAGCGGCACTGGCCGCTGAGGATGAGGATGACCTCGAAAAAATCATGCAGATGCGGCTCAATGTTCCCGATGTGCTGCATGGTGCATCGGATGGGCATATGGGTGGAAAAATCCAGAAGCTCATAGCGCTGACGCATGGCGATACCCCCTCTCCTTTGTATATTTTATCGAACTCTGGACAAAAATACAAGGAGAAAACAGGTAAAAACGACGAGGAAAGATTAAAAATTTAAGGATTTTTTGAGAAAAACAAAAATAATGGAAAAATTATCTTTCCTTTGGCGCTGCAAAACCCGGTCAGATACACGGCGTTTACCACCCAGGAATGTGCATGATGCACAAAAACAGACCGTTATCTGCGGCGGTATTGCACAGAAACATCGGATATTTACGATTCACCGGCCCGGTCAGGGCCGTTTTTTCATGCCCATTCAGATTTTGTTTCTTTTCTGGCTAAAAACCACATCAAAACAGGGCAAATGTTCGGTGGCCCGGCCGGGAGCCGCTTTTTTATAATATTGACAGTGAGGTGAGCTTATGGCAAAGCCGATATTGGAAATGAAGGGCATGTGCAAGCGCTTCGGCAGCACCGTGGCGCTGGACAAGGTGGATCTGACCGTCTACCCCGGCGAGATACGGGGCCTGATCGGAGAGAACGGCTCGGGCAAGTCCACGATCTCCTCCATCGCCGCCGGGATGCAGAAAGCGGACAGCGGCGAGATGGTGTTCAAGGGCCAGAGATGGAATCCCGCCAGCATGGTGGAAGCGCTGGAGCAGGGCTTCGGCATGATCGTGCAGGAGCAGGGCACCGTCCCCGGCATCAGCATCGCGGAGAACATCTTTCTGGGCGGCATCTCCCAGTTCGCCCATGGGCCTTTTATCGACCGGAAGAAGCTGATGGCGGCGGCCCGCCAGGTGCTGGACAGGGTGGGCATGGACAGCGTAGACCCGGCCCTGCCCATGGGGTTGCTGGATATGCAGGACCGGAAGCTGGTGGAGATTGCTAAGGTGATCGCCCGGGCGCCGGACATCTTCGTGGTGGACGAAACCACCACGGCCCTGAGCCAGATCGGGCGGGAGAAGATATACGAGCTCATGCGGGAGCAGAAGGCGGCGGACAAGAGCGTGCTGTTCATCAGCCACGACCTGGACGAGCTTCTCGCCACCTGCGACACCCTCACCGTCCTGCGGGACGGCAAGCTGGGCCGCAGCTTCACCAAGGACGAGTTCGACCCGGATCTGATCCGCACCAGCATGATCGGCCGGGAGCTGCAGGGGGACTATTACCGCAGCGATACCCAGGCTACCTGCCGGAAGGAGATCGCTCTGCGGGCGGAGCATCTGACCGCCGGGCAGGCGGTGCAGGATGTGTCCCTGGCGGTACATAAGGGCGAGATCGTGGGCGTGGGCGGTCTGAGCCAGTGCGGGATGCACGATTTGGGCAAGATCCTGTTCGGCGCGATCAAACCGGACGCCGGCTCCGTCACCACCGGCAGCGGCGCCGCCATCACCAGCGAGGCCGTAGCCATGAAGCAGGGCATCGGCTATGTGGCCAAGGACCGGGACGTGGAGTCCCTGTGTCTCAGCGCCAGCATCCAGGACAACATCGCCGTGGCCGGTATGGAGCGGTACGCCGTACATGACTTTCTGATCCTGGGGGGCCGGGAGCGGAAGTATGTGGACCAGCAGATCGGCGAGTTGAGCATCAAGTGCGCCGGCCGGGACCAGCAGGTGTCCCAGCTGTCCGGCGGCAACAAGCAGAAGGTGGTCTTCGACAAGTGGATCGGCAGGGGCAGTGACGTGCTGATCCTGGACTGCCCCACCAGAGGCGTGGACATCGGCGTGAAGCAGGCCATGTATCAGCTGATGGTCCGGCTGAAGGGCGAGGGCAAGTCCATCGTCATGATCTCGGAGGAGATGCCGGAGCTGATCGGCATGTGCGACCGGCTCGTCGTCATGAAAGACGGCCGGGTGACGAAGGAATTTACCCGGGGCCCGGAGATGACCGACACCGAGATCATCAAATACATGATTTAAGGGGGCAGGGCAACATGGATAAGAACGATAAACTGGCCGTCAGCTACCGCCGCCGTCAGACTCTCATAACCGTCCTGCCGTTTCTGGCGCTGGCCGGGCTGTTCGGGGCCCTGTGCGCCATCGTCACGGCCAAGGGCTACCGGCTGGACATGTACCTGAAGATCGTGTTCAACGAGGGCGTGGTGCTGGCCATCGTAGCCACCGGCGCGGTGTTCATCTACACCCTTGGCTCCTTCGACATCAGCCTGGGTGCGTCCACGCTGTTCAGCGCGACACTGGGCGTGCTGACCTACAACGCTACGGAGAGCCTGCCGCTGATGCTGCTGGTCATCTTCGCCGTGGCGGTGGGGTGCTCGCTTTTCAGCTCCGTGCTGGCCAGCGTGTTCCACATCCCGGTATTCGTCACCACTGTGGCTATGATGTCGGTGCTGTCAGCCGTGGCGGCCCAGCTCATCACCACCTACGGCGGCGCTCTGGGCGGCATCAGCATCCCCAGCGAGGTGGTCAAGCCCCTGGATAAGCCGCTTTTCAAGATCATCGTCCTGGTGGTGTTCTCAGCGCTGTGCATCTTCGTGTTCAACTACACCAAGATCGGCCGGCGGCAGAAATTCCTGGGCGGCAACCCGGTCTGCGCTCAGCTGACGGGCATCAGCCTCAACAAATACGCCATCATCGCCTTTGTCATGGCGGGTCTGGGCGTGGGCATCGGGGCGTTCCTCACGCTGGTATATACGCCCTCCGTGACCACCACTACCGCCGGCAGCATCGGCATGAACATCATCGTGGCCATCGTCTTCGGCGGTATGCCCATCTCCGGCGGGGCCCGGTCCCGGATCTACGCCGCGCTGGTGGGCGGATTCTCCTACATCCTTCTGAACAACATCCTCATGCTGCTGGTGGACTCCAACGCCGGCTACGGCATCTCCCAGATCATCAGCGCGGTCTTTTTCCTCGTCGTGGTGTTCGTCACCGGCATCAACTACCGCACCCAGATCCTGCCCCGATAAATAAGGAAGCGTCGTGCTTCGCACGTTATGAAATGAAAAATATTTTAAGGAGGAAATGTAACATGAAGAAGTCCCTTTCCAAGCTCTTCGCCCTGGTCCTGGCTGTGGCGATGGTCGCCTCTCTGGGCGCGATGGCCTATGCCGATGACACCGTGAAGATCGGCGTTCTTGTCTCCGACGTGAGCGGTGAGGAGGCCCTGGGCTTCCGCGCCTACTACGAGGACTACATCGCCGCCAACTATGACGTGACCTTCACCTACACCGACCAGCTGGAGGACGCCGCCGCTGAGAAGAGCGCCATCGAGAAGTTCGCCGCTCAGGGCTACGACGCCATCCTCTCCCTGTCCAGCTCCGACCGTGTCACCCAGATCGAGACGGCCATTGAGAACGAGCTGTACTACGCCGTCGTCTCCGGTATGCTGGAGGACGAGCAGTTTGAGCAGTTCAAGACCAGCGAGTACTTCGTCGGCCAGATCGGTCCCAGCATGGACACCGAGTATGAAGCCGGCGTCGCCATGGGCGAGTACTATGCCGGCCAGGGCGTGAAGAACGTGGCCATCTACGGCGCGTTTATCCCCAACCCCATGCATGTCTACCGTGCCGCCGGCCTGCTGGCGGGCCTGGGCTGCACCTATGGCGGCGCGGCCGAGAAGGACGCTATCGTGGGCCAGATTTTCGGCGACCAGGGCGTAGACCCCTCCAAGATCGAGGGCGACATCCAGGTCGTTGCCTATCTCCAGGGCTTTGGCGACACCACCTTTGACGAGCTGAACGGCGCCATCTCCCAGGGTCCCGACGCCTTCCTGTCCGTGGGCATGGCCACCACCTTCTTCGCCGACGCCCTCAACGGCGCGCAGATCCCCTACGGCGACATCGACTCCTTTACCTCCGGCAACGCCGCCAACATGTCCGACGGCACCCTGACCTACATCGCCGGCAAGTATTCCTCCAGTGTGGGCCCCATCTTCGCCGCCACCCTGGACGCGGTGAATGGCAATCCTATCCGTGACGCGGAGGGCAACGCCATCTCCATCAGTCAGAGCTACCTGGTCGCCACCGACAGCGAGACCTTCGACACCATCTTCAACGGCGACAAGGGCGACAGCCCCATCTTCAGCAAGGACGTGCTGGACGCCGTCATCGGCGAGGGGATTGCCTATGATGATCTGGTCGCCCTGGTTGAATCCAACTAATAGCAGCTTAAATCTCCTTCCTGTCTGTCCGGGCGGGGGTCCGCTCCCGCCCGGCAGACCAACTTGACCGGAGGTGCCCTATGAAAAACAACGTGGGAAAAAAGCTCATCGGTACGCTGGCGATCCCCGTGATCGTGGCGGCGGTTCTGTGGGGCCTGTGCGCCGCCAACGGCAGAAGCATGATCGCCAACCGAACCAGCTTCAACTACTTCGTGATCTACACGGCCATCGTGATGATCACCACCATGGCCCTGTCCATCAACCTCAACAGCGGGCGGTTCGACTTCTCTCTGGGAGCGATGGCGGTGCTGGCCAGCGTGCTCTCCAGCAAGATCACCTACTCCATCCTTGGCGGCGGCGCGGGCAGCGCACCGCTGATGCTGGCGCTGAACGTAGTTGTCGGGGCGCTGATCGGCCTGGCCTCCGGCGGGCTGTATGTGCTTCTCCGCATCCCGCCCATCATCACGTCGCTGGGCGTGACGCTGATCTATGAGGGCGTCAGCTTCACCATCACCGGCGGCAAGTACGTGATGACCGAGGTGAGAAGCGCCTCCCTGAGCGCCTTCGCGGGCAACTGGTACTGGCCTCTGTCCATCATCGTGGTGGTGCTGGCTGTAATCGTCATCCTCTTTGACCACACGAAGTTCGGCTATGACTACAAGGCCCTGCAAAACGGCCAGAAGGTGGCCGTCAACACGGGCATCCGCGAGGTGCCCAACGCCCTGGCCTGCTATGCCATCTGCGGCGCGCTCATGGGCATCGTGGGCTTCCTCAACATGTCCCGCAGTTCCAATATCAACGGCGGGTCCCTGAGCTTCGGCTCCATCGGCATCATGTTTACCGCATTCCTGCCCATGTTCATCGGCGGGTATATCGGCCGGTTCTCCAATGAGAAGCTGGGGTTCCTGCTGGCGGCGGTATGCATGAGCATGCTCAACTCCACCTTCGCGGTGTTCTCCAACCAAATCAGCGCCTCCGCCCAGTCCATCATCAACGCGGTGCTGCTGGTGGTGTTCCTGATATACCTGAACAACGAGGGGCTTCTGAGAAAGCTCCTGTCTCCCCGGAAGAATTAACGTGATGAAAAACAGCCTCTTTTCCGGTGAAAAGAGGCTGTTTCCAAAATAGAAGAAGATCGGAGGCCAAACCATGATCGATCTGCAAGCAAAGCCCTTTTCCCTCACCGATAACGAGGCCGCCTGGGTGCGCGATACGCTCTCGTCCATGACACTGGAGCAGAAAGCGGGGCAGGTGTTCTGCCCCATGGGCTTCACCGACGAGGAGGCCGTGCTGCGCCACCAGCTGCAGGACATCGGCGTAGGCGGCATGATGTACCGGGCCGGGCCCGCCGCCTATGTGCAGGCGACCCACCGGAAGATACAGTCCCTGGCGCCCATCCCCCTGCTCCTGGCCGCCAACACGGAGGCCGGCGGGGACGGTCTGGCACTGGAGGGCACCAGCTTCGGCGCGCCTATGGCCGTGGCGGCCACAGGCGATCCGGAGGACGCTTACCACATGGGCTATGTCGCCTGCGCCGAGGGCGCCGCGCTGGGCCTGAACTGGTCCTTCGCGCCCATCGTGGACATCGACAGGGAGTTTCATAACCCCATCACCAACACCCGCACCTTCGGCGCGGACCCGGAGCGCGTCATCGCCTGCGCCGCCCGGTATATGGACGCCGCCGACGAGCTGGGCGTGGCCGCCTGCATCAAGCACTTCCCCGGCGACGGCGTGGACGAGCGGGACCAGCACATCGTGACCAGCGTGAACAGCCTGGACGCGGACACCTGGATGGACACATACGGCAAGGTCTACAAGGCTTTGATCGACAAGGGGGCCAAGACCCTTATGGCGGGGCACATCGCCCAGCCCGCCTGGACGAAAAAGCTGGACCCCGCCGCCTCCCGGAAAGAACAGCTGCTGCCCGCCAGCCTGAACAAGGCGCTCATCACGGGGCTCCTGCGGGGTGTGCTGGGCTACAACGGTCTGGTCTCCACCGACGCCACGCCCATGGTTGGCTTCACCGCCGCCATGCCCCGGCGTCTGGCCATCCCCGCGGCCATCGCGGCAGGTGTGGACATGATCCTGTTCAACAAGGACCTGGACGAGGACTACGGCTTTTTGCTGGAGGGCCTGCGCACGGGCCTGGTGAGCGAGGAGAGGCTGGACGAGGCGGTGACGCGCATCCTGGCGGTGAAGGCGTCGCTGGGCCTGCCGGAAAAGGCGGCGGAAGGGACGCTGGTGCCCGGCCCGGAGGTTTTGAAAACCGTAGGCTGCGGACGGTTCAAGGGCTGGGCCGCGTCGGTGGCGGACCGGTCCGTCACCCTGGTGCGGGACGAAAATAAGCTGCTGCCCCTGTCGCCTAAAAAGTATCCACGGGTCTATCTCAATGTGATCCAGAAGTCCACGGACCCGGCCGACCCCTTCGTGCAGAGATGGAAGGAACTGTTCGAGGCGGAGGGCTTCCAGGTGACGGTCCGGGACCGCCGTGTGACCATCACGGTCCAGGACTTCATGACGCCGGAGCTGAGCCCGGAGAAGGGCCGGCTCATGCACGAGATGTACCGGAGCGTGGCGGAGGCGAAAAGCGACTACGACCTGTATGTCTACATCGCCAATATGCGCAACGCCTCCAACAATACCACTCTGCGGCTCAACTGGAACGTGACCTTCGGCCTGGGGGACGACGCGCCCTGGTTTACGTCGGAGGTACCGGCGCTGATGATCAGCACCGCCTGCCCCTACCATCTTTTCGACGCGCCCATGATCGGCACCTACATCAACGCCTACGCCGACGCGCCCCATTTCTGCCGGGCCGTCATGGACAAGCTCATGGGCCGCGGCGCCTTTACCGGGCGGAGTCCGGTGGACCCCTTCTGTGGCAAGGACTATCTGGGCCAGTGAGGTAAAGCTATGAAATTTCAAGCCATCATTTTTGATTTGGACGGCGTGATATGCTATACTGACGAATACCATTATCTGGCATGGAAGGCTATGGCGGACAGTCTGGGCGTGCCCTTTGACAGGACGGTCAACAACCGCCTGCGGGGCGTCAGCCGCATGGAGAGCCTGGACATCATCCTGGAGCGGTATAACGGCACGCTGAGCCGGGCGGAAAAAGAGGCCCTGGCGGAGCAGAAAAACGAGCTCTATAAGCAATATCTGTCCCGCATGAGTCCCGCGGACCTGACCGATGAAGTGCGCTCCACGCTGAACATCCTGGACGAGATGGGTCTGCTTCTGGCCATCGGCTCGTCCAGCAAGAACGCCCCCTTCATCCTGCAGCAGATCGGCCTGGGCGGCTATTTCGACGCCGTCTCCGACGGCAACAACATCACCCGGTCCAAGCCAGACCCGGAGGTGTTCCTGAAGGCGGCGCAGATGCTGTGTCTGGAGCCTTCTCAGTGCCTGGTGGTGGAGGACGCAGTGTCCGGCGCCCAGGCCGGGCACGCGGGCGGCTTCCAGGTGGCCTGTCTGGGGGACGCCTCGGCGGCCGGCGCGGGCGAGTACAATCTTTCCACGTTCTCTGAACTGCTGGACGTGGTGGGAGCAGAGGAAAGGATACCCTATGGGGCGTAACGAGGTTTTTCTGGAAAAGGCAAACGGGCTGCTGCCAAAGCTGCGGGTACAGCGCGTGGAGCCTGTATGCGCGGCGGAACTGTGCCAACAGAACGGCAGGACAGCCGCAAAGCCCGCCGGGGTGTGGCAGGGCCGGACCCTGGCAAAGGGGGACAGCATCCTGCTGGACTTCGGCAATCACTGGGTGGGCCATGTGACGCTGCGCTTTGCAAGCGTGGGCAGCCACCCGGACGCGCCCGCGTGGCTGCGGGTGCAGTTTGCCGAGCGGGCCTGCGAGCTGACGGAGGACCCGGAGGCGTACACCGGCTGGATCAGCAAGGGCTGGATACAGCAGGAGCAGGTCCATATGGACGTGCTGCCGGCGGAACTGGCCCTGCCCAGGCGGTATGCTTTCCGGTATCTGCGGCTGGAGGTGCTGGACGTGAGCGGCAAGTACAGTCTGGTGCTCACGGACGCCTGGTGCGACGCCACCACCTCGGCGGACGACAGTGCGCTGGCGCCCTATGCCAGCGGCGACGGGCAGTTAAATAAGCTGGACGCCATCGCCGGCAGGACCTTGCGGGAGTGTATGCAGACGGTGTTCGAGGATGGCCCCAAGCGGGACCGCCGCCTGTGGCTGGGCGACCTGCGGATGCAGGCGCTGGCCAATTATGAGACGTACCGCGCAAACGACCTGGTGAAGGCGTGTCTGTATCTGTTCGCCGGCACGGCCAATGAGGAGGGGCGGGTCAGCGCCTGCCTGTTCCTGGAGCCGGAGATCGAGGCGGACGACACGTTCATGTTCGACTACTCTCTGTTCTTCGCCGCCGCCCTGCGGGACTATATGTGCGCCACGGGCGACATGGACGCCGTCCGGGAGCTGTGGCCCACCGCTCTGCGGCAGACCGAACTGGCGGAGGCGGACTTTGACGCAAATGGCCTGGTCCGGGACCGGGACCAGATGGGCTGGTGCTTTGTGGACTGGAACCTGGCCCTCAACAAGCAGGCCTCCGCCCAGGGCATCACCCTGTACTGTCTGCGGGCGGCCATAGAGCTGGTCCGGGCGCTGGGCGAGCCGGACGAAGTTCTGCGGGAGAGCCTTGCCAAAAAGACCGCCGCCGCGAAGGCGTATCTGTGGGACAAGAAGTCCCGGCTTTTCGTCAGCGGCGCGGCGCGGCAGGTGTCCTGGGCCAGCCAGGTATGGATGGTGCTGGGCGGCGCTGTGGAGGGGGCGGAAGCCGCCGCGCTGCTGGAGCGGATAGCCGAAAGGCCGGACACGGAGGCCATGGTGACGCCCTACATGATGCATAACTACGTGGACGCGCTGCTGGCTGTGGGAGAGCGGGACAAGGCCCTGGACGTCCTGCGCCGGTACTGGGGCGGCATGGCCGACGAGGGCGCGGACACCTTCTGGGAACTGTACGACCCCGCCGACCCGGACGCGTCGCCCTACGGCGGCACCATCGTCAACAGCTACTGCCACGCCTGGAGCTGCGCCCCGGCGTACTTTCTGCGCAAATTCTACAGATGATCTGACTGCACGGGATAAGCCCGTGCAGTTGGCAAAAAGCGGGTGATGATATGAAGTACCATCTTGCCATCGACATCGGCGCGTCGTCGGGCCGGCACATCGTGGGCTGGCTTGTGGACGGCGCGCTCCAAACAAAGGAGGTCCACCGCTTCCCCAACGGGGTAGTAGAGCGGGACGGCCACCTGACCTGGGACATAGCCGCCCTGCTGGCGGAGGTCCGGGCGGGCATCGAAAAAGCTCGGGCGGAATTTGGCGCCATCGCCACCCTTGCCATCGACACCTGGGGCGTGGACTACGTGCTGCTCCGGGGGGACGAGGAAGTCCTGCCCTGCTGCGCCTACCGGGACAACCGCACCGAGCCGGTGATCGAAAAGGTCCACGAAAAAATGCCCTTCGCCGAGCTCTACCGCCGCACCGGGTGCCAGTTCCAGCCCTTCAACAGCATCTACCAGCTTTACGCGGACAAACTTGCCGGCCGGCTGGAGGGCGTCACGGACATGCTGATGCTGCCGGAGTATCTGCTGTGGAAGCTCTGCGGCGTCAAGGCAAGGGAGTACACCAACGCCACCACCACCGGTATGGTGAACGCCCAGACCGGGGAATTTGATTTGGACATCGCGAATGCCCTGGGCCTTTCACGGGCGCTGTTTCCAAAGCTCACCAAGCCGGGAACGGTCATCGGCGCGTATGAGGGGATCCAATGCGTCCTCTGCGTCACCCATGACACCGGCTCGGCGGTGGAGGGCATCCCCATGGAGGGAAACCAGCCCTATATCTCCTCCGGCACCTGGTCTTTGCTGGGCGTCAAGACACCCAAGCCCATCACGGATGAGGCCAGCCGGGCGGCCAACTATTCCAACGAGGGCGGCGTGGGGTATGACCGCTACCAGAAGAACATCATGGGCATGTGGCTGGTAAATGAGCTACAAAAGGAGCTGTGCCCGGACACGCCGTTTTCCCAGATCGTGAAAATGGCGGAGGCGAGCGCCTGCGCCGTCACGGTGGACGCCAACGCGCCCGGGTTCCTGGCCCCGGAGAGCATGAAGGCGGCCTTTGACGAGGCCGCGGGCGGGGCGCTCAGGACCCCCGGCGACTATTTCCGCTGCGCCTATGCGAGCCTGGCCCTCAGCTACCGGGACGCCATTGAAGAGCTGGAGCGCAACACGGGGACGTGCTATAATAAACTCTACATCGTGGGCGGCGGGGCGAAAAACGTCTTTTTGAACCGCCTGACCGAACAGGCCACGGGCCTTGAAGTGATCGCTCTGCCCATCGAGGCCACGGCCCTGGGCAACTTAAAAGTACAAATGGAGGCAGCATCATGTTAGTCCAGACCAAAGCGCGAGTGGGCGTGTTCGCCATCGCCCTGGGGGCGTACCTGCCCCAGTTCCCCTCCCTGGTACCCGAGTTTGAGGGCCAATACGCGGACTTCAAAAAACGCATCCCCGACACCGTGGAGCTCATCGACGGCGGCCTCGTCACCACCAAGGAGCTGGCCATGGCCGCGGGAGACAGGTTCCGGGCCGCGGACGTGGACCTGGTGATATTGCAGCTTCTCACCTACGCCACCAGCTACAACATGCTCCCCGCCGTGCGGGACCTGGACGTGCCCGTGGTGCTGGTGAATTTGCAGAAAAAGCGGGCGCCTGACTACGAGCACACCGACACGGCCACCTGGCTGGGTACGCTGTACGCCTGCGGGGCCGTGGGGGAGATGGTGGCGGACCTGGAACGGGCCGGCAAGCGCCACGCGGTGATCACCGGCGTGGTGGAGGGCGGCGACGAGCATGCCCAGGCGGAAATCGAGGACTGGTGCAAAGCCGCCCAGGTGCGCCGCCGCTTCCGGGACACCAACCTGGCCCAGATCGGCCGGCCATACCCCGGGATGATGGACCTGTACATCGACGAGACGAATCTTTACCACCGCATGGGCCTGTACACCAAGCAGTTCGACTGGGAGAAGATGTGGGCCATCGCGGACGACGTGACCGACGAGGCCGCCATCCGGGCCAAGGCGCAGGATATCCTGGACACCTTCGATATCGAGGGCGGCGGGACCGTGGAAAAGGTCTGGGATATGGCCAAGTACGTGGTGGCCTTCGAGCAGTGGGTGCGTGACGAGCAGCTGGCCTTCGTGGCCTCCCACTACGACGGCTTCGCCCGGGGCGTGGCCGGGAAGCTGGACAGCATGCTCATCCCCGCCTTCTCCATGCTCATCAAGCAGGGCACCGCCTGCGCCGTGGAGGGGGACATCAAGGTCGCCATGGCCATGAGCATCCTCAAAACCATTTCCGGCACGGGTCAGCTTTCCGAGATGTACTCCATCGATTTTGACGAGGATATCTGCATCATCGGCCACAGCGGCTCCGGGGACGCGGACATCTCCCAGGCGCGAAAGCCCACCATGAAGATCGTCCCCGTGTTCCACGGCAAGACAGGCGGCGGGTACCTGACCCAGTTCTATCCCCCCACGGGGCCGGTGACGTACCTGGGCATCACCCAGGACCGGGACGGCCATTTCAAGTTCGTCGTGGCCGAGGGCGTCAACGAGCCGGGACCCATCTTCACCTTTGGCGACACCAACATGCGCACCCGCTTCGCCTGCGGAGCCCGGGAATTTTGCGACAGGTGGAGCGAGGCCGGTCCCACCCACCATATGGCCGCCGCCGTGGGACGGCATATCGAAACCATCCTGAAAGTCGCTAAAATCTTCAACGTACCGGTCGATATCATAACGAGATAAGGAGAGATACCATGAAAGACATCCTCACCGCGCCCTTCATGACCGAGATGATCCGCACAGCCACCAATATGTACGCCCACACCTGGGACGAGCGCAACGGGGGCAATATAAGCCTGCTGCTGGACGAGGCGGAAGTAAGCGATTATGTAAACTTAAACACCGTCGTCCGCACCCTCCCCACGGGGTTTGAGGCCCCGGAACTGGACGGGAAGTACTTCCTCGTCACCGGCACAGGCAAGTACTTTAAAAACGTGCAGTACGCCCCGGACGTGAACCTGGGCCTGGTGCGTCTGGCGGACAAGGGCGCCACGGCGGAGCTTCTCTGGGGCTTCACGGACGGGGGCAGAGCCACCAGCGAGTTCCCCGCCCACATGATGAGCCACGCCGCCCGGCTGGCGGTAGACCCGGAAAACCGCGTGGTCATGCACTGCCACCCGGCGAATTTACTGGCCATGACCTACGTCCACGACCTGGACGAGCGGGCTTTCACAAGGACCCTGTGGCAGATGTGTACCGAGTGCATCGTGGTGTTCCCGGACGGGGTGAACGTGCTGCCCTGGATGCTGTGCGGCACGAATGAGATCGGTATCGCCACGGCCGAAAAGATGAAGTCGGCCCGCTTGGTCGTCTGGGCCCAGCATGGCATCTACGGCGCGGGCAAGGACCTGGACGAGACCTTCGGCCTCATCGAGACGGCGGAGAAGGCGGCGAAGATCTGGATGAAGATCGCCCCCCTGCCCATCAAACAGACGCTGACGGACGACCAGCTGCACCTGCTGGCGGAGCACTTTAAAGTGACCCTCCGGGCGGGGTATCTGGCGTAAGAGCGGAAAAACTAATTTTATCTTATTTCAGGAGGAAATCATTATGGCAAATCGCATCGTACTGAACAACGTATCCTATCACGGTGCCGGGGCCGTGGCCGAGGTGGCCAACGAGCTGGCCGCCCGCGGCTGCAAGAAGGTGTTCATCGCCTCCGGCAATCATGTGGTCAAGTCCGGCCAGATCGACGCCATCCTGAACGGCCTCAAGGAAAAAGGCATGGACTACACCATCTTCACGGACATCAAGCCCAACCCCACCATCGAGAACGTCCAATCCGGCGTGGCCGCCTTCAAGGCTTTCGGCGCGGACAGCATCGTGGCCGTGGGCGGCGGCTCCGTCATAGACACCGCCAAGGCCATCGGCATCATCATCACCAACCCGGAGTTCGGCGATGTCCGCTCTCTGGAGGGCGTGGCCCCCACCAAGAACCACGCGGTGTTCACCGTCGCCGTGCCCACCACCGCCGGCACCGCCGCGGAAGTGACCATCAACTACGTCATCACCGACGTGGAGCGCAAGCGCAAGTTTGTCTGCGTGGACGTACACGACATCCCCGACGTGGCCGTGGTGGACCCGGACATGATGCTGTCCATGCCCGAGAGCCTGACCGCCGCCACCGGCATGGACGCCCTGACCCACGCCATCGAGGGGTACACCACCGCCGCCGCCTGGCAGATGACCGACATGTTCCATTTGGAGGCCATCCGGCTCATCGCCGCGAATCTGCGCTCTGCCCAGAAGAACGCCCCGGAAGGCCGCAAGAATATGGCCCTGGGCCAGTATATCGCCGGCATGGGCTTTTCCAACGTGGGCCTGGGCATCGCCCACTCTATGGCCCACACCCTGGGCGCGGTGTACGACACGCCCCATGGCGTGGCCTGCGCCATGATGCTGCCCATCGTGATGGAGTATAACGCCGACGCCACCGGCGAGAAATACCGCGAGATCGCCCGGGCTATGGGCGTGAAGGGCGTGGATGACATGACCCAGGCCGAGTATCGCGCCGCCGCCATCGACGCGGTGAAGAAGCTGTCCGCCGACGTGGGCATCCCCGCCAAGCTGGACAAGCTCAAGGAAGAGGACCTGGACTTCCTGGCCCAGTCCGCCGCGGCGGACGCCTGCGCACCGGGCAACCCCAAGCCGGCCACGGTGGAGGACTTCAAAGCCCTGTTTCGCAAGATCATGTGAGGCCGCATGTAACGACAAAGCAAAAATGCAACGCTGATAGGCGTCGAAACGCTCCTGAAGACGATGAGGACCGGCAAGCCGGTCCTCATTGGTTTCGGAAACCACTGGCTATGCCAGTGGAGGCGTCTCGCAAAAAGCTTTAGCTGCAAGCATCGAGCGAAGCGAGCTACAAGTAAAAAAACTTAATCAACGAGAGCACTGCCGGGAAAAGGGATCGCCCGTTTACGGGCTGTGGGGCAAGCGATGCAAGCGGTAAAAATTCGATGCGTCTTGAGACGCCTGCCGGTACCAGGCCCTTCCAGGGCCTATTCAAGCCTCCGGCTTCGCCGGAGGTTTTGCCTCGTCGGTCAGGGCTGTTCTGTCTTTTCCCCACGCGGTAAGCGTGCCGCGTGGGGACCCCGGGAACAATGTTGCCGCCGGAGGGCGGCAATTTGAATGGGGCGTCCCTTGTCTTCCTCCGGTGTTTGTGGTAGAATAGCGGCAAAACCGCTATTCTACATCAGCATACCGGTCGTGCTCCCGGCTTGCGCCGGAACCGCACGACATGGTACAATACAAACAAAGCATTGATACGCGCCCACGGAAGCGGCACGCAGAAAGGAGCTCTCCCATGTTAGAAAAGCAAGACCTGCAAGCCATCAAGGAACTGATCGACACTTCCATCTCAGCCTCCGAGGAGCGCATGACGGCAAAGATCAATGCTTCTGAGGAACGCATGACGGCAAAGATCGAAGCCTCCGAGAAGCGCATGACGGCAAAGATCGAAGCCTCCGAGAAGCGCATGACGGCAAAGATCAACGCCTCCGAGGAGCGCATGACGGCAAAGATCAGCGCCTCCGAGAACCGCATCATGGTCTACATCGAAAACGCGGTCATGCCGAACTTCAAGCTTTTGGCCGAAGGCCACCAGACTCTGCTGGAGACGCTGGCGCCCAAGAGCCGGGTCGATAATCTGGAGGATGATGTCGTTTTCCTCAAGTCCATCGTCAAGACGCTGATGCAGGAAGTATCGGACCTGAAAAAGGCTCAGTAAACCGCCGCCCCCGGTGCAGCACACCGGAAGCGGCGTTCTTTTTTTGTCCTCAAATGCCAAACAGCGCCGCCAGAGTGGCGGGACCAACTTCGCCGTCGGCGGTGAGGCCCGGTGTCTTTTCCTGATAGGCCCGGACCGCCGCCACGGTGCCGGGGCCATATTCCCCGTCCAGGCCCCCGGGGTCATAGCCCAGACTGTAAAGCCGCCCCTGGAGCGTCTTCACCTCGTCGCCGGTCGCGCCAGAGCGCAGGGGATACCTGGCCGCGAAACCAGGCAGCATGCGCCCCAGCGCCGCGGTCCGGGTGTCGGAGCCGTACGCGCCGTCCGCCGTCACGCCCAGCCAGGTCTGCCACGCCTTCACCGGGTCCTCCGGCGTGGGCGCGACCGCAGCGCCGCCAGAGCCGGTCGGAGCCGCCGCGCCGTCATAGGCCGGGTGGCCGTACCCGGCGATGTAGCTGTCCGAACGGCTCCGGTTTTGCTTTGACACGGCGTTGTTTTTATTGCCCTCCACGGTGGTGATGGTGGTCGGCCCAACCGCCGTGACGATGCCGGTGTGTACGAGCGCGCCGTTTTCCTGAAAGAACACCTGGTCTCCCACCCGGGGCGTCTGGTCGTACCGGCCCTGGGCCTTATAGTACCCCGCCGAGTAGGGGCACGCCGCCCCCAGCGGGCCGGTCTGGGCCTGCATCAGTTGGCCCTCCGTCTTGCCGAAGGCCTTGAAAAAGCACCAGTCCACGAACACGTCGCACCACTCGTAGCCGTTTTTGTTGAAGTTATAATACCCGGCCTGGTACAGGTCCCGGGCGTATTTCGTCCAGTTGGCCGTGCCCGCGTTGGCGGTGGCCAGGTCCAGACTGGCGTTGGACGCCTTTTCCCGGTAGCCCACCTCTCCCAGGGCGATGGCGATCACTTTCTCCGCGTTGGTCATATATACTACCCCTTTCCATTTCAAGCGCAAGAAGTCCGCCGCAAACGCGGCGGACTTACCTTGTCATCGGTCACGTGGCCAGCAGCCCGGCCGCCCGCAGATTGGCCAGCAGGGTGTTGACCGTGGTGGCCACTTCCTCCGTGGTGGCCGTGGCCGGGGTGGCGATGTCCGCCACAGCGGCCGCCGGGGTCGCGGCAGGTCCAGCAGGTCCCGTCGCACCAGTCGGTCCAGTCGGTCCGGTGGGACCTTCCGCACCAGTCGCACCAGTCGCACCGGCCGCGCCGGTCGCACCGGCAGGACCCGTCGCACCGGTCGGCCCGGTCGGCCCGGTGGGTCCAGTCGCACCCGCGACGCCCGCAGCACCCGTTGCGCCAACTGCACCGGCAGGTCCCGTCGCACCCGTAGGCCCGGTCGGCCCGGTGGGACCAGTCGGTCCAGTCGCACCCGCGACGCCCGCAGCACCGGTAGCGCCAGTGGCACCGGCAGGTCCGGTTGCACCGGTGGGCCCCGTAGGTCCGGTCGGCCCGGTGGGACCTTCCGCACCGGCCGCGCCGGTCGCACCGGCAGGCCCCGTCGCACCCGTCGCACCCGTAGGCCCGGTCGGTCCGGTCGGTCCGGTCGGTCCAGTCGCGCCAGTCGCACCCGCGACACCCGCGGCACCAGCCGCGCCGGTTGCACCGGTCGGTCCCGTCGCACCGGTCGGTCCAGTCGGTCCAGTCGCACCCGTGACGCCCGCAGCACCAGCCGCGCCAGTGGCACCAGCAGGTCCCGTCGCACCAGCAGGTCCCGTCGCACCAGCAGGTCCCGTCGCACCGGTCGGTCCGGTCGCACCGGTCGGTCCGGTCGGTCCAGTCGGTCCAGTCGCACCCGCGACACCCGCGACGCCAGCCGCGCCGGTGGGCCCGGCAGGCCCCGTCGCACCGGTCGGTCCGGTCGGCCCGGTGGGACCAGTTGCGCCAGTCGCACCCGCGACGCCCGCGGCGCCAGCCGCACCGACAGCACCCGTGGGCCCGGTGGGACCAGTTGCGCCTGTCGCACCCGCGACACCCGCAGCACCAGCCGCGCCGGTAGGACCAGTCGCACCCGTGGGTCCGGTAGCGCCTGTCGCACCTGTCGCACCTGTCGCGCCTGTCGCGCCTGTCAGGCCGATCAGGCCGGCAGGGCCGGTGGGGCCCGTGGGCCCGGTGGGACCGGCGATCATGGACGGGCAGCAGGGCTGGACCGGGCAGGGATAACGGTTCAGGCCGTTGGCCTGCTGGCCGCAGATAATGTTCATGTTTTCAGAAACACAGTCCGCCATATTTTCCTCCTTCGGGCTTTACAAGCCCATTCCACTATATGTAGCCCCGCGCCGGCGGGTGCAGACGGAAAATGTTTCTAAATCACGGTTGTATAAAACGGGAAAATGTAGTAAAATATAACAAGTCAAGTCTTTAAATCACATGAGAAATGAGGAACGGAACATGACCGACAGGGAGAAAAAAGAGCTTCAGCTGGCCGCGGTCCGTGTGCGGGAGGGCATCTTGACCGCGACCCACGGCGCGAAATGCGGCCACCCCGGCGGAAGTCTCTCCGCCGCGGACGTATTCACCTATCTGTATTTCAAGGAGATGCGCATCGACCCGAAAAACCCCCGCTGGGCCGACCGGGACCGGTTCGTGCTCAGCAAGGGCCACACCGCCCCGGGGCTTTACAGCGCCCTGGCAAACCGGGGCTTCTTCCCGGTGGAGGACCTGCCCACCCTGCGCCACCTGGGCTCCTATCTGCAGGGCCACCCCAATATGGAGACAGTCCCCGGCGTGGACATGTCCACCGGCTCGCTGGGCCAGGGCCTGTCCGCCGCGGCGGGTATGGCCAAGGGGGCCAGGGTCCTGGGTAAGGACGTGAACGTCTACGCCCTGTGCGGCGACGGGGAGATCGCCGAGGGCCAGATCTGGGAGGCCACCATGTTCTCCGCCCACTACAAGCTGGACAACCTGTGCATCATCGTGGACGTGAACGGTCTGCAGATCGACGGCCCCACCGCCCAGGTGATGAACTCCGCCCCGCTGGACGAGAAGTTCGCCGCCTTCGGCTGCGACGTGGTCTGGGCGGACGGCAACGACTTTGACGCGCTGGAGGCCGCCTTCGGCTGCTTCCACGCAAACCATGGCAGCGGCAAGCCCACGGCCATTTTGCTCAAGACCCTGAAGGGCAAGGGCGTGTCCTACATGGAGGGCCAGGTGGGCTGGCACGGCAAAGCGCCCAACGACGAGGAATATGCCCGGGGCATGGCCGAGCTGGCCGCCGCCCGGGCCGCGCTGGAGGAGGTGTGAAAGATGGCTGACGTGAAAAAGATCGCTACCCGCGAGAGCTACGGCAACGCCCTGAAGGAGCTGGGCGCGGAGCATGAGGACCTGGTGGTGCTGGACGCGGACCTGGCCAACGCCACCAAGACAAATACGTTCCAGAAGGCCTTTCCCGACCGGCATTTCGACTGCGGCATCGCCGAGGCCAACATGATGGACGTGGCGGCGGGCCTTTCCACCATGGGGCTGGTGCCCTTTGCGTCCACCTTTGCCATGTTTGCCGCCGGGCGGGCCTATGAGCAGGTGCGCAACACCATCGGCTATCCCCACCTGAACGTGAAGATCGGCGCCACCCACGGCGGCATCACCGTGGGCGAGGACGGGGCCAGCCACCAGTGCTGCGAGGACTTTGCCCTCATGCGGGTCATCCCCGGCATGACGGTGCTGTGCCCGGCGGACGACGTGGAGGCCCGGCAGATGGTCCGTGCGGCCTATGAGATGCGGGGACCGGTGTATATGCGCTTCGGCCGTGCGGCCACCCCCGTGTTCCATGACGAGAGCTACCAGTTCGTCATCGGCAAGGGCGAGGTCGTGGCCGAGGGGTCCGACGTGGCCGTCATCGCCACGGGCGTAACGGTGTCCGGGGCCATGGAGGCGGCAAGGCAGCTGGCGGCGGAGGGCATCTCCGTCCGGGTGGTCAATATGGCCACCATCAAGCCCCTGGACGAGGCGCTGGTGATCGAATCGGCGAAAAAGTGCGGCCGCATCGTCACGGTGGAGGAGCACGAGATATTCGGCGGCTTGGGCGAGGCTGTGTGCGGCGTGCTGTCGGAAAAGCTGCCCACGCCTGTCATGCGCCTGGGGCTGCGGGACGTGTTCGGCCACTCCGGCACGGCGGGCGAGCTGCTGGCCGAGTTCGGCCTGGACGGTGCCGGTATCGCCGCCGGCATCCGGGAATTTCTGGGCAAATAAATTTCCAAAATTTAGTGTATAATCTGACTCCTTTTCGCGCACACTATGCTCCGCAAGATCATCAGTCTGCGAAAAGGAGTCTTTTTCATGGTCATTGACAGAATCGCGCTGATCCTGGCCATCATCGGCGGCCTGAACTGGGGCAGCATCGGTCTGTTTCGGTTCGATATCGTGGCCTGGATCTTCGGCGGCCAGACCAACCCGGTCTCCCGGGTCATCTATACGCTGGTGGGTCTGGCGGCACTGTGGTGCGTTTCCCTGTTGTTCCGCTCCCGCGACGAGGCGGACGAAGAGGCGTGACACAAAAACCGATCACCGGGACGGAAAAACCGCCCCGGTGATTTTTTGTTATGATTTTTTAATTCTTCAAGCTGTGCAGCGGCGCGGGGATATGTCCGCCCCGGGCGATGAAGTCCCCGGACCCGGCCCGGTGTACGGGCATGATGGGCGCGGTGCCCAGAAGTCCGCCGAAGTCCACGCTGTCGCCCACGGCGCAGCCCACGGCCGGTATGAGCCGCACGGCGGTAGTCTTGTTGTTGACCATGCCGATGGCCGCCTCGTCGGCGATGATGGCGGCGATGGTCTCCGCCGGGGTGTCGCCGGGCACGGCGATCATGTCCAGCCCCACGGAGCACACGCATGTCATCGCCTCCAGCTTGTCCACGGTCAGCTCCCCGGACCGGGCGGCGGCGATCATGCCCTCGTCCTCGCTGACGGGGATAAACGCGCCGGACAGGCCGCCCACCCGCCCGGAGGCCATCAGGCCGCCCTTTTTCACCGCGTCGTTCAAAAGGGCCAGGGCGGCGGTCGTTCCGTGGGTGCCGCAAATTTCCAGGCCCATTTCCTCCAAAATGCGGGCCACGCTGTCCCCCGCCGCAGGGGTGGGCGCCAGGGACAGGTCCACCACCCCGAAGGGCACGTCCAGCCGCTCCGAGGCGGTCCGGGCCACCAGCTGGCCCATGCGGGTGATACGAAAGGCCGTCTTTTTGATGAGCTCCGCCACCTCGTCGAAGGGCCGGCCCTTCACGCCCTGCAGCGCGGCGTACACCACGCCGGGGCCGGACACGCCCACGTTCACGGCGCACTCCGGCTCGCCGGGACCGTGGAACGCCCCGGCCATAAAGGGGTTGTCCTCCACGGCGTTGCAGAATACCACCAGCTTGGCGCAGCCCACGCTGCCCCTGTCGGCCGTGGCCTCGGCGGTGCGCTTTACCACCCGGCCCATAGCCGCCACCGCGTCCATATTGATGCCGGCCCTGGTGGAGCCCACGTTGACGCTGGCGCAGACCAGATCCGTCTCGGCCAGGGCGCGGGGAATACTGTCCATGAGCCGCTTGTCCCCGTCGGTCAGACCCTTTTGCACCAGGGCGGAAAAGCCGCCGATGAAGTCCACGCCGCAGGTCTTGGCGGCCTTATCCAGCGCCACGGCGATGGGGGTATAGTCCCGCGCCGTGGTGCTCTGTGCCACCATGGCGATGGGCGTGACGGAGATACGCTTGTTGACGATGGGGATACCCAGCTCCGCCTCGATGCCCTGGGTAACGCTCAGGAGACTGCCCGCCCGGCGGCAGATCTTGTCGTATATCTTCCGGGCGCAGGCGTCGATGTCCGGGTGGGCGCAGTCTAAGAGGTTCACGCCCAGCGTGACGGTCCGGATGTCCAAATGCTGCCGGTCCAGCATATCCAGGGTTTGAAGTATGTCAATGGTATTGAGCATGGTCGTAAGCCTCGCAGAGTTCGGCTCCGCAGAGCCGAATAAAGTCAAATTGTGAATTGTCAAGTTAAGTGCAACAAGGAGTCAAAAAAGATTTCGTAAGGGGAAAGCCATCCAAGGCATTTGCG